>CAXUNZ010000232.1:0-3455 GCA_964252525.1 uncultured Acetobacteraceae bacterium
GGCGTGGCGCTGGTGGCGGTGGATAATGCCTCGCGCGAAATACGCGCCAGCATCGGCGGGCGGGGGATGGGGCCGGGCGCCGCGCTGGATTTGCCGCGGCGGCGGCGCTCGCCGGGGTCCGCGCTCAAACCGTTCATTTACGGCATGGGGTTCGATGCGCTGCTGCTGCACCCGCTGACGGAAATCGAGGATGCGCCGGGGCTGGTGGCGGGATATGCCCCGCATAATTTCGACTACACCTATCATGGCGGGATCAGCGCGCAGACGGCGTTGCGCCAATCCTTCAACGTGCCGGCGGTGCAGGTGCTGAGCCGCGTGGGGCCGGAGCGGTTTGTCTCCGCCTTGCGGCAAGCCGGCGCGCGCGTCGCATTGCCGGGGCGGCGGGCGAGCCTGGCCGTGGCGCTGGGGGGACTGGGCATCAGCCTGTCCGATATGGTGATGCTCTATGCGGCGCTCGGCGATGATGGCACGGCCTCGGCGCTGGTGAGCCGGGACGGAGATCTGCGGGGACACGCGGCCTTCATGGGGCCGCTCGCGGTATATTATCTGCGGGAGATTTTGGAAGGCTCGCCGCCGCCGCCCGGCATGGCCTACGCGGTGGCGACAGGCGGGCGAAGCGTCGCGTTCAAGACGGGCACTTCGTATGGATTTCGCGATGCCTGGGCGGTGGGGTACAGCGCGCGCTGGACGGTGGGCGTCTGGACGGGCCGGGTCGAGGGAACGCCCCGGCCGGGCGCTTTCGGCCGCGCGGTTGCCGCACCGTTGATGCTGAATGCGTTCGGGCTGCTGCCGCCGGAAACGGCGCCCGTTTCCGCGCCGCCGGCGGGGGCGATTTTGGCCGCGCGCAACGCGGATCTGCCGCCGGGGCTGCGCCGGCTGGGCGGCGCGGCGCCGGTGCGCGCAACGCACCCCGTCCTGGATTATCCGCCGGCGGGATCGACCGTGGACCTGGTGGCGGACGGGCGCGCGTACAGGGCGGTGACGTTGCGGGCGCGGGGCGGCGAGGCGCCGTTCCGCTGGGTGGTCAATGGCGTGCCGCAGGCGGGGCATGGGGACGAATTGGCCTGGACGCCGGATGGGCCGGGGTTTGCGTTGGTGACTTTAATCGATGCGCGGGACCGGGTGGCGGGGGGGCGGTTTCGGCTGCAGTGAAGGAAGAATCTTCTTTTCTGAAGAAAAGAAGCAAAAAACTTTTGCAAGTTTGCCTCCGACGCCATTCCTAGGTGCGTACTGCGCGTAAGGCTGCGCCGACGATATCGAATACATCCAGCAACCTAGCGACGTAGTGGTCGCGCACGCCGAATGCGCTGGCTTGCGGGTCGCTGAATTGGCGTTCCAGGCTGTCGATCATGCGCAACAGGCGCTTTCGATGCAGGCCGAGCGCGCGCTGGATGGGATCGAAAATGACGCCGGCAAAGGCGGCCAGCGTGGCCGAGGTGAGCATCAGCGTGCCTGTGGTGGTGGCGATCATGGCGGCCGAGGGCAGGGCCGGAAAGAAGCCGTACCAGGCCGAGCCGAGCCAGGCGCCCAGCGGAAAGGCGCTGACCGCGGTCTGGTGCGCCATGATGCCGGCGAGCGCCGGGCCGAGCGTGGCCGCGCCGGGCGTGAGCTTGTTCAGCGCGAGTGCGCCCGCCCCGAGATTGAGCAGGCCGGTGGTGATTTCCGACGCGGCGGCACGTGAGAGGCCGTAGCTGTCGAGCGCCTCGGCGAGCCTGGCGCGGAAAGCCGGGTCTTGCCCGTGCGCGCCGATTTCCAGCAACGCGGCTTGCATCGCGGTGCGAATTTCAGGCTGGTCGAGGATGGCGTCCGACAGCGCATCCCGGCGGCTTTGGCGGCCGGACTGGGCGAAGGGGAGTTCGAGGAGTTCGGTGTGAATTAACCACTCGATGTCGGCGGCGACCGCCGTGCGCAGCAGGATGTTGCGGTGGAGCTTCGCGGCGAGGCTGCGCGCGCCGAGTGTGCGGGCGAGGCCGGCCGCCAGGTGGAGCAGGATTTGCGGCAAAGCGAGGCTGAGGTTGAGGGGGGCTTTGAGGATGTCCCAGCCCAGGGCGGCGCGATGCAGGCGCAGCGTGCCGGCCAGCGAAAAATGCGCGTCCACGAAGGGTGTGACGCGGGCACGGCGCTGGGTGAAATAAATGCGGGCGCCGGCGGTGACCGCGGAAGCGGCGCGATCGCGATCGAGGGTGGGTGCGGTTGGGACGGGGGGCATGGCGGCCGAACTGGCTTGACGTGGGCGGGTTGCGCGGCGGCCTCTCGCGGTCCGCGGGGACGACGGATTTCAGCATCGAAAGCACTATCACGTTCACCGTGCGCCAGCGCCGGATTTCTGGCGGCCGCCCATCGCGTCTTTGTCATTACCGCATACGACGGAAAATCTCGGAAAATGGCGTGCTTTCTTGAAAATCTTGCAAGCGTGAAGGAAACCCGCGCGGCGCGTGGCGCTCAACGCGTGGAGCGCGCCGCCTCCCGATGCCTCAAAGTGCAAGGAAGCCAACGCATGTATTATCATGACAAGCTTTTGCAGTGGCCGGTCCGCGTTGAAAATACAGACCCGCTTTTCGCGCGGCAGCTTGAGCAGGCGATCGGCGGTGTGGAAGGTGAAATCCGCGTGTGCATGCAGTATTTTTCCCAAGCGTGGGGTGCGCGCGGCCCAACCACGAAATACCGCGACATGCTGCTTCATACCGCGACCGAGGAAATCGGCCACATCGAAATGCTTGCGACGACGGTGGCGCTCAATCTGGAGAACGCGCCGCTGACCATGCAGGAAACCGCGGCACAAGCGAGCCCCGTCCTCAATGCCGTCATGGGCTGCGGCGAACGTCCGCGTCACGCCGTGGAAGGCATGTTGAAGCGGCATCTGCTCTCGACAGGGCTTTCCGCCATGCCGGCAAATCCCGATGGCGTTCCCTTCGACATGTCCCACATCTATGCCAGCGGCAATCTGGCTGCCGATATGTATTGCAATGTCGTGGCCGAAAGCACAGGCCGTGTTCTGGCCGTGCGGCTGTATAATTCGACAGTGGATCCGGGCATGAAGGAGATGCTGTCTTTCATGATTGCGCGGGACACCATGCACCAGCAACAATGGCTTGCCGTGATCGAGGAAATGGGCGGCAAGGCATCGCTGCCCACTCCCAATTCCTTTCCGCAATCGGAGGAGACGCAGCAATTCTCCTACGCTTTTTTCGGCACCGACCGGTATGGCGAAACGCCGCAGCCAGGCTGCTGGACTCATGGCCGCTCGATGGATGGCCGTGGCGAATTCACGGTCATGCGCAGCGAGCCATGGGGCGAGGAGCCGGTGCTCGGCCCGGCGCGCGAGGGGAGCGGCGCGCAGGCGGAGCAGATCGGGACCGCGCCGCCCCGCTGAGAGACGCACATGGACCGTCCGGATAGCCGGGCGGTCCGCGCCCCTCGTGCGAAGCGCGAGCCGCGCTATCCGCAATATTTGC
>CAXUNZ010000232.1:3465-5225 GCA_964252525.1 uncultured Acetobacteraceae bacterium
CGCGCTGTCACCACCTTCAGCTCGAGATCGGCGACGACCGCGGCGTCGCGGCCCCGCTGGTGGCCCCCGCGGGCCCGCGCCGCCCGGCTGAGACACGCACTTGCCCGGGCCGGATCGCGGGGCGGCCCGCGCCCCTCGTGCGAAGCGCGAGCCGCGCTATCCGCAATATTTGCGCTCAAGACGCGGGAAAAAGCGTCTGCCCCCCAGACTTTTTTACACGGCGCACTAAAGTCGACCGGGGGTTGCGTGGCGCATCTCTCCAACCTCTCTTCTCCTTCAGCGAAGGGCCGATTTAACCGCGGATTGGTGTCATACCGACTTGGTCTGGCCGCGTTGCTGCCGGCCTCGGGCCAATTGCCGGTACATGGCCGTTGATACGTCTTGCTGTTATAGCACATCCTTCCAGCAGAGATCGAAGTCGTCAGAGTGGCGAGCGGTGGCTGCCCAACTCTGTCGAAAGGATGCGGTCGGTTGATCATGTGGATGCGACTTGCTTGTGCGACATTGATTCTGTTGACGCCACTCGCGCCTACAGCGTCAGCCAATCCGCCATACGCTGCCGGTCAAATCTGGACTTACCACACGAGAGCCAAGGATTCCTCGTCTCTCCTGAAAATAAATAGGGTTCAGGTCGAGTCACGCGCCGGTCCACTTCCGATCTACCATATCAGCGTTATCGGCGTGCATTTTGGTAATTCAGCCATACCGCAAAATATCGGTCATCTTCCCGTTTCGCGCGCGACGTTGGATGCAAGCGTTGTCGCGCTGGTTTCTTCAACAAAAAGCTTTCCAGATAGCGGTGATGGGATCGCTCAGTGGCAGGCAGCTCATGGGGGTGTCTTTACGATACCGGTAGCTGAGATCGTCGCTATCCTTGATAAAATGGCGCCCTTGGCGGTAGCACGTTAAATGAATATCGACCGATTCGCCGCCCTCTTCCTGCTCGCCACCTTGGCCGCGTGCGCCACGGCGCCGCCGCCCCGGCCGCCGCCACCGCCGCCGCACGTCACCCACGCTGTGCCGCGCAAGCCGCCGGCGCCGCTCGATTGGTTTCATCGCCAGCTCGCCATGGCCCGGCACGCGCGGGCGGTTCATCTGCCGCATAGCGACGTCGCGGGTGCGCAGCGCGCCTATTTCTCGGTCATGCTGCCGGCCTGCGCGCATATCGCCCATGCCGGGCCGGAAGCCTATCGCGCGCGCTGCCGCGCCATCGTGGCGCGTGCCTCGGATGCCGCCGCCGCCGCCGCGGCCGGACCGCCTTGCCCGGATGACGAGCATGACGACAGCGCGGACTCGCCCGCCCAGGTTACGGCTTGCAGCGATTAGGGTGCGCCATCGGCCGCCGCGCCGCCATGCTCGGCGGTGGCGCGGCGCTGGTTGCGGCGGGGAATGCGGCCATTCCGCTGCGTATTGTCAGGGGCGCGTGCCTGCTGGCGGTGTCGCTGGACGGGCGCGAGGCGTCCCTGGTGCTCGACACCGGCGCCGAGCGGTCGATCCTGACGCAGTCGGCCACGATCCGGCTGGGGTTGCGCCGGGATCCATGGGTCGGCACCACGCTGCGCGGCGCCGGCGGCAGGCTGGAGCGTTTCGCCAATGCCGACATCGCGCGGGCCGAGGCGGGCGGCGTGGCGTTGTTCCAGCGCGCGCCGGGTGCCGGGCTGAACCTGCCGGTGACCGCGTCCGATCTGGGCGGTGCGGATGGGCTGCTGGGTGGGGATGTGCTGCGGCATTTCACGCTGGTGCTTGACGTGCCGGCGGCG
>CAXUNZ010000232.1:5235-5700 GCA_964252525.1 uncultured Acetobacteraceae bacterium
GAGCGGGGCCACGGCGGGCGCGGTGCCGCTGACCGCGTTGCGCGGAAATCTGCTGCTGGCGCCGGTGCGGCTGGACGGGCGCGCGCTGACGGCGCTGATCGATACCGGGGCGGCGGCCTCGCTGGTCAATGCGCGCGGGGCCTATCGGCTGGGGCTGGGTGCGGTGCAGACCGGGGGCGATGTGGCGGCAGGCGTCGCGGGCATAGGAGGCATTTCGCCCGCGCGGCTGCATCGTTTTGGGCGGCTGCAGGTTGGCGCGTTGGTTATCGATGGACCGCGCCTGCTGGTCTCGGCAGTGGCGGAGGCCGCATACGACATGATCCTGGGCCTGGATGTGCTGGGCCGGCAGCATATGGTGATTTCCTATGCCGGCCTGGGCCTAACGGTCGGCCCACCAAATTGATGACGGGGGGTCTGGGGGGGATGGCGCCTCCCCCCCAGTTGAACGGTGCTTCGGAGCTTGGG
>CAXUNZ010000233.1:0-5653 GCA_964252525.1 uncultured Acetobacteraceae bacterium
GCAGCAGTGAAAGAAAGGACTTCTTTTTGAAAAAAGAAGCAAAAACTTTTGCCAGTTTGCGTACGCGTTGCCGCAACGCCTACGCCAACAATCAAAAGTTTTTTGGTTCTTTTTTTCAAAAAAGAACGTCTTCCCATGCTTAGCGTCGCCGAAGCCCGCACCCGCATCCTCGCCCACTTGAATCCTACCGGTATCGAAACAATCAGCCTCGCCCAGGCCTGGAACCGCGTGTTGGCGCAGGATGTGCACGCCCGCCTGACCCAGCCGCCCGCGGACGTTTCGGCCATGGACGGCTATGCGCTGCGCGCCGGCGATGGACCGTCCTTGCGCGTGGTGGGCGAAGCTCCCGCGGGACACCCTTTTGCCGGCACCGTGCGCCCCGGACAGGCTGTGCGGCTTTTCACCGGCAGCCAGATCCCCGCCGGCACTGATTGCGTGGTGCTGCAGGAGGACGTGACGCGCCAGGGCGACCTCGTCACCCTGACCGAGACCGCACTTGCCGGCGCCCATATTCGCCCGCGCGGCCAGGATTTTCGCGAAGGTGCCCGCGTTCTCTCGGCCGGCATGCGCCTGGGCGCGCGGGACATCGGCCTGGCCGCGGCGGCCAACCATCCCTGGCTCGGCGTTCGGCGCATGCCTGTGGTGGCCATCATCTCCACCGGCGATGAGATCGCCATGCCGGGCGAGCCTCTGCCCGCGGCCGGCATCGTCAGCTCTAACGCGCATATGCTGGCCGCGCTCGTTCGGGCCGCGGGCGGCGAGCCGGTGATCCTGCCCGTGGCGCGCGACACGCCCGAGGCGATTGCCGCCGCCGTCGCCGCCGCGCCGCACGCCGATCTGCTGGTGACAACGGGTGGGGCCAGCGTGGGCGATCATGACGTGGTGCAGGCGGGGCTCGCGCGGTTGGGGTTTGCGCTGGATTTCTGGAAAGTCGCCATGCGGCCAGGCAAGCCTATGATCAGCGGCGAGGTGGGCGGCGTGAAGCTGCTGGGACTGCCGGGCAATCCCGTCTCCGCCTACGTCTGCGCGGTCCTGTTCCTGTGGCCGGCCGTGGCGCGATTGCTGGGCGTGGCGGATGAAGGACCGCCGACCGCCTGGGCGAAAGCGGGGACGGCGTTGCGCGCCAATGACCATCGCGCCGATCATCTGCGCGCTACTCTGGCGGGCACGGGCGGGATGATGGTCGCCACTGCCTTCGCCAAGCAGGATTCCAGCCAGTTGAGCGTGCTGGCGTCCGCGGAATGTCTGATCCTGCGGCCACCGCACGCGCCGCCAGTAGTCGCGGGAGAGCCGGTCGAGATCGTCACGCTGGCGGCGGGGCGCCTCTAGCGGTCCGAGTCTGAAACACTCCCTTTTTTGCGAATGACTTGCAATAGCAAGGCGGCACGGCTAGATGACCGCCGCATCCCTCCGCAGCCGCGCCGAGCTCTCCGAATGTATGTCTGCATCTGTAACGCCTTGACCGAAGCCGACCTCCATCAAGCCATCAGGCAAGACTGTGTGGACCGTCCGGCCGCCGTCTTTGCCGCTTGCCGCTGCCGCGCCCAATGCGGCACCTGCGTGCGCGCCATCTGCGCCTTGCTTGGCCGGGCGGAAGCCGCTCTTGGCGGCCCGCATCAGGTTTCTTCCCCAGCCGCGCTCTCGGTGGCATGAGTGGCGCCACGCCAACCCGGGGAAGAGCATGCTGCGCGATGCCAAGGTCATAGAGCACCTCAACACCCAGCTCACCAATGAGCTGACCGCGGTCAACCAGTATTTTCTGCACGCGCGCCTGCTGCAGCATTGGGGCGTCACCAAGCTCGGCAAGCACGAGTACAAGGAGAGTATCGAGGAGATGCATCACGCCGACTGGCTGATCGAGCGTATCCTCTTCCTCGACGGATTGCCGAACGTACAGCGGCTGAATCAGGTGTTGATCGGGCAGAATGTGGAGGAAGTTCTCGCCAGCGATCTGCGGGTCGAGGAGAAGGCGATGGCCGATCTGCGCGAGGGCATCAGCCATTGCGAATCGGTGTGCGACTACGTCTCGCGCGACCTGCTGCGGCGTATTCTCGAGAACGAGGAACATCACGTCGACTTCCTCGACCGCCAGATGGACCTGATCAAGCTGATCGGCATCGAGCGCTACATTCTGCTCAACAGCGCGGCCGCGCCCGAGCAGGAAGCCGATGCCGGCGGCGCGTGAGGCAACGTGAGTTGGTGCAACTCGGAGCATTGACGCGGCGACTGGGATGAAACTAGAACATCCTCCGGTTTCTCGCTTTGTTCGCCGGAGTGGACCCATGTTGACCAGAAAGCAGCACGAACTGCTCACCTTCATCGACAAGCACCTCAAGGAATCCGGCGTCTCCCCCAGTTTCGAGGAGATGAAGGACGGTCTCAATCTTCGCTCGAAATCGGGCATTCACCGCCTGATCACGGCGCTCGAAGAGCGCGGCTTCTTGCGCCGTCACCACCACCGCGCGCGGGCGCTCGAAGTCATGCGCCTGCCCGAGAACATCTCCGCCCAGCCCGGCCGGCGTCCCAAGGGCGAGACCATCGCGGCCACTCGGCCCAATCTTGCGGCCAACGTGATCAAGGGCGATTTCTCCGGCCGCCTGGCGGGTGCGCGCGCGGCCAATGACGTGGCCGCCGTTTCCCTGCCGCTGTATGGCCGCATCGCCGCCGGCCAGCCGATCGAGGCCATCCGCGACGATTCTCCGCAGATCGAGGTGCCGGCCTCCATGCTCGGCGCGGGCGATCATTTCGCGCTTGAGGTCTCGGGGGACAGCATGATCGATGCCGGGATCTGGGACGGCGATACCGTGATCGTGCGGCGCGGCGAGAATGCCGAGACCGGCCAAATCATCGTGGCGCTGGTGGACGAGAACGAGGTGACACTGAAGCGCCTGCGCCGACGCGGCAATTCGGTTGCGCTGGAGCCGGCCAATCCGCGGCACGAGACGCGGCTGTTTCCACCGCATCGGGTCAAGGTGCAGGGAAAGCTGGTGGGGTTGTTGCGGCGGTATTGAAGCGCGGGATATCCGCAGAAAGTCGGGAGAGTTGACGTAGAGATCAGTTCCCCCAGTCTTTCCGGCCTTGATGATGTGTCTGTCTTCATCGCTCAAGGGCATCCAAATGCCGGGCCACCCTCCCGTTCGCATCAAGAAATTCGATGCTCGCCTCACCCGTGGCGCTCACGTGCAACACAAGCCGTTTTCGGCCGGCCCCATCCCGCAGCACGAGCTCGGAGGATTTGTCTTCCCCGCGGCCGAGGAAAGCACGCTGCGTCCCACCGGCATGGGCGGCTTTGAAGGCGGCGAGTTGGGCAGCGCCCTTCAGGGGAGCCGCACGGTCGATGGCGGCCCAATCCATTTTCGCGTCAGGCTGATCGTTGACGATCACGCCGCCTGATCGGTTTTGCCCCTCCTCGCTCGACATGAGCTGAACGGTCTGGTCTTGCTCGTAGCGGTCGAACGTCAAGCTGCCACTGCTCTGGCGCGTGCCGTCCGGCGATTGGCGGCCATCGAATATCAGGCCGCCGTTCTCGGTGCCCTCGTCATTGAAGAAAATGATGCCGGCGGATTGGCGCGATGGATGATGGTGTTCCTGACCCTTGATAATCATGCCGGGGGCTTTGGCTGCGTCTGAAATCACCATGCGCAACGTGCCGTCCGGTTCGCGCACATCGATGCGCTGCACGGTGATGCTGTCGAAAGTGCCATTCTGCGGAGAGCGGGCCGCGCCGGCAAGAGCGGCCACGCTGCCCAAAACAATAACGCCGGCGCAACTGCCGGCAGCTTGACTGACGTTAAACCGCATCGCGGGCTCCATGAGGTTCGGGTAAGGTGTCTCCGCCGTTTTGCGGCATACTCAATTGTGCGCTTTGCCCGTGCCTCGTGCAAAGTTTAGGTCTAGCCACGAAAGGCGAGGGATTAAATTCATGCGCCTGGGGCCGAGAAAAATCGCGTGGTGCAACGGGCGGCAACCGGGTTCTCGATTACCGCTTTGCGCGAGCCGTCCGCCAACCACATCTTTATCGGCGACTGGCGAGTCAACCCAAGCCGGTTTGCTTCCTGGTCGGTGGATTGCACCATCCAGGCGGGAAAATCCATATTGACCCGTAATCTAAATCGCGTCTACTTATACCAACAGGCAGAACGATTAACTCTTCAGAAGGCTGGGGGGGATGGCACATCTCCCCCAACTTCTTTTCCTACGACAATGTGTCAATTTAATGCAGATTTGTATTACGACGCGAACGCAGTGGTGAAAAAGTAGAGTTTCATACCGAACGCTGACGCAAAGCCATTGCGCGCGGCGCAGAGCGCCTACGCCGCAACCGCCGCAATCCGCGCCAGCGACTCATCGCGCCCCAGCGCCACCAGCGCGGCATCGATTCCAGGGCTGACCGTGCTCCCTGTCAAAGCCACCCGCAACGGCTGCGCCACCTGGCCCAATGTCCGCCCCGAACCTTCAGCATAAGCGCGCAAGGCCGCATCCACCGCGCTTACGCTGAAATCCGTCTGCGCCAGCGCCGCCCCAACCTCGCCCAGCATCGCCCGCGCCTCCCCGGTAAGAACCGCCTCCGCCTTGGCGTCAAAGGCCAGCGGCACACGCCGCGCCAAAAATGCCGCACTGCCCGCCAACTCCACGAGCGTCTTCGCCCGCTCCTTCAGCCCCGGCATCAGCGTCAAAATCCGCTGCTCGGCCACCGTGTCCAGCGCAACACCCTTAACGCCCGCCAGCCGCGCCAGTACATCGCGCGTCAACCGCGCATCGTCGGCCTGCCGCAGCCAGACCCCGTTCAAATGCGTCAGCTTGGCGTAATCCATCCGGCTGGCCGCACGTCCTACCCCATCCAGATCGAACAGCGCGATCGCCTCGTCACGGGACAGCACCTCCGCATCGCCATGCCCCCATCCCAGGCGAAGCAGATAATTGCAGACCGCTTCGGGCAAAAATCCCATCACCTGCAATTCCAGCGCACTCACCGCGCCGTGCCGCTTGGACAATTTCGCGCCATCGGCGCCATGGATCATCGGCACATGCGCAAACGCGGGCGTCTCCCACCCCATGGCCCGGTAAATCTGCACCTGGCGAAACGTGTTGGTCAGGTGGTCATCGCCGCGAATGACGTGGCTGATCGCCATGTCATGATCGTCCACCACAACGGCGTGCAAATAGGTGGGTGATCCGTCGCTGCGCAGAATGATCATGTCATCCAGCTCGGCATTCACCACGCGCACGCTGCCCTGGACCAAATCCTCGACCACCGTCTCGCCCTGCCGCGGCACACGCAGCCGGATCGCCGGCGCCACCCCCGCCGGCGCATCGCCCGCATCCCGGTCGCGCCACGTCCCGTCATAGCGCGGCGGCCGGCCCTCCGCGGTCGCGCGCTCTCGCATCGCCCGCAACTCCTCCGCGGTGCTGTAGCAACGATAGGCGCATCCGCGCGCCAGCAACTCTTCCGCCACTTTCTTGTGGCGGGCCGCCCGCGTGGATTGAAAAAGCGGCGCCTCGTCCGGCGAAAGCCCCAGCCACGCCAACCCTTCCAGGATGACATCCACCGCCGCCTGGCTGTTGCGCTCCCGGTCCGTGTCCTCGATGCGCAGCAGGTAGGCGCCGCCATGGTGGCGCGCGAAGAGGTAGTTGAACAGCGCCGTGCGCACGC
>CAXUNZ010000234.1:0-5628 GCA_964252525.1 uncultured Acetobacteraceae bacterium
GGGGCGGGTCACTCGGTGCTGGAGGTGATTGCCGCGGTCGAGCGCGTGGGCGGGCGCGCCGTGCCGGTGCGCCACGCGCCGCGCCGGCCGGGCGATCCGGCGGCGCTGGTGGCTGCTTCGGGCAAGTTGCGGGCGGAGACGGGTTGGGCGCCGCGTCACGCCGCGCTCGATGAGATCGTGCGCACGGCCTGGGCCTGGCGGGAACACCATCCCAACGGGTACAAAGGAGGCTTGTAGCGACTTCGGTGTGCTACGGCGATTTCTTTAATGTGGCGTTATACCGTGTTAATCAGTCCAATGGTCGAGTTTGATTGGTGCGGCTCCAGGTTGTCTTGTGTACTACCTAGCTGCATTGGGGCTGGTGGAGGCAGGTAAGGACGGTCTGGTGGCGATGTGCCAACCCCAAACATCCTGTCGATGATTGGTCTTGCCTCACGGAGATGGGGCTCTGAGGGCAGGCCCCGTTCACTCGGCCTTCCTTTGGAAGCCGCTCTATCTGCCTGTTGTGATAAGGCGTGAACACGCATCAGGCCGCGAGACCATTTACCGAAAGTTTTCATATGGATCAGGCTAAGAGGACACCGACCGCTAAGGTAAGAGGCGGTTTCGACCCAGCGTCCGGTGTGGAGAGCGCCCATTATCAAGCGGCGATGGCCGCGCATGCGCGGGCGGATTATGCGACTGCTCTTGAGAACTGGGCGCAGCTGCGGGCGCAGGCATCGCCGAGCCTCCGGGGCTTCATGGGAGCGATCGGCACCGCCAAGGCGGCCGAACGGCACGATCTCGTCGCTTCATTGCTGCGCGAGGGCCAGGCTGCTTTGCCGCGACATGCCAAGGCGTTGGCGCGCTATGCCGAAGCGCGCGCCTGGGAAGCTGAGGATACACGCTGGCACAGGCTGATGAAATCTCCGCCCGGCGACCGCGCCGGCGAATTGGAGGCGGCCTTGGCGCCTCTGGCCGATCGCAATATCTCTCCCCGTCCCGTGCCTACGGTCCTGGCACGGTTGGATGTCATCAAAGCGCGCTTCCCGCGTTACGTGAAATCCTATGTCGAAGAACTCGGGCTGCTGCTCAGGATGGGCGAGTATGAACAGGGGCTGGCGCGCGTCGGCGAATATCGAAAGCTATTCCCGTCCAAGGTGAAGTTGGCTCTCGCGCATGCTGCCTTTCTGGATGCACTGCAGAAATACGATGAGGCGTTCGTTCTGATCGCCGAAGTGCGGAAGACGACGACGCCGCCGTTCGTTGAATTGGAGACGGCTCATATCCATGCGTTGAGCCAGCTCGGCAGGCTGGAGGAGGCGGAAGCCGACGGTGCTGCGGCGATGGCGAAGTTCCCGGACAACGCTGATTTGGCGCGCGAATATGCGGCAGTGGCCAGCCGGCGTGCCGACTGGCTGGAGGCGCTCAAGCGCCTGCAGGACGCCGCCGCGAAGTGGCCAGGCGACACCAAGATAAAGAAGCGTTTGAACGCCTTGCGTCAGCAAATGCCTGACCTAGAAGTGCCGCCAAGTCAGAAGGAGCTTGATGAGACCGCCACCCTCTTTGCGCGTTTTGAAAGCTTAGGTGGATCAGCAGCCGGTTGCGAATTTGGTGTGGTGCAGCGCAATTTCGGTTCGTCCGCCCTGGGGCTCCTGCGCTGGACCGCAATTACAATGGAATCGCTCGCCACCGGCATCAGAAACGGCTTCGAGGGTTTAACAGAACCCGAGAATGTCTATCTAAAAACCTATCGCTCGACCGGCGAGCGCGAGGAATACATGGTGGAAGATCATCGCTACGGATTTAATTCACACACTTTTATCGCGGTCAACGATGCACCGGCGGATAAATTGCTTGTTCAGACCTTACGGCGTCTCGCCTTCCTGCGGGACAAACTGATCGAAGATTTTCGCGAGAGCGGCAAAATTTTTGTCTACAAATCGACGGTTCCCACCAGCGAGGAAGTCATGCTCTCGGTGCGCGATGCCATACGAAGCCAAGGTCCCAGCGCTTTCCTGTGTGTGGTGCACGAGGACGCGGAGCACGCGAAGGGGACTATACGCCAACTCGCAGACGGGCTATTTGTCGGCTACGCACAATACTTCATGTGGGAGACGCCGCCAGCCGGCGCGCCGTCGATCGATCGGGCGACATGGAAATCCATCTGCACGCAGGTCGCCGAGCGTATCGATGCGGCGGAGAAACAACAGGCCGCCTGACTCCGGTAACCTCTTCGTCCTCACGCGGCCGCGGCCGGTTCGGCGAGCCGCGCCTCGAGTTCGCTGGCAAGCGTCCGCGCGCCTTCATTGTCCGGCGCCAGTTTGAGCACCTGCTTCACGTAGCGGTGAGCGGCTTTGATAGCGCCCTCCTCCATCATCATCCGCGCCAGTTCGAGGCGGGCCTTCGGGTCTTTCTTGTCCAGGCGCAACGCCCGTTTTACGGCCAGGCTGCGGCGCACGTGCTGATGTTCGGTGTCCTCCCGCGCCAAAGTCTGACGCAGCACGTGGATCAGCACGGTGCTGACCGCCCGTAAATCTCCGTCAGGCTCAAGTTTCGGCGGCTTTTCCGGCAAATGGGTATAATCGTCGGAAAAGAGCCGGGGGCGCTCCGGTAGCCAGCGTTGCCGCACGCGCTCATTGGCGGCCTCGAACCGGCCGACGAAATCCCGGGCTTCGGCTTGCGTCGGCTGCCAGCCCCGTCCCGGCATGGCTTCAGTCATTTCCGCGGCGATGCGGCGCCAGAGCTTGGTTCGGGCAAAGGCCTGGCTCTCATCGTCGCCCTTGAGGATCCAGCCGATTTCACGCAAAGCCCGCTGGCCGGCCGCATTGATCGAGGGATTCTGCGCCGCCTCCGCGCGTTCGGGCGCCGCCAGGGGGCCGATGCCAGTGGCAGCAATGAAATCCGCGACCACGTCCCATGTCTTGTCCGTGTCACGCTCAAAAATACGTGGCTTGATCGCCTCGGTGCCGAACACCTCCGCCCAAGGCTTGAGCAATCTGTCGTAGTCGTACGTAAAGCCGTCCTGCTTGTCCTTCCACGCCACCAGACTGGGCCGTTCAAGCAGCCCCCGTCGCAGCGCCTGAGAGTAGCTGGAGGAAACATGGCCGTCTTGGCGGCGCAGATAGATCAGGATGGTGATATCGTCGAAGAATGGCGCCACCAGGTCTCGCAACCGGGCCACATCATCTTTCTTTCGCACCAACTGGCTGAACGCCTCGCTGGAGACGATGACGCGGCTTATTCCATCGGGGAGTTCTGCCATTTCGTCTCGGAATCTCGCGCGTTCGTTTTCCATCGCGACGGCAGGTTCACGTCCACCCCATATTGCGCTGTGCTCAGCGCGCGGCGGCCCGTCCCCTGAACTAAACGCGAACGCCAAAGCATGGTGAGTCTCCATTCCAACAGTTCGGGCATAGTAGATTCCGCGCTTGCGCAAGGCTGCGCGATTATGTCTCAGCAGCACCTGTATTGTGGTGGAACCAGTCTTCATGGTGCCAATATGCAGGATCAGGCTGCGCGGCATGGTGTTCCTCCCCTGGGGAACCATGCTGAAGCGGGTTTGGAATGGCAACCCTTAAGCTGAGGAGCATCGCCCATGGACACGCTCGCCCCCCGCACCCCCGTCTTCGATCAGCCCCTGCGCGGTCGCATCTACGACAGCATCGTGGAAACCATCGGCAACACGCCGATGGTGCGTATCCCGCGCATCGCGGCCGAGGAGAAGCTCATCGCCGATCTCTGCCTCAAGCTGGAGTTCTTCAACCCGATCGCCTCGGTCAAGGACCGCATCGGCGTGAACATGATCCTCAGCCTGGAGCAGGAAGGCCGCCTCCGTCCCGGCGACACGCTGATCGAGCCGACCTCCGGCAACACCGGCATCGGCCTCGCCTTCGTCGCCGCCAGCCGCGGCTACCGGCTGATCCTGACCATGCCCGAGAGCGTGTCCACCGAGCGCCGCAAGATGCTCGCCTTGCTGGGCGCGGAGCTGGAGCTGACGCCGCGCGAGAAGGGCATGTCCGGGGCGGTTGCCCGCGCCAAGGAATTGCTGGAGGCGATGCCTGGGGCGGTCAGCCCCAACCAGTTCGCCAATCCGCACAACCCCGAAATCCACCGCAAGACCACGGCAGAGGAGATCTGGCACGACACGCAGGGCGAAGTTGACGCGGTGGTCTGCGGCATCGGCACTGGCGGCACGCTGACCGGCGTGGGTCAGGTGCTGAAGCCGCGCCGGCCCGGCTTGCGCATGATTGCGGTCGAGCCCACGGCCAGTCCGGTGCTCTCGGGCGGCAAGCCGGGGCCGCACAAGCTGCAGGGCATCGGCGCGGGGTTCATCCCCGAGGTGCTGGACCGCAACGAAATCGACGAGATCATTCAGGTCACCGAGGAGGAGAGTTTCGCGCAGGCCCGCCGGCTGGCGCGCATGGAGGGGGTGCCGGGCGGCATCTCCTCGGGCAGCGCGCTGGCGGCGGCGCTCGTCGTGGCCAAGCGGCAGGAGATGGCAGGCAAGCGGGTCGTGGCGATCATCCCGAGCTTTGCGGAGCGCTATATCACCACGCCGCTGTTCGAAGGTTTGTGAACCCACCGGCGGTGAAAGCCGCGGATCGCACGCTCGCGCTGCGCATGATCCCCTATGGCGTGTTCGTGGTGACCGCGATCGATCCACGCCATGGGGAGGCGGCGGCGGTGACCGCGCACTGGGTGACCCAGACCTCGTTCAAGCCCTGCCTGGTCATGGCCTCGCTGCGCGCGGACCATCCGGTGGTGGCAATCATCCGCGCCACACACCGTTTTGCCATCAACATGCTGGGCAAGGAGGACCGCGCCGAGGCTTTCACTTTCGATCGCCCGACGGTGCTGGCCGGATCGCTGCACGACAGTACGGCGACCATGGGCGGCTGGGGCGTGATGTGGGGCCGCCACGGCACGATGCTGCTGCAGAATGCGGTGTCCGTGCTGGAGTGCGAAATGCGCGCGATCCTGGAGGCTGGGGACCATTTTCCGGTGATTGCCGAGGTGATCGATGTGCACGTGCGCATTCCGCAGGATGGGCGGCCGGATGAAATGGGGCTGCATCAGCGCGAGCTGGGGGTGACGCGGTTTTACGGGGGGTGATAGCGCCACCGGCGCTTGCGGGCGGGCCTCGCTGGAGGCAAGGCCTCCTGACCTCCATTTCTGCGGGTGCATAACACATTGGGGGTCTGGGGCCGCCGGAAAGAGCGGCGTCTAGACGCGTGGCGGCGCCAATTCGACCACAGTCACGCTGGTGCATGGAGCTGAATGCGCAGGGACTGTGTAAATGAGTGGATTGCTGTCTTCGCCGCGCAGTAATCGGCGCCACAGGCAGGGGACAAAGGCCAATCCCAAATGCTTTGTGAACTTCCCATGACGCCCGGCACAAGGGCGCCGCCTTTGCTATCAGCACCCCATGCTCAGCGCCTTTCCCCCCTCGTCGCCCGCCGCCCTCGCCGTCAGGCCCTCCTGGATGGACTGCGCCAGCTCTGCCTGGCCTGTGTAGTGGGCCACCACGCGGTTCAGCCGTGTCGACTTCGTCGCGTCGTCGGTCCAGATCGCCAGAATCCGCGACTCGGCGATCTTGGTCTCCACCCCGGCCCGGCTCACCACCAGGCTCGCGCGACCGGCCAGCAT
>CAXUNZ010000235.1:0-4312 GCA_964252525.1 uncultured Acetobacteraceae bacterium
AGGTAAGTTAAGGCAAGTGAAGAGCTGGGGGAATGAGCTTGCGCGGATCCGCGCATGCATCGATTCCGTCCGCGCAAGCCCCCCAGACCCCCACGTCATCAGTTTAGACTTGTAGCATGAATTGCATCGCAGTGAATGAAGAATGACCCTAGACGAGCTGATCGCCGCCATCGCGATCAAGAAAGCCGAACTCGACCGGCTTCGCGCCCGCGCGCCTGGTGGCACCACGAATTTCGATCATTCGCAGGACCTGGAACTGACCTACACATCCAATGCAATCGAGGGAAATACCCTGACTGCCGTCGAGACGACCATGGTGATCGAGCAGGGGATCACGATCGCCGGCAAACCGCTCAAGGACCATATGGAGGCGATCGATCATTTTGAGGCTATCCGCTATGTGCGTGGCCTGGCACGTCGGAAAACGCTGTTAGCCGAAATGGATGTGCGCAATCTGCATCGCCTGATCATGCTGCGCTCCAATCCCGCGATTGCGGGGCGCTATGCGGATCAAGGCCGTTATGTGCTAACCGATCGCGGGCGGTATAGTTTTCCTTCGCCTGCGGAGTTGCCGGCGCTGATGGGCGATTTCGGCAATTGGCTGAGTGGCGCGGCCGATACGCCGGAGGTTGCCTTTGATGGACATCGCCAGCTTGTTGATATGCACCCTTTCAATGACGGCAACGGCCGCACGGCGCGGCTGCTGATGAATTTGGTTTTGATCCGGGGTGGATATCCGCCGGTTGCTATACGGCCGGAGGATCGGCCGGGCTACATCGCCGCATTGCAACAAGCGCAGGCGGGGCAGGGTGTGAAAACGTTTAAGCGCCTTCTATATGACCAGCTGGATGCAACGTTGGATGAGTATGTTGACGTCCTTTGCCATGCTCTTACCGATCTATAACCAACCCAGCTGACATTGATGTGGGTTACTAAGGTGAATTTTACTTGCCTAAAATTACTTACCGCTGTAGCGGCAGAAGTAGCTTTTCTAAGCGGTGCTAATGCGGCCGCACTTGAGCGTTATCCAATAAAGGTTGCGTTTCACGTAACCTACAAGGGGCGGTCGGTGGATGTTTCGTATCTTACAACAGTCCGCAAGGAGTTCCAGAGCTTAAGATACATGACATTGGGCATGTTCAAATACGAACGGGGGCGAAGCCGAATGTCACTCCGAATGTGGGCTGGATCCCTGATCCTCTTACAGCCAGCCTAGCCCTTTCAGTGGCAGTCATACGAACTTGGACGCAGTATCACGTCACCCGCACGCTGGCTCTGGCAGGATCGTCCGCATCAAGCCACGGAAATCGTCTATGGAGACGGTGCAAACAAACATCTCTCAAATCCAGCATCATTTCCGCCTTTTGCTTGGCCCGATGTCACCTCCACGATCGAGAGGGTTGGAGACGAATACTTGTTTGACGCAGAGCGGGAGGACGCAGTCCACGATGACGATGATCGCTTGCAACTCTCTAACTCTCTTGGCAGCATGCCAAACTGGCATGGAGCGCTTTTCGCCGGACTCGTCATGTCTCCTATAAGTGTGTCGCATCACTCAACGATCGAACACATCAAAAACTTGCCTGGTTGGTTTCTCGCATCTACCCATTGTCGCTTCCGGCCGCTTGCGCCGGGCGACCTTCCCTTTGTTGCGGGACTGCACCCGCCAACTGGTCAAACGGTGCTCTTGCGTGAGGGAGGAGTCTGGAACGGAGACACTGGCCCTCGCGCCGGAGAGCCGGATGTCATGTTTTCGACGGGCACGAACGTCCAGGACGGTGGGCGCGATTTCTCGGTCGCCCCTTTCAGTCTCTATGCAATCGGCATTGTTGCACGCGCTCAAATGGAATGGCCAGGTTTGCAGCCAGATACGGCCGCCCGTGGGTTCTCAGAGCCTAATCGTAGAGTTCAGTAACGGCCGCCTAGTGCTCATTTTTTCGGAAGCTTCGGTGGCGGTCCTCGCGCCGTGATGATCCGGCTGAGAAAAGGCGAAGTATGGGGCGACGACGAGGCGCAGCAGTGCCTCCGTCTTACGGTATCATATCTTGTGACGTTTATTCAATGGGCTACGCTTTTTTGGGGCCGCGCTATAAATCGATTTCTGATCAACGACCGAGGCGATAGGCCCCCCATCGTTTGTACGAGGCCTGCACACCAGCCTCATCCAAAATACTGACGGGGGGTTTGGGGGGGATGGCACATCTCCCCCAATCTTGTCTGGACTGGGAAGCTACCGCCCAGCGCTGCCCGTGCACCCAGCCTCACGCAAGCTGCCGCTGCCGGAGCCGGCCGCGCCGTGCAGCTCGAAGGAAAGAGTCTGCAAGTGTCCGTCCGGCGAAATCTGCGCCGTGGCAAACGAGGGCGGCGCGGCGCTGAGATAGGCGTGGTGCAGCGCCGCGTGCCAAAGCATACCGTGTCCCGCCACATTCGCGGTCATTGCCACATCCGCCAGCTTGTCGGCCTTGAAGCCGGGAAGAAAAACCTGCGCGCGCCGCGCGCCGGGATGCAGAAAGCGCAACCAATAGAACGCCAGCGCAAAGGGCGATTGCACGGGCGGTAATTGCGGCAGGCGGCTGAGATCGAGGTCAGGGCGGCGATCCGGGCCGGCCGACGCGTAAGCATCGAGCCAATCCTGGCCGAAGGTGGCCAGATCCCAATACCGCGCGAAACGCGGGTAGTGGCGGCGGAACTGGGCGGGCCGTTTTCCCTCGATACGCAAGGCTTGCAGGCCGCCGCGCGTTTGTTGGAAATCGTCCCATTGCTGGCGAACGACGTGGCCCGCGAAGACATAGCGCGTATTGGCGTCCAGGCGCAGCAGCACCCCGTTGCGCCATTGGCTGATTTCCTCGACCAGATAATGCAGGTGCAGCCACAAGGCGGTCGTCGCTTCGAAGCGCAGGGTGACGTCCACGCGCGTGGTGTCGCCGACCGCCTCAGCGGTCGTAATGACGGAGACATGGCCGGCGTAATTGGTTGTGCCGGTGAAGCGGCAGGTCTCGGCGGCGCAGGGTTGGGCGAGCGCGGTGCACAGCAGGATGGCCCGGCGCGCGGCGGCGGGGGTGCGGGATGTCGGCATGCCGTATGTGTTGGAAGGGGCGGCACATCGCGCAAGCCGCCCGCCCACACGATCGTCTTCCGCACCCCAATCCGGATGGGCGCGCGGGCGCGGGCGTGCCCATCCTGGCCATTGCCGGCAGCCGGGAGCACGCCTATGGAGCGCGAGAGGCTGGGAATGTCGCCCGCGCCTCCGGCGACCGCACTCTCCCCTGCGCCAGCCGCCGGTGGCGCCGGCCCACCCCCGCGCCCTGCCCGCCCCTTCACGCCACCCCCCCCCCGACACGCGGCCGTATGCCCCGCACTGGAATCGGTGGTATCTTCTTCCGCGCGCAAGATCCCAAGGCGCTCACCGCCTGGTACCACACCCATTTCGGCATCACGATGAACGGCTATGAGCCATGGCACCAGGCCGCCGGCCCCACCGTGTTCATGCCCTTCAAGCACGACACCGATTACTTCGCGGCCGACAAGCAATGGATGATCAATCTGCGAGTGGACGACCTTGCCGCCACCATCGGCAAACTGCGCGAAGCCAAAATAGAGATCATCACGAAGCCCGACTGGGATTCGCCCGAAACCGGCCGCTTCGCCCGCGTGCACGATCCGGAGGGCAATGCTATCGAGCTGTGGGAGCCGCCTGCGAAAGACAAATAGAAGCGGGCTAGGGCTGACCGGGGCGATCGAGCGACATGAAAGGTTGGAGTAAGGCTGGGGGGGATGTGCCATCCTCCCCAGACCCCCCGTCATTCATTAGAACGGGGCCAACAATCGACGGGGGGTCTGGGGGGAGTGGCACACTCCCCCCAGGTCTTCGGACTCTTCACTCGATCCCCCCGGTGGGCTGACGCAGACGTCATGCGCACCCCATTTCGCAAGATGCACGGCGCCGGCAACGACTTCGTCGTCCTCGACGCACGCCCGGGCGCGCCCGTTCTCAGCCCTGCCCGCATTGCCGCGCTGGCCGATCGCCGCACCGGCATTGGCTGTGACCAGTTCATCACCCTGGAGCCGGCAACCGGCCACGCCGATCTTTTCATGCGCATCCACAACCCGGACGGCACCGAGTCCGCCGCCTGCGGCAACGCCACGCGCTGTATCGCCGCCCTTTTGCACGAGGAAACCGGCCGCATCCATTTCACGATCCAAACCGCCGCCGGCCATCTGCCCGCCGAAATAACGCCCTCCGGCATCGCCATCGACATGGGTCCGCCGCGCCTGCACTGGAGCGATATCCCCCTCGCTTATGAGGCGGACA
>CAXUNZ010000235.1:4322-5605 GCA_964252525.1 uncultured Acetobacteraceae bacterium
TACGGCCGTTGTGGAGACGCAAGGCCCGGCGATGGAGCACCATCCCCTCTTCCCCGCCGGCGCGAATATCGGTTTTGCCCAAATCCTGTCGGCCGGCCATATTCGCCTGCGTGTCTATGAGCGTGGGGCTGGCTTGACGCGCGCGTGCGGCAGCGGCGCCTGCGCGGCGCTGGTCAATGCGCATCGCCGCGGGCTGACAGGGCGCGCGGCGACGTTGAGCCTGGATGGCGGCACGCTGCAGATCGAATGGCGAGAGAGCGATGGGCACGTGATCATGACAGGCCCCGCCGCCATGTCCTTCCACGGCAGCGTCGATCTCTCTACCTACCCTTCATGACCACCCAGATCCTGACCTTCGGCTGCCGGCTGAACACCTATGAAAGCGAGGTCATACGCGCCCACACCGCCCGACTGGCCGACACCATCGTCGTCAACACCTGTGCGGTGACCGCGGAGGCCGAACGCCAGGCCCGTCAGGCCATCCGCCGCGTCGCCCGCGAACACCCCAGCGCCGAAATCGTCGTCACCGGCTGCGCCGCCCAGATCGCGCCGGCAAATTGGGCCGCGCTGCCGGGGGTCAGCCGCGTCGTCGGCAACAGCGAAAAGCTGCGCGCCGAGACATGGACGGGCGCGTCAGACGCGGGGGTGGGCGACATCATGGCCGCGCGCGACACCGCGGCCCACCTGGTCACCGAATTTGCTGGGCGCGCGCGCGCCTTCGTGCAGGTCCAGCAAGGGTGCGATCACCGCTGCACCTTCTGCGTCATCCCTTACGGCCGCGGCCCGAACCGCTCAGTGCCGATCGGGGCCATCGTCGATCAGGTCCGCGCGCTGGTGGCGGCTGGCTTTCAGGAGGTCGTGCTCAGCGGCGTGGACATCACCAGTTATGGGCCGGACCTGCCGGGCGCCCCGCGTCTGGGGCAGATGGTGCGCCGCCTGCTTGCGCTGGTGCCGGAGCTTCCCCGCCTGCGGCTTTCCAGCCTCGATCCCGCGGCCATCGACGACGATCTGTGGCGCGTGCTCGCCGAGGAGCCCCGCCTGTTGCCGCATCTGCATTTTTCGCTGCAAGCGGCCGACGATTTGGTGCTCAAGCGCATGAAGCGGCGCCATGGCAGGGCGGGGGCGGCCGCTTCCATCGCGCGTGCGCGCGCATTGCGGCCCGGCATCGCCATCGGCGCGGACCTGATCGCGGGGTTTCCCACGGAAACCGAGGCGCAGGCCGCCAACACGCTGGACTTCGTGACCGAGCACGCGCTGCCCTATCTTCATGTCTTTCCCTACAG
>CAXUNZ010000236.1:0-5604 GCA_964252525.1 uncultured Acetobacteraceae bacterium
CGTGTCCGCATCGGGCGGCGCGGCGGGGGCGGGCGGCTGCAGCACGGGGGCCAGCACGGCCGCCGCATCCGCAAGCGCCGCAAGCTTGGCGGTCTGATCGGTAGGCACCAGGCTCAACACGTTGACCGTATGATCGACCAGGGGCAGCCCGGCCAGCCTGGGCGCCAGCGCCGCCGCCTGCGCCACGTCGGGCCGCATGATGCTGATGGTGAAAGGGTTCGTCACCGGATTGTGGAGCAGGCGCATGAGCGTCTGCACCGCCTCGCTGCTGGCCGATTTCGTGTGCAGCGTGTTGCTGTCGAAATGCAGCCGCGTGCCGGCGGCAATGCCGGTGAGAAAGATCGCCCCGAAAATCACCACCACCGGCCAGCGTCCCGCGGCAAGCAGCCGGTCCAGGACGGCGGCGCGCGAAAAGCCGATTTCGGCCCGCTCGCCACGCGGGCGTAGCAGGCTGAGCATCGCCGGCAGAAAGGTCAGGGTGCAGACAAAGGCAATCAGCATGCCGCCACCGGCAATCAACCCGAGTTCGGCCACGCCGCGAAAATTGGTCGGCACGAAGGCCAGAAAGCCGGAGGCGGTCGCGGCACTGGCAATCAGCACCTGCATCCCGACACGGCGCGCGGTCAGCGCCAGCGCCGTATTGGCGTCCGTTGCCTCGACATGGCGGATTTCGCGGAAGCGCACGGTGAACTGAATGGCGAAATCGACCGCGATGCCGACGAAGAGGATGGCGAAGGCCACCGAAATCAGGTTCAGCGTGCCCACCGCCGCGGCGGCAAAGCCCGTGGTCAGCGCAAGACCCATCAGCAGCGTGGCCACCACCGGCAGTATCAGGCGCCAACTGCGCAGAGCCAAAAACAGCCAGAGAAGGACAAGGACAAAACTTGCGAGCAGGCCGGTCAGCGCGCCCTTCGCGGCCGAACCGAATTCCTCGTCGGCCAGCGGCACGTCTCCGGTAACGTGCACATGCGCGTGCCCGCTGCGCACGAATTCCAACCCTGCGGCAGCTTCGCGCATGGCGGCGGTCGCCGCCCCGCCCGGCTGGACGCTGGCGTAATCGAGGCGCGGCTGAAGCAGGACAATGCGATCCGGGCCCGCCAGGTCGAAAGCGGGGCCGGCCAGCAGATTTTGCCAGCTCAGCGGCGCGGCATGCCCGGCCAGGGCGCCGGCAAGTGCGGCGTCAAAGGCGCGCAAGGCGGGATCGAAGCTCGCCGGCGGCGCTTGGCCGTGCGCCACGCCGACCGCGACCAGGCCGAGCGCGTGAAAGAGGCCTCGCGCGCTGGGATCGGCGGTGAGTTGGCCTAGGAACGGCTCGGCGTCTGTGGTGCGGTCCAGCAGATCCTGCAACTGCGCGGGGGGCAGGAACAGCAGCCCTTCCTGGTTGAGATAGGGCGCGTTTTCGGGCTGCCGCACGCTGAGGAAATGGGCGTGATCGCGGCTGAGCGCTGCGGCAAGGCCGGCGGCGGTCGCATCCGCTTCCTCCGGGATGTCGGCATCGATGACGGCCACGATCAGGCCGGAGAATTGCGGAAAATCGTGCTTGAGCGCCGCCTCCCGCTGCTTCCACGGCAGCGACATGGAGAACAGGCCGCCGATATCGGTGGTCATCGACAGGTGCGTGGTTGCCAGCGCCATGCACGCGCCAGCCAGCAGCAGAAAAGCGAGCGCCACCAGGCCCGCGCGCCGCACGCACCACGCTGTTGCGCGCGCCAGCATCGCGCCCATCATGCCACCCCGAACGGCGGCCCGGCGGCGAGCGACGCGACCCGGCGGGAGAGTGACGCCCGCGCCGCGGCGGCCTGGCCCGAAAGGCGGATCAGCGCGCCCAATTGGCGTGGCTGGGCGATCAGCGACAGCAGGACACGCTCGATCATGATCGCTCCCTTGTGGTTCAGCGCCACCATTGCGGCAGGCGGCACGTCTGTGTCCACCGGGTCACAGACGCAGCGTAGGGCGGCAAAGGGCAACGCGCGGGCACGCGCCACGTCCGCGATAGCGCTACTCTCCATGTCCACCGCCACCGCGCCGTAGAGGTCATGCAAAGCGCGCTTGCCCGCCGAGCTCGCCACCGTGTCCGCCACGGTCAACAATGTCTGGGTCGTCGCGCCGCCAAGCCAGGCGGTCAGCGCGGCATCGGTGCGCCACCGCTCCGTTTCCGTGATTACTGATTCAGGAATGATCAACGTTCCGGGCGGCGCCGCATCCGCCAATCCACCCGCCAGGCCGAAGCTGAGCAAAGCGGCCGCACCTTGTTCGGTTAGGCGTTCAGCGGCCCGCTTCGCGGCTGACGGACCGGCACCGCCCGCGCGCACTACACCCAGCGGAGTGGCCAGGCGGGCTTCGGCTTTGAGCGCCGCGACGATACCTAGCACCGCGCGGACCCAGCAGAAGCATTCTTCTTTTTCTGAAGAAAAAGAAGCAAAAAGACTTTTGAATTTTGGTACACAGGCAAAATAAACAAAAGTTTTTTGCTTCTTTTTTTCAAAAAAGAAGTGCTTTCTTCAAAGCCCAAACTCCACGCGCTTGTCATTCGCCCGCGCCAAATTCCGAAACCGCGCCAGCGCCAAAAGCGGAAAAAATTGCCGATATCCATGATACCGCAAATAGAACACGCGCGGAAAGCCCACCGCGGTGTAGGGCAGTTCATCCCATTCGCCATCCGGCTTTTGCGCCGCCGCCAGCCAGGCTGCGCCCCGCGCGGCGGCAGGGTGGGCTGCCCGCCCGCCCGCCATCAGCGCCAGCACCGCCCACGCCGTCTGCGAGGGGGTGCTCTCGCTGAACCGGCCATGCGGCGCATCGGCGTAGCTTTCCTCGTCCTCGCCCCAACCGCCATCCTCGCGCTGGACGGAGATGAGCCAGTCGCAGGCGCGGGTGACGGCAGGGTGTTCCGCCGGCAAGCCGGCGGCATTCAGCGCGCAGAGCACCGACCATGTGCCGTAGATGTAGTTGGTGCCCCAGCGGCCGAACCAGCTTCCGTCGGGTTCCTGCTCACGCAGCAGATAGGCCACGCCCTTTTGCAGCACGGGATCGGTGGGCGCCATGCCGATCTGCGCGAGGAAGCCGATGCAGCGGCCGGTGACATCGGCCGTCGGCGGATCGAGCAGCGCGCCATGATCGGCGAAGGGAATGTGGTTGAGGTAGAAATGGGTGTTCTCGGGCTCGAAGGCGCCCCAGCCGCCGTCGCTGCTCTGCATGCCAATCACCCATGCGCGGGCACGCTCGATGGCTTCGGCGTGGGCAGGATCGCCGTTGCGGTGCAGCAACATGCCGATCACCGCCGTATCGTCCACGTCGGGATAATGCGCATTGGCGTATTGGAACGGCCAGCCGCCGGGCTCAACATCCGGCCGGCGCACGGCCCAGTCACCGCGGACGTCCAGTATCTGCCTGGCCGCGAGCCAGTCGCTGGCGGCTTGCACGCCGTGGGATACAGGCAGGTCGGCGCCGAAGGCAGCCTCGGCCATGGCGTGGCCGGCCAGGCCCGTATCCCAGATCGGCGACACGCAAGGCTGGCAATAGGCGCGCACCCCGTCCTCATCGACCATCAGCTTCTGGATAGCGAGCCAGGCGATGGCGGCCGCGGGATCGTCGGCGGGGATGCCGAGCATGTCGAGCATCATCACCGTGTTGGCCATGGCGGGATAGATGGCGCCGAGTCCGTCCTCGCCGTTGAGGCGTTCGAGGACGAAGTCGCGCGCCTGAGTGATGGCGCGGCGTCTTGCATTGCGCGGGAAGAAACGCTCGGCGCGCTTGAGCACGATGTCGAGCGCCTTGAAGGCATGGCCCCAGTTGGAGCGGTAGGGGCCGCGTATATAGTCGCGGATGGCGGCGGGATCACGCGTGAAGAGTTCGCGTATGGTGATGGCGTGCGGGTTGCGCGCGCGTGGGCGGCCGGCGATCAGCACCAGCAGCGGCACGATGACGGTGCGCGACCAGTAGCTGATCTTGCTCAGATGGAAGAAGAACCACTGCGGCAGCAGCATGATCTCGACGGGCATGCTGGGGATGGCGCGCCAGGGCAGCTCGCCGAACAAAGCAAGCTGGATGCGGGTGAAGACATTCGTGCGCTCGGCGCCGCCGGCGGCCAGGATGGCGGCGCGGGCGCGGGCCATGTGCGGCGCATCCGGGTGGTCGCCCACGGCCTTGAGGGCAAAATAGGCCTTGACGCTGGCGGAGAGGTCGAAACGCCCGCCGTGGAAGAGCGGCCAGCCGCCATGATCGCCCTGGATTTCGCGCAGATAGACCGCAATGCGGCGCTGGCGCGCCGGGTCGATACGGTCGAGGTAATGCTCCAGTAAGATATATTCGGCAGGAATGGTGGCGTCGGCCTCGAGTTCGAAGCGCCAATGGCCATCGCGCGCCTGACGACGATGCAGTGCTGCCGCGGCGCGCGTCACCGCGTCCTCGATCTGGGTGGGGTCGGTGCACGACCTGAGCTCGTTCATGGGCGAGGTATCCATCGGCCTGGTCTAGGGCGACCGCGCCTAGGCCGCCATGCCGGAGGCGGCGAATCGCAACTGCCCCGCGGCCGTCATGCCAGACCTGATGGCACCCTCGATGGTTGCGGGCAACCCGGTCGCCGTCCAATCCCCCGCAAGCATACAGTTCTCCCAAGCCGTTGTTGCAGATGGGCGACGCAGTTGTTGCGCGGGAGTTGCAGCAAAGGTCGCGCGTTTCTCCTTTACGACGCGCCAGGGCGGCATGGGGCAGGTCAGCTCCAAGGCCGCCGCGATTTCGGGCCAGACGGTCTCGGCCAGTTCCTCGGCCGAGCGATCGACCAGCCGGTTGGCGGCACTGATGGTGACCGAGACCACGCCGGGCTTGATGAAAAGCCATTCCGCCGTGCCGCCGGTCAGGCCCATGAAGCCCGCCTCGCCAGGGGCGACGTCGATGCGGTAATGCAGATTGACGATGGCCTGGTGTTCGTTGGGCACGGTGATGCCGGGGAGCAGCGTGGCCGCGATCGGCGCCGGCGTGGCGAGGATCACCTGATCGGCGGGCGCGAGCAGGCGCGCGCCTTCGGGGCCGGTGATCGCCCGGACGCGCATGCCATCCAAGGTCAAGCCGGCGATGCGATAGCCGGTGTGGATGGTCGCGCCGCGCTTCTGCAATAGAGCGAGCGCGGGATCGATGAAGCTTTCGGACAGGCCCCGCACCGGAAAAAGCGGGACGCAGGCGCCGCCGCCGCGGACCAGCGTCTCATCGATCACCGCGCCCAACAGACGGGCGCTGCCGCGGTAGGTGGGCGTGTTCAGGGCGGCGATGGCGAGCGGTTCGAGCAGGCGGCGATATAGAGCGCCGTCAGGCAGCGCTGTGGCCACCGTGTCGCCAGGGCGCGCGTGGCCGAGGCGGCGGAGTACGAGGTAGTCGCCTGGCCTGGTGCCGGGCACCCGGCGGCGGCGGCTGAGCAGCCAGAAGGGTATGCGGCCGGCGCTGGGACGCAGGGTCCAACGCTCGCCCCGTGCGAGGTCCATGAAGGGAAAGACGGGCGCGCCGGGTCCGCCGAGCGTATCCCGCGCGCCGATTTCATCGAGATAGGACATGGCGGCGCGATTGCCGCGGACGATCCGTGTCATCATCGTGCCTTGATTGTGTTGTCGGACT
>CAXUNZ010000237.1:0-3116 GCA_964252525.1 uncultured Acetobacteraceae bacterium
AAAATAATGACGGGGGGTCTGGGGGGGCAGGCACTGCTCCCCCAGTCTTTTGAGAACAAATCTTTCTGCTTTTCCGTATAAAAGACCGGAGAGCAGTACCTGCCCCAAACCCGCCGTCATCATTTTCTGAACGCCATCGCAATGGCGGGCGCGGCACGTTGCTGCAACTCCGCGCGCGTTGCGATGGCATCGGCCGTGCGCGCGGCCAGGATTTTCGCGCCGATCGTGGCGTGGCTTGCCGGATCGGCAAGCAGCACGCGTGCGACCGCGCTGCTGGCACTGCCCGCGGCGGCCGCGGGCAACAGGCGTGCCTGACCTTCCGCGGAGAGCCATTTGCGAATACCGGCCTGGTTGGCCAGGACGTGCTTGAACACTTCGTCCGGATTGTCCGAATCCACGGCGGCGAGGTTGATGACGTTGGCAATGCGCCCGGGCGGGATCTGGCCGGAGGCGGCGAATTGCACGGTTTGCGCAATCAGGTCGGGGGCTGCCGCGCCGGCCATGGCACCGAAATAGCGCAATTTTTCTTCCGAGCCGGGCGCGCTTTCGCCCAGACTGCGCAATGTGTCGTAGGTCCGCTGGTCGGCATGGTGGCCGATGATGCCGAGCACCGGCGCGCGAAGGTCGGGCGGCAGGCTCGCCGGATTTGCCAGAAAGGCGGCGAAGCGTTTTTGCGCCTCGGCAACGATGGCGGCGTCGTCCAGTTCGCCGAGGGCGGCAATCAGCAACGGGCGCAGCAGCGTGTTCAGGAACGGTTCACCCGGTTTTGCATCCCAGCCGAGCCGTTCGAAGGCGGGGCGGACAAGCGTGGCTGCGTGGGCGCGATAGGCCGCGCGCGCGGGCGTTGCGCGGGCGAGCATGTCGAGCGACCGCAGGCGCGGCAGCGTTTCCTGCCAGACCGCGGCATCGCGCTCGCCGGAAAGCGCGGGCAGCATGTCGAGATATTGATCGAGCGGTGCGCGGCCGGCCTGAAAGAGCGCGTATTGATCGCCCAGCAGATTGGCGCGGTCGGCGGGGCCGAATTCATTGAAATGGGCGCGCAGCGGCTTGAGCGATGCCGCGTCGTACTGCACGCGGAAATAGCCGTTCTCGCCCAGATTGGCCTTGAGCGGAGCGTCGCAGGATGCGAGCTTGATGGTTTGTGGCGCGCCGCCCAGCACGATGCGGCTGCCTTGCGTGCCGGCCTCGCCAAGCGTCACCGGAATGCTCCAGGTCAGCTTGGCCGCTTTCGGATCATGGATGGAAAAACGGTCCTGGCTCAGGTTCAGCGTGCCTTCGCCATGCACGCAGCGGCGCGTGACATGGACCATCGGCACGCCGGGCTGTTCGGTAAAGCCGCTTGCCAGGGCTGCGACATCCTTGCCAGAGGCTTTCGACAAGGCCGCCCAGAGATCGGCGCTGGTCGCGTTGCCGTATTGGTGCGCGGCCATGTAGGCGCGCATGCCGGCGCGGAAATCCTCGGGGCCGATCCAATCCTCGATCATGCGGATGATCTGCTCGCCCTTCTGGTAGCTGATGCGGTCGAAGGCCGTGCCCGCCTCGCTCTCGTCGCGGATGACCTGCTGGATGGCGTGCGTCGTCGGCTGCGCATCCTGCGCCATGGCCTGCTCGCGCGCCTCATGCGTCCGTGGCCAGATCTCCCAGGTAGGATTGAAATGATCGACCGCCTTGTATTCCATCCAGGTGGCGAAACCCTCGTTCAGCCAGATGTTGTCCCACCAGGCCATGGTGACGAGATCGCCCGACCATTGATGCGCCATTTCATGCGCCACATCGATGGCAATCGTTTCGCGCGTGCGCGCGTCCGAATTGGCGGCATCGAAGAGCAGCGTGCTGTCGATGTAGGTGATGGCGCCCCAATTCTCCATCGCGCCGGCGGCGTAGTTGCCGGGGATGGCCACCATGTCGAGCTTGGGAAGCGGATAGGCCACGCCGAAATATTCGTTGTAGAACGGCAGCACCTGACGCTCCACGCCCAGCGCGTAACGGCCTTTTTCCTGCTCGCCGGTGGGCGCCCAAACCGCCAGATCGGTGTTGGCCAGCCGGTCCCGTATGGGCGACATCTCGCCCGCGACGAGCGCCAGAAGATAGGTCGACATGCGCGGCGTGGCCGCGAATTGCACGCGCGTGCGTCCCTGTCCCGCCGGCGTGCGGGAAGCGACCGGCATGTTCGACACCGCGGCGAAATTGTTCGGCAGAACGGCCGAGAGCGTGAAGCGCGCCTTGAACGCCGGCTCATCCCAGCCGGGAAACATGCGCCGCGCGTCGGCCACTTCGAATTGCGTGACCAGCATGCGCCTGGTGCCGCCCGCGCTCAGCTTGTAATCATCGTAATAGATGCCGGCCGGCGAGTTCGGAATTGCCCCGGTGTAATCGATGCTGAGCACGTGTCGCCCGGCCGGAACCGGTTGGGCAAACGCCAGGCGCGCGGTCTGGCCGCGCGCATCCTCGCTCACCGTGGCGGACGCACCGTCTTCGATGGTCGCGCGGGTGATCGCAAGATCGGCCTGGTTGAGCGTAATGCTGTCGCTGGGCTGGCGTACGTCGATGGTGATCGTCTCATGCCCGGCCAGGCGGAGTGCGCGCAGATCGGGCACCAGGTCGATCGCGTAGGAAACAGGCACGACCGTCTTGGGCAGTTTGCCTTGCGTGTGGTCGAAATCGAACGGCGCTTCCGCGCGCGCGATGTTGGCGGCGCAGGCAAGCCCGGCCGCCAGAACAGCGATGGACCGCATTCAGCCGATGGTTTCGTTGAATTGCACGATCGGCTGGATGTCGGTGAATTTGGCAACGTCTCCCATGACTTCATCGGCGTGCGCGCCGGCGGCCTTGATGAAACTGTCCATGTCGGCGAATTCCAGCAGCGCGATCAGCTCGTAGGCCGCCGCGCCGCCGGGCGATGACGTGCCGCGCATTGCCTTGAAGCTTTGCATGCCGTGCGCGCCGTAGGTACGGTTCACCAGGGGAATGTGGCTGCGCAGGTAGTAGTCGTGATCGAAACGCGAATTCGCCGATTTGGGATAAATGACGCTGACGATCATGGAACCTCTCCAGACTGGGCGTTAGTCTAAAATGAAGACGGGGGGTCTGGGGGGAAGGGCACCTTCCCCCCAGGT
>CAXUNZ010000237.1:3126-5591 GCA_964252525.1 uncultured Acetobacteraceae bacterium
GTGTTTTTTAAAAAATACCGGGGGGGGGGGGGGGGCCCCCGCCCCTCCCCCCCCCAGGTCTTAACTTGCCGAGTTGTTCTCCCACGCCGGCAAATGCCGCGCCAGCACCGGCGCCAAAGCGGGCTGCGCCGATGCTCGATCGGCAAAGCACATCAGTTGTGGCGCGTGACGGGCAAACCAGGCGCGACGCGGGCGCCAGCGCGTCATCGGGATCAGATACAAATCCAGCGCCGAGACCGCCGCCCCCGCGGCGAAGGGACCGGCGCCCGCGTCCCGCTCCCAACGCAGAAACATTGCCTCGCGCGCGGCATCGGTTCGCGCGCGCAGCAAATCGGCGGGGGTGCCCGCCTCGGTCCAGCGCGCTGGATCGTCGCCATAGGTGAAGGTCGGATAGATCGCGGCGACCAGCAGGATCAGGCGGTTGAGGAAGGCGGCCTTTGCGGCCGAGGGTATCAGTCCTGCGGAAGGCGCCAGGTCGTGAAGATGCAGAAGGATCGCGGCGGATTCGGTCATGACGGTGCGGTCGTCCAGCACCAGCGTGGGTACCTGGCCGAGCGGGTTGAGCGCGAGCAGCCGTGCGCGTTCGGGACCATCCACCAGGTAGGGCACGTCGGTGACTGTGCAGACCAGCCCCGTCCACGCCAGAGCCAGTTCGACGATCATCGATCCGCACCCGAGCGATCCGATCAGCTCCACGCCTGCACCTGCCGGTAACTTTGCGCCGGCACCATAGGGGGCGTTTGGCACGCCCGCCATATGCGTGCGATTGTTGGCAGGCGTGGATGGAAGGGCTTGGCCGGTATGGTGCGAGGGATGTGTCTGCTTCTGCTGCCGATGCTGGCCGGCTGCGTGCCGCAGCGGACCGCCTCGCCAGGCAGAATTCCGCTGACTGTCCAGAACGGTCCGACAATGTTGCCGGCTTCCCTGCTGCCGCCGCTTAATCAGGACGCGTCGGGCTCGATCACCTTCCTTAACCGCTCCATGGCGCTGCCTGAGGGGCAATGGAAGGTCGCCGCCACCCAGTCCGTCTCCACCAAAACCGGCGTGCTGGTCGGGGCCTTTGTGGCGCTGGTGCGTATTGAAGGCACCACGCTGAACGGTGTGATCTCGCTGTTCGGCAATGCCGCGCCTGCGCCAAACGGCTTTCCTCTCAGTGTCACGTGCCAGTCGACGGATGTTATCTGGAACGACATTCCCCGTGCGATACCGCAAGGTGAACAGGATTGCGCCTCGATCAACTTCGTCCGCCCTGCGTTGTGGCGCAGCGTGCCGCAGAGCCTGACGGCATCGGTCATGAAGCAATTGGACCTGCTGAATGTTCAGCCGCCGAATTACATGGTCGGCCTTCTCGTTCATGAGTCCAATCGCAACTGGACGCTCGATGAGATCTTTTACCAAAATCCTGATATCGCCGGCGTTCCGCCCGACACGTCCACGCAGCGCGCGCTCAGTGCATGGGCACCGTTCCGCGTAGCATCGGATCCAGGGCGCCAGCGATTTGTCGATGAGCTGAAGCAACGCGCGGCGCCGCTACGCCTTTCGGTGCGGCGTCAGATCGAAGCGCATGCGCCGTATATTCCGCATTCCGGATTAACGCCTGCCTAATCGACGGCCAGGCGTTTCAGGCCGCCACAATTCGTCTCAGCCCGCCACGATGACATTGGCCGGAATACTCATGCCAAAAGGCGGAGCGTCCAGCACGCGCACCTCCACCAGGCGCGGATCGCGCCACGGACTGGGCGCGCTTGAGTGTCCGGTCATGTTGGCGCCGGCATCCTCGTAGCGCCCGCTGGCCATGCCGCGCGCTTCTTCCTCGCTGGCGCAATTGGCCCAGCATTCGCTCTGTTGCACGCTGCTGGTGCGCCAAGCCGGATCATCGAGCAGCGCGAGCACGGGTTTGAGGTGGTAGATCGGCATGGCGGCAATCCTGTGGACGATGTGACGTGTCTCAACCGAAGGCGGAGTCCCGGGCGGCTGACGTATGCGTCAGCCCCGTTCCCTTCAGCCTTGAACCCGCCTTGGCTTGACGTAGCACTCACGGGCGAGTTCCGGCCGCGTCACGGCACCACCGCCTCCCCCGCATCCGTGCCCCAGAAATCGGCGCGGGCGAGCCAACCGCGATAGTCGCCGACCTGCACCTCGCACCACGGCGCGCCGGCGGCGCAGGCGCGCACGCGCCCGACCACGCCCGGCTTGAGCACGGCCACGGCGGCCGCGGTGTCGGCAGCATCGGCGCGCAGGTTGCGTGGCTCCGTGCCGGTGATGACGAAGCTGCGCCGGCCGGTCAGCGTGGCTTGGTGGACCCAACCCTTGATGCCGTCCATGTCCTCGACCAGGCGCCAGACGTCGAACTCGCGCTCGATGCGCACGGGCAGTTCGCGGCGCTTATAGGTCCAGAGCACGGGGTAGCGGCTGCCTGGGCCGGAGCGCATGTTTACGTCATCGGTCTTGAGGCTGGCGTAGCG
>CAXUNZ010000238.1:0-5497 GCA_964252525.1 uncultured Acetobacteraceae bacterium
GTTCTTTTTTGAAAAAAAGAACCAAAAAACTTTTCAAATTAACCGGTACGTTGCCGCAACGTACGTCTGAGAGAACAAAAGTTTTTTGGTCCTTTTTTTCAAAAAAGGACAACTTCCTTCGGAGGCCGACAAGATGAACGCCGACTCCGCCCGCCTGGCCGTGCTGCGCCAGATCGAGCGCAAGCTGCTGTGGCTTTCAGCCTGGATGGTACACCACGCCAACCATATCCGCCCCAACCGCGATGGGTTGAAGGTGGGCGGGCACCAGGCCAGTTGCGCCTCCGCCGTGACGATCATGACGGCGTTGTATTTCGACATGCTGCGCCCGCAGGATCGCGTCGCGGTCAAGCCGCATGCAAGCCCCGTGTTTCACGCCATCAATTATCTGTTCGGGCGGCAGACCGTGGAAAAGATGGCCGGGCTTCGCCAGTTCGGCGGCGCGCAAGCCTATCCCAGCCGCGTCAAGGACGGACCGGAGGTGGATTTTTCCACGGGCTCGGTAGGCTTGGGCGTGGCGATGACGAGTTTTTCCAGCCTGATTGCCGATTACGTCCGCCTGCATGAACTGACCGGGCCCAATTTCGCGCCGGGGCGGCAGATTGCCATTGCCGGCGATGCCGAGCTCGACGAGGGCAATATCTACGAGGCGCTGCTGGAGGGTTGGAAGCACGACGTACGCAATGTCTGGTGGATCGTCGATTACAACCGCCAAAGTCTGGACAGCGTGGTGCAGGACCGTCTGTTCGGACGCTTCGAGGGGCTGTTCGGCGACATGGGCTGGAACGTCGTGCGCATCAAGCACGGGCGGTTGCAGGAGGCGGCGTTTGCGCGACCCGGCGGGGACGCGCTGCGGGCGTGGATCGATGATTGCCCAAACAGCCTATATGCGTCACTGACGTTTCAGGGTGGCGCGGCGTGGCGCACGGCGCTGCTGGCGGATTTGGGACGCAATGAGCAGGCGCGCGCCATCATCGATGCGCTGAGCGATGCGAATCTCGCCGCGCTGATGACCAATCTCGGCGGTCACGATATCGAAGCGGTGCTGGACGCGCTGCGCGAGGCGGCGGAAGCGGGCGATCGGCCCACCTGTTTCATCGCCTACACGATCAAGGGCATGGGACTGCCGTTTGCGGGCCACAAGGATAATCATTCCGGGCTGATGACCATCGAGCAGATGCAGGCGTTTCGCGCCGAGATGGGCGTGCGGCCTGGCCACGAATGGGACGCCTTCGAAGGGCTCGATCTCCCCGCGGCCACGCTGCGCGCCTTTATTGACAGCGTGCCGTTCGCGCGCCGTCTGGCATCGGACGGCCGCGCGTTTTCGGCGCCGCGGATTGCCGTGCCCGCGCGGCTGCCGATGCCCAAATTGGCCGGCCGAAAATTGTCGACCCAATCGGGCTTTGGCGAAATTCTGGGTGAGATCGGCCGCGCCGAAGGGCCGTGGCAGGAAGTGGCCGCGCGCGTGGTCACCAGTTCTCCGGATGTGACCGTCTCGACAAGCCTGGGACCCTGGGTGAACCGGCGCGGGCTGTTCGATCGGCACGTGCGCAACGATGTGTTTCGCGACACCAAGGTGGCGAGCACGCAACGTTGGGGCATGAGCCCGGCGGGGCAGCATATCGAATTGGGCATCGCCGAGCAGAATCTGTTTTTGGTGCTGGGTGCCGCGGGCTTGAGCCATGCGCTGAACGGTGCGCGCCTGCTGCCGATCGGCACGGTGTATGATCCCTTCGTCAATCGCGGCCTCGATGCGCTGATTTACGCGTGCTACCAGGATGCGCGTTTTCTGCTGGTGTCCACGCCATCGGGCGTGACCCTGGCGCCGGAGGGCGGGCAGCATCAGAGCGTCAATACACCGTTGATCGGCATGGCTCAGGACCGGCTTGCGGCCTATGAACCGGCCTATGTCGATGAGCTGGCGGTGCTGATGCGCCATGCGTTCGCGCATATGCAGGATCCGCAGGGATCGAGCGTATGGCTGCGTCTTTGCACGCGGGCCATCGCGCAAGCCAGCCGCCCGCTGGATGAGGCGGGCGTGATCGCGGGCGCGCATTGGGGGGCCGAACCCGCGCCCGGCTGCCCGATCGTGCTGGCCTATCAGGGTCCGGTGGCACCCGAAGCGGAGGCGGCGTTTGCGCTGCTGCGCGAGGATGTACCCGAAGCCGGCTTGCTGGCGGTGACCAGCCCTGATCGGCTGCACGCGGGATGGCTTGCGGCCCAGCAGGCGCGGCGTGAGGGCGCGCGGGAGCGGAGCCACGTGGAGAATTTGTTGCGGCGCGTGGCGCCGGGCGGCGCGATCGTGACGGTGCTGGATGGTCACCCCTCGGCGCTGGCTTGGCTTGGCGGTGTTGCGGGGCAGATCGTGGTGCCGCTTGGCGTCGACCGTTTCGGACAGAGCGGAGACCTGGTGGATGTCTATGACGCGTACAAGTTGAGCAGGGACGCCATATTGGACGCTTGCGCGCAGGCGCTGCTGACGCTTGATTGTTAGCGAGGCGCCGACGCTATGGTAGGCGCATGATGAGGAAAAGAGTTGCCGTTACGAAACAAGCCAAGACGCGGCGGTCATAAAAGATAGCAGATCAGAAGCTATCCGATTGGGCACCGGCATCACGGTCTTCTTAACTCATCCCGAATGGCTCCCACCACATCCTCGAACATCTGCGCGCTGAGCCGTTTCGTCGACGTATTATACCGGCTGACATGATAACTGTTCGCCAGCTTCAGCCCGTCCGGCAGCGTATGCATCTCGCCGTGCCGGAAGCGCAGGCGTGTCACCGGCAGCGAGCTCGCCCGCAGCATCGCCGCGTGCGACAGCACGCCCAGCGACAGCACCACGCGCAAGGCCGGCATGGCGGCAAGCTCGGCCGCAAGGAAGCGATTGCAGGTCGAAACCTCCGAGGGTTGCGGCAGATTGGCCGGCGGCACGCAACGCACGGCGTTGGTGATGCGGCAATCGCGCAGAACCAATCCGTCCGTCACCTCGGCGCGGTATTCGCCCGTGGCAAAGCCGTATTTCAGCAGCGTCTCATACAGCAGCACGCCGGCGTAATCGCCCGTGAACGGCCGGCCGGTGCGGTTGGCGCCGCGCACGCCCGGCGCCATGCCCACCACCAGCAACCGCGCATCCAGCGTCCCAAAGCTGGGAACGGGGCCGTTGAACCAGGCCGGGTTCTCGGCGGCGTTGGCCGCGCGGTAGGCGGCTAGGCGCGGGCAGAGCGGGCAATCATGCGGGGGCGCCTCGGCCTCCGCAAGCGGGGGAGTCACTGTGTCAGGGATGGCGAACCCCCGTCACGGCAGATCTCCCAGATCGGCCTCGGCCATCCCTGCCTTGCCGATGGCGCGCGGTCGCGGTTCCATCTGCCGCCGCGTGAAGTCGGGCGCGATTTCCGCAAGTTCCAAAAATTGATCTGCTTGGCGGCGGAGTTCGTCGGCGACCATCGGCGGCGTGGTACGGATGGAGGAGACGACGGAGACGCGCACGCCACGGCGCTGCACGGCTTCGACCAGGCGGCGGAAATCGCTGTCGCCGGAAAACAGCACCGCGTGGTCGATCTTGTCGGCCAATTCGAGCATATCGATGGCGAGCTCGATATCCATATTGCCCTTGACGCGCCGGCGTCCGGTAGAGTCCGTGTATTCACGGGCAGGTTTCGTCACCAGCGTATAGCCGTTATAGGCTAACCAATCCGTAAGCGGCTTCAGCGGCGAGTATTCTTCCGTCTCCAGGACGGCCGAGTAGTAATAGGCGCGTATGATGTGGCAGCGCTTGCGGAAATACTCCAGCATGTTGCGGTAATCGACATCGAAGCCGAGGTTGCGCGACGCGGAGTAGAGATTGGCGCCGTCTATGAACAGGCAGACGCGCTCGCCAGGAAGGAAGGCCATGGACAATCACCTTTGATCAAAAAAGAGCAGCTTGAACAACAACGCCAAATCCGGCCTAAGCCTTCACCGGGTGGCTGGGGGAGTGTTGGACGGTTTGAGGGCGATGACAAGAATAACGTGAGCAAGAAGCACTATATTGCCATCGGTGCCAACCTGCCATCGACGGCCGGGCCCGCGCCTGCCGCCTGCGAAGCGGCGGCGGCGCGGCTGGCGGCGGTGACCGGCCTTGCGCGCCCATGCCGGTCCCGCTGGTTCTCCTCCGCGCCCGTGCCACCATCCGATCAGCCGCGATTTGTCAATGGCGTGGTGCGGCTGGAAGGGGAGATCCAACCAGATCGGCTGCTCGCGACGCTGCAGGACATCGAGCGATCGGCGGGGCGCGTGCGCAGCCTGGCGGATGCGCCGCGGACCCTGGATTTGGATATCATCGACATGGGCGGCATGGTTCGTGCCGCGCCGGACCCCGTGCTGCCGCATCCCCGAGCGCATTTGCGTGCGTTCGTGTTGTTGCCGTTACGCGACGTTTGTCCCGACTGGGTGCATCCGGCGCTTGGATCGGCGATCAGCGAGTTGATTGCGGCGCTGCCGGACCAAGACATACAGGCAATTTGAGGGGAGTTAAGAAAGCAGTTCTTTTTTGGAAAAAGACCAAAAAAACTTTTCTATTTCGCTGCGGGCATTAAAGCGGCCAGGCAGATGGCTTTTCGATCGGCCAGGGATGGATCGCGCAAATGGCTGACGGCGGTTACGGCCTGCTTGCGGTACGCCTCCGCGGCCGCTGCGGCTTGTTCGATGAAGGGCACACCGCAAACATGGACGATACCGATGGGTGTGCCGCTGCTTTTCAAGCTGGCCGTGCGCAGCACGCCCGCGGCGTTGTGCGGCAAGGCCGTGGCCAGGCCGATGCCCAGATCCTCGGCGCTTCCCGCATCGCTGCCCGGCGCCAGTTCGGCCGCGACCGCTAGCCAGGCATCACTTCCCTCCCCGATGCGGGTGATGACGCCATCCCACTGCCCGCTCCGCGCGAGACGCGCGATCGTGGCATGCGCGCCGGTCCTGCCGATCTCCGCCGAAACCTGGACAGGTCCGATGGCCGGCGCGGCCGCCGCCGCCGCCGCCAGCACCACCCCCAACCACATGGCAGCCGCGGGCAGACGCTTCATGGCACAACCGTCAGCGTGCGATCGGGCGAGTTGGCCATCTGCTCACGCGCGGCCCGTGGCACGATGACGCATCCTTCCGAGGCGGTGCCAGGATGGGCGATGCTGTCGCCATGCGCACGAAAAAGGTCGCGTCCGAAGGTTTGCGTGCCGGGCTGGGCGTCCAGATTGAGGGTGACAGGCCCCGTATGGGTGCCCTGGTGCGCGGGACCGACATCGTAGCGCCCTTGCGGGATAGGCTGACCCTGACTTGATTGCATCGCCGGATTGTTGCGTCCGGGGCCTGCGCCGCTATAGCCGGTGGCGATATGCGCGCCGTTATGGGTCAGCTCGCCCGTGCTTTGGCTATAAACCCAACCGGCGCCGTTACCACCGGCCGCAGCCTGACCCTGATTCGCTGGCGTGGGCGGTAGAGGCATGGGTGATCCCGCTGGTGTTCTCACTCCAGC
>CAXUNZ010000239.1:0-5478 GCA_964252525.1 uncultured Acetobacteraceae bacterium
CAAGATGCGTTGCGCGGGGCGGGGGGATTGCGATAAGCGGTTTGTTGGGTACGCGGGGAAAAGACGATGCGGAACGGCAATAGGTTTGCGTGTTTGGCGCGCATCGTACTGGCGGCCGGGTTGTCGGCCAGCCAGATGGCCTGGGGGGCGCCGCCCGCCTATGACAGCGGCGGAACCGGAACTGCGGCACGCCTTGTCAATGCAGCGGGCCGCGCTGCTTATCACGGCCGTTACAGCGAGGCGATCGGCGATGACAACAAGGCACTCGCCATTTCGCCCGCCTATGGCGAGGCGTTCCTCAGCCGCGCGCGAAACGAGATGGACAGCGGCCGCTACCCCGAGGCGCGGGCCGATCTGGACCGCGTGATCGCCATGCATCCTGACGATATGGCGCTGGGCATGGCGCGGGTGGAACTGGCGCTGCGCCAAAGCGATGGCACAACCGCGCTTACCGCGCTTAAGGCGGCACTCAGCCTGCCGCTCTACTCGTCATGGCACCAGCCCGAGGAGCGTGGCACCTACGAGGCCGGCAGCGGCACCCAGTATCACGTCAACGGACACATGGAGTCGCGTGCCGACGAGTACGGCAGCATCGCCAATCAATTGCTGCACCATGACGATGCCTCGCTGGTCGACATGCAGAACATGCTGAAGGTGGAGTCGGTGCATCCGGAGCATATCCTGGCGAATTACTGCTACCTGGCCGCCGTGGCTGGGCTTCTGGAATCGGCGGAGCTGACCTGCCAGGAATCCATCGATCAGAATTCGCACGATATTGGGCAATATGACAGCCTGGGCTACGTGCATGTGCGTATGAAGCAATGGGACAAGGCCATTGCCGATTACAACAAGGCCATAGATGACCGGCCGGACCTGACGATCTCACTTTACGGACGCGGTGTTGCACGACGGGCAAAGGGGGATGTGGCGGGCGGCAACGCGGATATCGCTGCGGCGACGCGCGATGAGCCGGACATCGCCAATATCATGCGCAGGCTGGGGGTGAGCGAACGTTGAAACCCGCCGGCCGGATTTGACGCGGCAGCCGCTTGGGCATCCGCCCGGACTGTGGGTACTGGCCGGCGCGGAGGCTTGGGAGCGGTTTTCCTTCTACGGCATGCAGGCGTTGCTGACGCTCTACATGATCGACCACTTGCTGCTGCCGCCATATGCGCGTGACGTGCCGGGACTGGCATGGTTGCGCGGCATGATGGAAACGGTCTCCGGTCCACTCAGTGCCGGCGCCTTTGCTTCGCAGATATTCGGCATCTACACCGCGTCGGTCTATGTCACGCCGGTGCTGGGAAGCTTGCTGGCGGATCGGGTGCTGGGCCGCACCGCGGCGGTGCTGATGGGTTGCGCGTTGATGGCGGCCGGACATTTCGCCATGGCTTTCGATGCCGCCTTTCTGCCGGCGCTGCTGTTGCTGGTGTGCGGATGCGGGCTGCTGAAGGGCAACATCGCCTCGCAGGTGGGCGGGCTGTATGCGGCCGGAGATGCGCGGCGCACCGATGCGTTCCAGATTTTCTCCATGGCGGTGGCAATCGGCGTCATTGCGGCGCCGCTGGTCTGTGGATCTCTGGCGGCGATGCGCGGCTGGCATTGGGGTTTCGGCGCGGCCGGGGTGGGGATGCTGATTGCGGCAGGCATCTACGCGGCGGGGCGCCGCACGCTGCCGCGCGATGCCGTGCGCGCGGCGCCGCCGGCGGCGGGTGGCGCCGGTACGGCTGCCGTGATGGCGCAGCTCGCCTTGTTGCCGCTGCTGGCGGTGTGCTTCATCGGCAATAACCAGGTCTACAACATCTATCTCGTCTGGGCGCGCGATAACGCGCAACTGCATGCATTGCCCGTGACCTGGCTGGTGTCCTACGATGCGGCGGTCAGCACGGCGATGTTGCCGATTGCGGTTGGTGTATGGCGCGTGCTCGGCCGGCGCGGGATTGTCGTGCACGAGTTGACAAAGATCACGGGAGGTGCCGCCTGTGCCGTGCTGGCCAGCCTGATGCTTGCGGCCGGGGCGGCATGGTCGGCGCGTACGGGGCAGAAGGTGCCGCTGACGTTGCTGTTAAGTTTTCACGTCGTCAACAGCATCGCCTTCGTGCATCTGCTGCCGGTGGGATTGTCGTTGTTTTCGCGCACGGCGCCAGCCGGTCTGAACGCTACGATGCTGGGTGTTTTCTACACCTTGTTCGTCGGCACCAATCTGCTGGTGGGTACGATCGGCGCGCATTATGGAGAGATGGCGCACAGCACCTTCTGGCTGCTGCAAGCAGGCTTCATGGCCAGCGCGGCCTTGACGCTAGGCGCTTTATACAATCCCTTTCGCCAAGCCTTAGCCTAGATGACAAAAGTTTTTTGGTTCTTTTTTCAAAAAAGAACCACTTGCTTTCTTTCCAAGGGCCTCGCGGACATGCAGCAAAATCGCCAATATCACCTGGCCCAGCGTCCCACGGAACGTATGGACGGCAAGATACTGGGCATGCGCGTGGTCGGCACCACCGGCGGCGAGGAGAAAGGCCGCTGTCTGACCAGCACGCTGGGCTTTGACGAGGCAGTGGATTATCGTGCGCCTGATTCCGGTATCGGACTGAAAGCGGCGACGCCGAACGGCGTGGACGTGAACTTCGAAACTCGCGTGGCCGAACGGGCATGATTTCGGGCCGCGCGATCTTGGCTGGCGTGATCGGGTGGCCGGTCAGCCATTCGCGCTCGCCGCTGCTTCATAATGCGTGGCTGGCGCGGTATGGCATCGATGGCGCGTATGTGCCCTTGGCGGTGGCGCCCGGGAATTTCACGGATGCCATGCGCGGGTTGCGGGCCGCCGGTTTCGCAGGGGCGAACGTCACGATCCCGCACAAAGAGGATGCCTTTTCCGTCTGCACGTTCGTCGATGGAAGTGCGCGGCGCGCAGGTGCGGTGAACACGCTGGTTTTCGGCGCGGATGGCATACACGGCAGCAACACAGATGGCGCGGGATTTATCGCCAACCTGCGCGCGCATGGCGTGGATCCTGCCGGCGGACCTGCCCTTGTGTTGGGCGCCGGTGGGGCGGCGCGCGCGATTGCGGCCGTGCTGATGGCATCGGGCGTGACCGTCACGATCGCCAATCGTTCGGCGGAGCGGGCAGAGGCATTGGCGGCGGCCTTGCCTGGGCTGCGTGTGGCCGATTGGGCGGCGCGCCATGCCGCCATCGGCGCATGCGCGCTTCTGGTCAACGCGAGTGCCGCGGGAATGCAGGGCGCCACCGGGCTGGATATCGATCTCGGCGCCGCCGACGGCGCCATGGTGGTGGCCGATATCGTCTATGTGCCGCGACGCACGGCGTTGCTCAACGATGCGGCGGCGCGCGGGCTGCGCGGCGTGGGCGGGCTGGGCATGTTGCTGCACCAGGCGGTGCCGGGTTTCGCCGCCTGGTACGGCGTTACGCCTGAGGTCGATGAGGAGATCATGGCACTGGTTTCGGCGGATATTCCAGGGGCATGAAGCTGGTGGGCCTGACCGGCGGGATCGGTATGGGCAAATCCTTCGTGGCCGGCGTATTTCGCCGTCAAGGCGTGCCGGTCTTCGATGCGGACGCCGCGGTCCATCGGCTGCAAGCGCGCGGGGGCGCGGCTTTGCCCGCGATTGCGCGCGCTTTTCCGGGCGTGGTCGCAGGCGACGTGCTGGACCGCGCCGCCTTGCGGGCGATCGTGCTGGCCGATCCGCCGTCACGCCGCCGGCTGGAGGCGATCGTCCATCCTCTTGTCAGGGCGGCGCAGCGCCGCTTTGTCGCGCGTGCGCGCAGGGAGGGGCATTCGGTGGCGGTGTTGGATGTGCCCCTGCTGTTTGAAACCGGCGGCGACGCAGCCGTGGACCATGTGGTGGTGGTTAGCGCGCCGGCGGACGTGCAGCGCGCGCGGGTCCGCGCGCGGCGGCGGATGATCGATGCGGATATCGACCGCATGATCGAGTTGCAGATGCCTGACGCTGCCAAGCGTGCGCGCGCGGACAGCGTGGTGCGGACGGGCCTTTCGCGCTTTCATGCGGTTCGGGCGGTCCGGCGCCTGCTTTCCACGCTTCAAGACAAGGCTTGGGGGGATGTGCCATCCACCCCCATCGATTGATTAACGGTGCGACTCGGGGCAGCCGGTACTCTCATACGATGCAGCGCTCTATCTTGTTCGATACCGAAACCACTGGCGTGGACCCGCTGAACGGCGATCGGATCATCGAAATCGCCGCACTTGAGTTGCTGCGCGACCTGCCCACGGGCCGGGCTTTCCATTGCGTTATCGATCCCGAACGCGATGTGCCGGAGGAGGCCACGCGCGTGCACGGCTTCACGCGCGCCGACCTGATGGGCAAGCCGAAATTCGCCGAAATTGTTGACGACTTTCTCACTTTTATCGAAGACGGCAACCTGGTGGCCCATAACGCCGCCTTCGATTTCGGCTTCGTGAATATGGAGCTTGCGCGTCTTCAGTTGCCGGCGCTGCATCCGGACCGCATGATCGACACTCTGGCCCTGGCGCGGGCCAAATATCCCGGCCTGCCGAACAGTTTAGATGCGCTATGCCGACGCTTCTATATCGATCTGTCCGCACGTAGCACACACAATGCTTTGCTGGACTGCAAGCTGCTGGCCGAAGTTTACATCGAGCTGACAGGTGGGCGGCAGCACGGACTGGTGCTGGCAGGCACGGGACAGGCGGAAACCTATATCTCCTATCGCTTCAATGGTATGCGCGTTCCACGACAGGTGGAGGTGAGTGCTGAAGCGCTTATCGCACATGCCGCCTTCATGGCGCGGCTCAAGGAGCCGATCTGGATGCTGCCATAACGTTGCGGTGCGCCATGCCCAGGCATCCGCCTGGGCGGTATTCAAGCCTTGCGCCGCGACTGACGACCGCCTGCAAGGGGAGCAGGCACTAACTCGCCGCTTTTTCTTATCAGCGCCCCGCCGGTGCGGGGGCCTTCGGCGGACCAGCCGCGGGTGCAGCGGCAGGTGGGCTCACCGGCCGCCTCGGCGGCTGTGACACCAGACTGCCTTGCTGGAGAAGGCACAGATCCGATTGATCCAAACGCACGGTCACAGCTTCCGGCTGATCCGTCGGCAACAGGGTGAGCGGGAAATAAAATCCTCCATAGCCCTCGCCGAGGCCGGCATCTTTCAGATCCTTGCGGAAGATATCTACCTTGCCGGTGCCCACGTGCCGTGTGCCGATGAAAGCCAGCACGAGTTGTCCGCGCAAATCGATTGCCTGCGAGTAAAGCCAGCCCGAAATGATCGAGCGATTGGCAACTTCTATGGCGCCCCGGATCATACGCGTATCCACCCACAAGCGGGGTTCCGATAGCGCGGGTGAATGCATGGATCAAGGCAGCAAAAGCAATCAAGAAATCTTTTTTATAGCGCCTGTCGTCATTGGTGCCGGGTGAGGGATTTGAACCCCCGACCTTCGGTTTACAAAACCGCTGCACTACCGCTGTGCTAACCCG
>CAXUNZ010000240.1:0-5449 GCA_964252525.1 uncultured Acetobacteraceae bacterium
CTCCACGCTGAACCGGACCGTGCGCTCGCTGGCTGTGGCCAAGGTGGGCGCCGAATATATCGCGCGCGTGCTGCCGGTCGGCACGCATGATTGGCGACGGTTCGTGCCGCCGGACGCGCTGGCTGGGTATGCGCGGATGGCGGGACTGGTCCTGACGGATATCACCGGCATGGCCATGGCATCAGGCGGGTGGCGCGCGACGCGGGATGTCGGGATAAATTACCTGGCGGCGATGCTGAAGGCGTAGATCGGCCGTAAGCTTGGGGAGCAGGCGCTGCTCCACCACCCTTTCCCATGAGGATCAACCATTCGCTTTTGCATAAGAGCGCCTGCTTGAGATCGCTTAATGCAACGAGATAGGCGGCTGGCTGCATAGCTCTGTTGCGAGTTCGATCTGCGCGTCATCCGCGTCGGCAAATCCTGCGTCGACCATGCCATTTCGCCAACCGTGGTAGAAAGACCTGGACGCGCCTGAGCAAGGCGGCGGAGAGCCCTCGAAGCCCTCCATGTAGCCCAAGAGCATCTCGGATTCGTCCAGGGTGCGGAAGTCCGCGGCGGTCCTGACCCGTAAGAACTCTGACATGGCGGCTCCTCCTTCTATTATATTTCCGTTCTTTGCCAAAAACGTTGGCTTGAACGACGCAGATGGCTTCAATATGGCGGTCGCTGGTGGGGCGCCATATTCGTGTCCCACTACACAGTTCGTACCAATTTGTCGACAGGAGCCACAGATGTTTGATCAAGCCACCTTTGTGGATGCGCCCGCCTCAAAGTTAAGGCATATCGGCCGAAATATCCTCGATCGGGGCTATGAAGCGCGCATTGCGTGCGACTCGTCCAGCAAAAGAGACGCTTTTGATTTGCGTTACAGAAGCTATCGCGCACAGGGGCATATTGAGACGAAAGCCGACGGATTGCTGTTCGACCGGTTCGATGAATTATCGACAACGCAGACTGTCGTCGTCTACGGTGAAGGCCGGCCGGTCGGTTCTATTCGCACTTGCCTGCTGCGCCGTGGACAGGAAGCCATGTCTCCCTGCCGCGAGGTTTATCCGCACGAGGTTGAAAAACTGCTGGCGGAGACAGGGCCCGAGCGCCCCGGGTTCGATGGGGTGGAAGTCAACAGAATGGTGCGGGCGCCAGAAGCCGCAAACGATCAGGGACTGGTTTTCATGCTGCTCAGGCTGGCCGGTCATCTCGCCCTTGCCGCGGATTTCCGCGTTATCGTCACATGCGTGCGGCAGCACCACGTCCCCTTCTACAAGCGGCTGAAATTCGGCCAGGCCGGAGAGGCGAAGGTCTATCCGGGCCTGACCTGTCCCATGGTGCTCCTGCACATCGGCCGCAGCGACTACGATACGATGAGACAAGGATTTCGGCTTATGGATCCGCAGGCCGGTCAGGCCGGCATCCTCGATGGTCTGGAGAATGGTAAAATCGTCAGGCCGCAACTGGTGCACAGGAACTAGGGGGATCCGATGGGCACGTCTTACAATTTGCTGGGGTCGATCACCGTCCTGGGTGTCATCGCGGCCTACATATCCGGGGCGTGGGGCATTTACGGCCACTTCCTGGTCAAGGACAAAATCGAGCCAGAGATGAAATTCACGAGTGCCCTGAGTCTTGTGGGTCTGCTGTGGTTCCTGTTCGAGCGTTGGCAGCACGGAGCGCTGATCCGCAGCGTGGCGCCGGTCTTGGACAGTATCACGGTGGCCCTGCTTGCCGTGTTTATGTGGCTGTTCTGGTGGACGGTTTCGGCCACGCGGGGTCAAAGATTGACATTGGCCTTCAGCAAGGATCAGCCCGAATTCATCTACACCACAGGCCCGTATGGATTTCTGAGGCACCCTTTCTACACGTCCTACATCATCTTTTGGGTCGCGGTCGCCATCGGCTCGGGCACGTGGCTTTTCGCGCTGCTCCCTCTCGTCATGTGTATCCTTTACTGGCGGGCGATAAAGTTCGAGGAAGCCAAGTTCGCCGCGTCATCCTTGTCTTCGGAGTATGCGAGCTACAGACGTCATACAGGCAGACGTTTGTCCGGACTCCTGTCTCGCCAACAATCGAGCAATTATCGATGAAGGTTCCAGGCAGCTGCATGTTCATTGCCAATGTCGTTCTGCAGAAGCTGGCCGGGCTGATGGCAACCCAGGCACGGTTGAGATTACGCCTGGGGGAGATGCTCAAATCGGCCGGGGCCGCTCTTGGATTGCTGGCTCCGGAAGGAATGGAGGAGATTGCCGCCCAGCAGGCCAAAAGTCTCCGCCTGACCGCCTATGCGCTTTCGGTTTGCGGCACCAACGCATTAATCCTTGTCCTGGCCGACTTCTATACGCAGACGGGGCCTTCCGAGAGGCTGATCGCGGCCAGCATAATCCTGGTCTATCTGGCATGGGCCGTCGTGGTCCGCCTCTTTTGGCGGCGATTTTGGTTTACCAACGCGTCGATTTGCCTGCTTGTCCTGCAGGGCGTGTTATGGGGATCGCTTGTCTGCAAACTTGCCTACCTCGCCGTGGGATACCAGGCGACGTTCGTCGTCACCATTTGCCTCGGGCTCGTGTCGACGCCCGTATTAAGCGCACCCTTTTCGATCGCCATGGCGTTCTGGATACCTGTCGCAATCGGCTGCGAGCTCGCCATTGCCAGAGGCCTGCCGGGGCACAACATCCACCTTTCGGCGACGGTGTTCGGCTATGAGCTGCTCGTGCTTGCCGGCGTGTTCCTGATCAATCGTAATCTGATGCAGCTTATGATCGCGCGGGTGAACCTGCGTGATCAGAACGAAACCGTTCGGCTTCTCTTGAGGGATTACGAGGAGAATGCGTCGGACTGGCTTTGGGAAACCGATGCGGCATTGAGGTTCCGGGCAATCACGCCGCGCTTTTCCAAAGTGCTCAAATCGGACGCAAACGATATTGAGGGGCACACGATCAACGAACTCTCGGGCGTCAAGGCGGCCTCGCCTGACAATCGGAGCGCGTTGGCTGTTCTCCAGGCCATGAAGAAGCAAGTTCCCTTTCTTGAAATGCCGGTAAAGTGCCGGGTGGGCTCCGAAGACAGATGGCTCATGCTCACCGGCCGGCCGATATTGAATTCAAGCTGCGGTTTCGCGGGCTACAGGGGCGTGGGCTCCGACATCACTCTGACAAGGCGGGCGGCGGAAGAAACGCAATACCTTGCGACCCATGACGGGCTGACGGGTCTCGGCAACCGGCGCATGTTCATCGAAAAACTGGAGCAGGCCTGCAGCGACTTGTCGGATGACCCGAGAAAGACATTTGCGTTGCTGATGCTGGATCTGGATCGCTTCAAAGAGGTCAATGACGATCACGGACACGCTGCCGGAGATGCCGTACTGCGTGAGACGGCGAGCCGACTTAAGGTCAACATGCGGCCTGGGGACGTCATCGCGAGGTTGGGTGGCGACGAATTTGCGCTTATCATGCCCTACACCAATGCGCGGGAAGCCGCGGCAAAGGCGGAGCGGCTCATCGAAGCCATCTCGCTGCAGATACGCCTTGAAGATACGTGGGTGAGCGTTGGCGCCAGCGTCGGTGTGGCGATGTATCCCCAGGACGGAAAAAACTCGGTCGAGATGATGCGCAATGCCGATCTGGCCTTGTACAGGTCAAAGGATGCCGGCCGCGGAACGTGCCGTGTCTTCGAAACGTCCTTTGGCGATGAGTTCCAGGACAAAGTGATGCTGCTTGCGGAGTTGCGCGTCGCTATCATATCGGACCATCTACAAATCGATTACCAGCCGATCATCGATGTCAATTCAAGAAAGATCGTGTCGATGGAGGCGCTGTGCCGATGGAGCCATCCTCAGCGCGGACCCATACCACCCTCGGTCTTCATACCGCTGGCAGAGGAGTGCGGCCTGATCCGTTCACTTGGCAAAGCCATACTGCTCGAAGCGTGCCGTGACGCCATGCTGTGGAGCGAAGTCATTTCGGTCTCGGTCAATATGTCGCCGGTTCAGTTGAAAGACCCCTATCTCGTGGACGTTATACAGGCGGTGTTAGCCGAAACCGGGCTTAGTCCGAGGAGATTGGAGATCGAAATTACCGAAAGCACGCTGCTGAAGGCAGATCGGCAAACCAAGAAGCATCTGCAGGACCTGCTGGAAATGGGCATCAGGATCGTCCTGGATGATTTTGGAACCGGCTTCTCATCGCTATCGACCCTGCGGCACTTCCGTTTCGACGGCCTGAAGATCGACGCGGAATTCGTCCGTAACATCGAAGCCGATCCGAAAGCGGAAGCCATTTTGCGGCTTGTTGCCGCCATGGCCAAGGAGCTTGGCGTCAGTCTGACCGTCGAGGGTATAGAAACCGAGGGACAACTCAGAATGGTTCAAAGCTTTGGCATTGCCAAAGCTCAGGGATATCTTCTGGGAACGCCGGGACGTTACTGGACGAACAGCGCCGGCTTCCCGTCGCCGATGGGTGTGCGGCACCTGCTCAACGCGGGGAATTAGTCAGTCGCGCTTCGGTCACCGTAGCGGCCCAGGCTGCCCCTCCACCCGCGCCACCCCCGCATCAAAACACGCCCATTCCGGCGCTTCCTTCGTCCAGATAACCGCCTGCGGCCGCAACCCTTCCCGCTCATCCAGCGCGCCCACGCGCACCACCACCAGGTCCGGCCGAGCCTCCGACGCACTCAGCAGCGCGGTGCCGCACACCGGACAGAACCGCCGATGCATGACGTTGCCGCTATCGGCCGTGCTCACGTAATCCACCGTCTCGCCGGTCACGGACACATCGCCAGCCGCAAAGATCGCGTTCACCGTGCCACTGCCGGCACCCAAATACTGGCACACCCTGCACCAGCAAGTCCGCACGGCCACCGGCTCGCCGGCCACCTCGATCTGAACCGCCCCGCACAGACACCGCCCCGTCCGCATCTTCCCTACTCGACCTCGTCCGACAAGGTCCGCCCCGCATGCCGGATCAGCCCCCGCCGGCTCGGCGCCTCCACGAACGCAAGCATTTCGGCCACAAACGGATCGGCCGTCATCGCCCGCACCCGCGCCACCCGATCGGCAAACACGCCATCCCCGTCCACGAACAGCGCCCGGAACGCTGCCCGCACCCGGTGCAGACCTGCCCGATCCACCCCACGACGCCGAAGTCCCACCACATTCAGGCCGCTCAGATGCGCGCGATTGCCCAGCACGGTCGTGAAGGGCACCACATCCGCTTCCACGCCCGAAACCCCGCCCACCATCGCCCCGCGCCCGATGCGCACGAACTGATGCAGCGCGGAGGATCCGCCGATCACCGCGTGATCGCCGATGCTGACATGCCCGCCCATGACCACGTTGTTGGCCACGATCACGCCATCGCCCAGCGCGCAATCATGGGCCACATGCACCACGGCCATCAGCAGGCAATCCGCGCCCACCCGCGTCACCCCCGCACCTGTCACGGTGCCGCGATGAATGGTG
>CAXUNZ010000241.1:0-5437 GCA_964252525.1 uncultured Acetobacteraceae bacterium
GGACAGTCGGCTTGCGAGCTATGGCGTGCCTCCAATATTCGTGCGGTCTTCACGCAAAGCGGTGGCCGAGGCGCTATTCTGGCGTGTTGGCAAAAACACCCAGGCCGGTCCGGCGTCTCGGCCCAGAATGCCCGCTTGCCGCGCCGGCTTGCGCCACCGCCTCAAACGATGGGCCGCCCGCCCGGCAAGCGCGCGATGAGTGTAGGTGGGACGCGGGATGACGGCAAATGGCGTTTGCCGCGCCAAATCCATCCAGTTACGCCAACGCGGCAACTGCGCCAGGTTATCCGCACCCATCAGCCAGACGAATGTGGCGCGCGGAAAACGCCGCCGCAGCGCGGCCAGCGTATCCACCGCAAAACGCGTGTGCAAATGCCGCTCGATATCCGTGGCCACGATCCACCTTCCGTCTGCCAGCAGCCTTGCGCCGGCCAGGCGCTGCGCCAGCGGCGCCATGCCGACGGCAAGTTTGAGCGGATTACCCGGCGAGACCAGCAACCAGACCTGGTCCAGCCGCAGCCGCGCCAGCGCCGCGCGCGCCACATGCAGATGCCCCCGATGCGCCGGATTGAAACTGCCGCCGAGTAGGCCGATGCGCACCGCGCGCCGATCGCCGAAGCGCGGCAATTTGGCGCCGCCGCGAGCTGCCTTTATCCTGGCATCATGAAGCGGCATTTGACCCTGCATATCGGACTGTCCAAAACCGGCTCCTCCTCGATCCAACGCGTGCTCGCCGGCCAGCGCCCCGCCATGCAGGAGGCAGGCATCTATTATCCGCGCAGCCCAGGCTGGGCCAATCACGCCCTGCTGCCCGCCAGCCTCGTGCGCGACCCCGCCATCCTGTGGGGCTTTCATCCCGGCACCTGGGAAGGCATGTCCCAGGCCGCGCGCCTGGCCCGTTTCCGCCGCGAGTGGGACGAAGAAATGGCCGCCCTGCCGGACTGGGCCACCGCCTGCGTGATATCCGCAGAGCAGATCGGCGGCCTGCTGCGCCATGACGATGAAGTCCAGCGTCTGGCCGATCTCTTGTCGTTGCACTTCGCGACCATGCGCGTGATCGTTTATCTCCGCCGCCAGGACAGCCATCTCGCCAGCGCCTACAGCCAGTGGCTGCGTGGCGGTATCCTGCACGAGCCGCGCCTGCCCGAAGAAGGCCCGGAGGCGCATTTCGAATACGATTACGGCCCCATGCTGGACATGTATGCAAGCGCCTTCGGGGAGGCGGCAATCTGCCCGCGCATTTTTGCCCGCAATCGCCTTGTCGGCGGCGATGTCGTCGAAGACTTCATGGCGGCGGCGGGCTTTCGCATACCCCTCCCGCCGGAGGCGCCGCAGAAGAACGCCAATGCCGGCATCGCACAGGATGCGCAGGCCATGATGCTCCTGGCCGGAAGGCGCATGGAAGCCGCCGCGGGCGACAAGAGCTGGCGCGACCGGCCCGTCTGGCGCCGCTTCGCCGAATCCGTGGGTGAGCGTTTCCCCGGACGAGGCTGGCGCCCCACGCAGGCCGAGGCGCGGGCCTTTCTCGCGCGTTACGCAGACACCAACGAGCACGCCCGCGCGCGCTTCTTCCCCGATCAGCCCAGCCTATTCGACATGGATATGTCCGACTTGCCCATTTCACCCGAACCCGCCGACCCGGCAACCCTGCTGGATACCGCCCTCGATCTGGCCATGCACGAAATGGCCCGCAGCGCGCGGCGGGAGGCGGAGGCCGCGCTCGCCCAATTCCGTCTACTGCGCCGCCTGGAGGATCGTCCCGCCATGCGCACCTGCCTCGGCCGGGCGGTCAAATACGCGCCGGATAATCTCGAGGCGCGTCTGGGCCTGGCCGACTGGTTCCTCGATGAGGGCGATCTTGCGCCGGTCGGCGAGCACCTGGACGCGGCCGCCCGCATCGCCCCCGATGACATGCGTGTGCAGAACAAACGCCGCAAGCTCGCGCGTCTGCTGGCCAGGCAGGAGGCAGGCGCGCCTTCACAGCCCCGGCAAAAGGCACAATGAGGGTGGACACCCTAGAGTTCGCCCGCTTAGATGGCCCGCGACAAACGGCTCCGCAAAGCCGGTCGGCACATAGGGACGGATAGAGTTCATGAAGCATGGCATGAAGCACGCATTGCTTGCGGCAACGATGATGGTTGCGGCGCTGGGCGCCGCGCGGGCGCAAACCGCGGCTGATCTCGGCCGCACGCTGACACCAATGGGCGCGGTCAAGGCCGGCAATGCCGACGGCACCATCCCGGCCTGGACGGGCGGTTACACCACACCGCCTTCCGGCTGGAAGGCGGGCGATCCGCGCGTCGATCCGTTTGCCTCCGAGCGGCCGCTGTTCACGATCACCGCGCAGAATGTGGACAAGTATCAGAGCAAGCTGGCGGACGGCGTTGTCGCGATGATCCGCACGCTGCCGGGCTACCACGTGGACGTCTATCCCACCCACCGCACCGCCGCGGCGCCGCAATTCATCTATGACAACGCCATCGCCAACGCCTCCCGCGCGCACCTGACCGAAAACGGCGAGGGCGTGGCCGGTGCCAAGCTCTCCATCCCTTTCCCCGTGCCCAAGAACGGCAATGAGGCGATTTGGAACCACATTCTGCGCTGGCGCGGCACGCAGGTCGTGCGCACAGTGTCCAATGCCATCACCACGCCCCAGGGCGATTACAACCTGGAGCGCTGGCACGAAAAAATTCTGCTGGCCTACAACTCGCCCAACGTGAACAACACGGGCAATTGGGACAGCATGTTCTGGCAAGAGGTGCTGGCGCCGCCCCGCATCGCCGGGCAGTTAACGCTGGTCATCAGCCATGAGGACCCGTTCAGCCAGCCGCGTGAAGCCTGGACCTATAATCCCGGCGAGCGCCGCGTCCGCCGCGCGCCGGAGATCAATTACGACACGCCCGTGCAGAACACCGACGGGCTTGAGACAGTCGATGATTACGACATGTACAATGGCGCGATCGATCGCTACAACTGGAAGATCGTGGGCAAGAAGGAGCTTTACGTTCCTTACAACACCTTCAAGTTTCAGGATCCAAAATACAAGTACTCCGACATCGTGTTGAAGGACGCGGTCAACCCCGACCTGGTGCGTTTCGAGCTGCACCGCGTCTGGGTGGTGGAAGCCACGCTCAAGCCCGGCATCCGCCACGTCTATTCGCGCCGCACCGATTATATCGACGAGGATAGCTGGCAAATCCTGATCGCGGACCGCTATGACAGCCGTGGCCAGCTCTGGCGCACCGCGCTGGCGATGGTCCAGGAAGCGCCGGAGGTACCGTTGATGGGTGCGGACGGTTATGAGTTCGTCGATCTGATCCAGCACCGCTACCTGGTGCAGGGGATGCACAACCAGGAACCGGTTGCACCGACGTTCAACGGCACCGATCTGAGCCCGAGCGATTACACGGCGGAAGCTTTGCGGCGTAGCGGGCGGCGATAAGAAGGAAGGGCAGAAGGCTCTGCCCCCTGCATCCCCGCTAAGGACAAGTCCTTAGAACCTGACATTGGCCCAGAGCACGGCTCTGGGCTTTTTTGTGTACCTTTTTCGCTGCGGCTCAAAATTGGTGCGCAACGTTCCAGATTTTGTTCTTGCGTCGCGCCGATCCTCATGGTTGCATTGCGCCTGGCGCACCATCGCGCTCGGTTAGGGGCGGAGAACCATGAGGAGCAGTTGGTTGGCATCGGCCTTCACGGCCGGAGCAATGACGTTCGGCGCGTCCGCCCTGGCGGAGACGGCGGCCGATCTCGGCAAGTCGCTGACGCCGATGGGGGCCATCCGCGCGGGCAATGCCGACGGCACAATTCCGGCCTGGACCGGCGGCTATTACGGCGTGCCGCAGGACTGGCACCAGGGCGAGGAACGGCCCGACCCCTTCGCGCAGGAAAAGCCGCTCTTTTCCATCACTGCCGCCAATGCCGCGCGCTACGCGGACAAACTCTCCGCCGGCACGCAAGGCATGCTGCGCACGCTGCCCACTTTCCGCGCTGACGTCTATCCGACGCACCGCACCTACGCCGCGCCGAAATTCATTTACGACAATGCCATTGCCAACGCCTCCCGCGCGCGGCTGGTGCACGATGGCCAGGATGTCGAAGGCGCGCAGATCGCCGTGCCCTTCCCAGTGCCGCATAATGGCAATGAAGCCATCTGGAACCACATCCTGCGCTGGCGCGGCATGGGCGCGTCCCGCACCATGGCGGTGGCCATCACCACGCCGCAAGGCGATTACGCCATCCAGAAATGGATCGAGCGCATCTTCCTGCCCTACGACATTCCGGGCTATTCGAACGACCGCCGCATGGACAGCATGTATTGGTCGGAGGTCGTCTCCCCGCCGCGCATCGCCGGGCTGATCACGCTCTCGCTCAGCTACCAGAACCCGGTCGAGCAGCCCCGCACCGCCTGGCAATACTATCCCGGCGAACGCCGCGTCCGCCGCGCGCCGGAGATTTCCTACGACACGCCCTACAACAACTCGGACGGGCTGGCGACGGTCGATGACTACGACATGTTCAACGGCGCGATCGACCGCTACGACTGGAAGCTGGTCGGCAGGCGCGAGCTTTATGTCCCCTACAACACCAACAAGTTCCAGGACCCGCATTACCGCTACGCCGATCTGATCGGGCGCGACTGCGTCAATCCGGACGCGGTGCGCTGGGAATTGCACCGCGTCTGGCAGGTCGAGGCGACGCTGAAGCCCGATTACATGCATGTCTATTCGCGGCGCACCATCTACCTCGATGAGGATAGCTGGATGATCCTGATCTCTGACCGCTATGACGGCCGCGGCCAGCTCTGGCGCACGGGCATGACCATGGGCGAGCAATTTCCCGATGTGCCGGGCTATTTTCCCGATGGCTATGTGCTGATGGATCTGTATCAGCACCGCTATCTGGCGCAGGGCATGCACAACCAGGAAAAGGCGCCAAATTACGCGGTGGTTTTCAACACGCGGGATTTCACGCCGGAGGCGTTGCGGCGTTACGGGCGGCGGTGAAGAAAAGAGCTGGGGGGACCGAGCCGGTCCCCCCAGACCCCCCGTCTTCAGTTTAGCAGCCGCTACCGTCGCAGAGCACTCGCCAGGTTTGCCCCATACTCTTACTGGCGCTGTAATCCGAAACCAGCATGGCGCCTTTGTCGTTCAGGCTGGCATTGACAACGTCATTCGGTGAAAATTTGCCGAAGCTGGACACCTGGCTTCCATTGTAGAGAAACACACTCTGGACGTTGCGCCCAGCATCCGTATAAACGCCAACAACACGCCCGTTATTGTTGATCGCCTGGACAGCAACCAACGTGGGTGCGCTTGGAATATCGAAAGTCGCGTATCCGTCGGCGTGGCAGACAAACCCGTGATGCCCTTATGATCTTGGAAGAGGCCTCGCACGTCTTTCCACTCTCCCACGCCTCGTTACAAAGCCACTCGCATGC
>CAXUNZ010000242.1:0-5384 GCA_964252525.1 uncultured Acetobacteraceae bacterium
CTCATGCTCCTCCGCGAGCAGCTTGCCCGTCCGCCCCAGCCCCGTCTGAATTTCATCGAGGATCATGATCACCCGCTCGCGCGAGCAAATCTCCCGCACCGCGCGCAAATACCCGTCCGGCGGAATGATCACCCCCGCCTCCCCCTGGATCGGCTCCAGCAGCACCGCCACCGTGCGCGGCGTGATCGCCGCCTCCAGCGCCGCCGCGTCGCCGAAGCGCACCACGCGGAACCCCGGCGCGAACGGCCCGAAATTGCGGCGGGACGCGGGATCGGTGGAAAACCCCACGATCGCCAGCGTGCGTCCGTGGAAATTCTCCGAACACACCAGGATTTCCGCCTGGTCCTCGGCCACGCCCTTCACTTCGTAGCCCCATTTGCGCGCCAGTTTCAGCGCGCTCTCCACCGCCTCCGCGCCCGAATTCATCGGCAGCACCTTGGTGGTGCGCGTCAGCGCGCAAATCTCCTCGTAGAAAAGCGCCAGCTGGTCGTTGCGAAAGGCGCGGCTGGTCAGGGTCAGGCGCTGCGCCTGCTCCACCATGGCGGCCAGGATGCGCGGATGGCAATGGCCCTGGTTCACCGCGGAATAGGCGGAGAGGCAATCGAGGTAGCGCCGCCCCTCCACATCCCACACCCACACGCCCTGGCCGCGCGTCAGCACCACGTCCAGCGGCTTGTAGTTCGTGGCGCCGTATCGGCCTTCCAGGGCGATGAAGTCGGCGGTTGCGTGCGGAGGAAGCAGACTGTCCATGGTGGTTTGTCACCAAAATCCTTGAAGAACTTCTTTCTTGAAAGAAAGAAGCAAAGAACTTTTTCTATTTTAGAGGCGTCAGGATGTCATCCAGCCGGTCGGGGGTGCCGGGAATGCGCGCCAAATGCGGGTAGCGCAGTCCGCCGTGGTAGTCGATTTTGACGGCTTGGAAGTGGTTGCCGTAGCGCAACAGCAAACCCAGCGGCGCCTTGTCCGTCACAGCCTGCTTGACCGCATCGGTCAAATCGGCCGGACTGTCGAATGCGGCGCCATTCACCGCTATCAGCTTTCCCCCGGCCGCCAAGCCAGCCTTGAACGCTGGTCCATCCCACTGCACGCTCGTCAGCGTGCCGTCATGGCCCACGCTCAACCCCAGCGAAAACGTCAAATCGGCCGATTTGCGCCGCCCCTCCATGCTCTTTTGCATGGCCGAAGCCGTGTCGGTGTAAACCAGCTTCCAGCCGCCGCGCGTCAGCCCGTCAAGCGGCGGGCCAGCCGGATTGCCATCCAGCCGCGACCGCAGAAAACCCGTCCAGTCATACGCCATGACGCCGTTCAGCGCGGCCACCACATCCTCGAACTTGTAGGGCACGGTCACGAAACTGCCGTTATTGATACCGAAAAAGGCGCGCGAGAAATCGCTCAGCGATTTGGCGTTATTGGTCTTCTCGCGGATCAGCGTGTCGGCATCCAGCCAGATCAGCAGGCCCTCGACGTAATAATCCTCCGCGCGGGAAAACGTCCGCCAGCCCAGCGGGCGGCGCTGGTCGATGATCGGATCGTTCGTCGTATCCTGCAGCGGCCGCCAGGACCGCCCAACTTCCGCGTCCATCGAGGCCGCGTCATGCGCAATCAGGTCGCGCGCCTGGTCGAGCTTGAGAATGCCCGATCGCGCCGCCAGCACCTGCCCCCAATACTCGGTCTGGCCTTCATAAACCCATAGCAGGCTGTCCCGCTCCGGCACCACCGTGAAATCAGGCGACCACAAATCCGCCGGCCGGCGGAATTTGCCGTCCCAGGAATGGGTGTATTCATGCGGCAGCAGATCACGCTCCGCCGCCGATTTTTCCAGGTCCGTGAAGTAGGACCTGTCCGTGCCGTTTTCGCTGCTGCGATGATGCTCCAGCCCCTCGCCGCCCATCTCATCGCTGAGCGAAAGCAGGAAATCGTAATGGTCGTAATGGTGCGAGCCGTAATTCAGGTACGCCTGCTGCACGAGATTCTTGTGCGCCTGTAAATCATCCGGCTTGATCACCAGATCTTCCGGCCGGTCGGCCACCACATCCAGGTGCACGGGCGCCGGACCCTTTGGGTCAAGATCGATGCGGCTGAAATAGCGCCCCGCGTAAAGCGGGGAGTCCAGCAGCGTATTCAGCGTCGTCGGCTTGAAGGCGACATGCCCGCCGGTCGCGCTCTCCGTCTCCAGCGCCGTGCCGTATTGCCAGCCACCGGGCAAGGTCAGGCTGGGGTGCAGCGTGATCTGGCGCGCGAAATGCCCCGCGGGATACAGAACCTCGGGATTCCATTGCACGTCCAGCATGTTGGGCGTCATGACGACCCGCCCTTCCTTGCCGTCATCCAGCGGCGAGAGGTAATCGAAATCCACGCTCAGGCTGGTGGCGCCCTGCGGCACATTGACGTGAAAGGCGTAATCCTCGACGACATCACGCGCCCATGCCAGGCGCTGCGTGCCCGATTTGATCACCAGACCGCCCAGCGTCGGCAGCGGACCGGTCGGGCTGTGATTGCCCGGGATCCATTTGGGATAGAGCAGAACGAAATCGCCCGCCTGGGACACGGGCACGGTCTCGTGAACCCGGAAGACGTGATGGGGCAGATCGGTGGCATCCACCGCAAGCTCGATCGTGCCGGGAAAGGGCGTGTCCTGCGGGGCGGCAATGGCAGGCGGCAATGGCAAGGGTTGCGGCTGCACCACCGGCTGTGCGGCGGCAGCGAACGGGATCGTCAGCAGGCAAAAGGGCAGGGCGCGCGCGTGATGGGACAAGGTGGCTCTCCGAACTTGGCGGCGAGCCTAGCCGCCGGGGGCGCTACGTCAATCCGCGCCGTCTGGCCATTTCCAAAATTCCCTCCACCAGCGCATCGGCGTCCGCGCGTACGCTGCGATGATTGAAAATTCCCGCCCGTATCGCAAGCTTGCCGTCAATCGTCGTCGTGGAGGGCGCGGCGATCCCCGCTTCCTGAACATCGGCGACCAACGTGCCGTTGAACGCATTCAGATCGTCCGCACCCGCCACCACGCGAAAACATACGATATTCAGCGGCACCGGCGCCAACAATTCCAGCGCCGGCTCGCCCCGAACGCGCGCCGCCAAATGCTGCGCCACATCGCAACATTGATCGACCACGCGCCCGATCCCCTCTGCCCCATAGGCGCGCAAGGTCATCCAGATTTTCAACGCGCGGAACTCGCGCGACAGATCGGGGCCAAGGTCGCGCGGCCAGGGCGGATTGCCGGCAATGCCGCGCGTGGATGTTTCCAGATACGCCAGAGACTGCGCGAATGTCGCCAGTTGCAGCGCCTTATCGCGCACCAGCACGCACCCGGCATCATAAGGCACCTGCATCCATTTGTGAAAGTCGAATGCCAGGCTATCGGCGCGTTCGATACCCGCCAGATATGGCCGGTAGCGCGTGGAAAACGCCGCCGTGGCGCCGAACGCGCCATCGACGTGAAACCACACGCCCTCGCGCGCGGCAAGATCGGCAATTGCTTCCAGATCATCAAACGCCCCGGTATCGACCGTGCCGGCCGTGCCGACAATCAGAAACGGCGTCAGCCCCGCCGCGCGATCGCGCGCAATGGAATGCGCCAATGCAGCCACATTCATGCGGTGATCCGGCCCGATCGCAATCGGGCGCAGTGCATCCGTGCCGATGCCTGCCATATCCATAGCCCGTGCAATGCAGCCATGCGCCGCGGCCGAACAATAGGCGCGTAACCCGGCACCCTCCACGCCCTGCGCCCGCACCGCCGTGCCCATCTGCGCCCGCCGCGCCGTCAGCAACGCCACCATATTGGCCATGCTGGAGCCTGCAATCAGCACCCCGCCGGCCTGCGCCGGAAATCCCACCGCCTCGGCCGCCCAGGCGATTACCTGGCGTTCCACCTCGATGGCAGCATGGTCCCGCCCGCCGCAATTCGGATTGAACACGGCCACCAGCAATTCGGCCAGCAGCCCGGCCGCGGTGCCGCCGCCATTCACCCAGCCCATGAAGCGCGGATGCTCGTTGCCCGCGCCATAGGGCAGGATCAGACGCTGGAAGTCAGCGTAGATGTCCTCAAGACCAGTGCCTGAAGCTGGCAGAGGCACGCGCAATTCGGCGCGTTTTTCCGCCGGCATCTGTTCCCAGACAGGGCGGTCGCGTGCGGATTTCAGCCAATCGAGCATGTCATCGAACATGCGATGGCCGAGGGCGCGCACGGTGTCCCAGTTTTCGGGGTCGAGTCCGTCAGGCATGAGAATGTTCTTTTTTGAAAAAAAGAACCAAAAAACTTTTGAACGTGAGGCGCGGCGTCGCCCCACCACTCGTGCAAAATTGCAAAAGTTTCTTGCTTCTTTTTTTCAAAAAAGAAGACCTTCTTCTACTGAGCCGCAATCGCGCTCACCCTGCGCCGCGCCTTCAACTCCTCGCTGACCAAAAACGACAATTCCAAAGACTGCTCCGCGTTCAACCGCGGATCGCAGAACGTTTCATATCGCCCACCCAGATCCGCCTCCGTCAGCCGATGCGCGCCACCGACGCACTCGGTCACAGGCTGCCCCGTCATCTCCACGTGCACGCCCCCGGGCCGCGCCCCCTCGCTCGCGCACGCATCGAAAAACCCGCGCACCTCACCCAGTATCGCATCGAAACTCCGCGTCTTGACCTTGCTCGACGTGGAGATCGTATTGCCATGCATCGGGTCGCACAGCCATCCCACATTGCGCCCCTCGCGCAGCACCGCGCGCATCAGCGGCGGCAGATCGCCGCGCACCCGCTCGGCACCCATGCGGCTGATCAAAGTCAGCCGTCCCGCCTCATTGGCCGGGGATAGCACATCGATCAAGCGCAGCAGGTCGTCGGCCGTCGTCGTCGGTCCCACCTTGATCCCGAGCGGATTTTTCACGCCGCGCAAAAACTCCACATGCGCGCCATCCACCTGCCGCGTCCGATCGCCCACCCACAGGAAATGCGCCGAGCAGCAATACCAATCGCCCGTCGTGCTATCGATCCGCGTCAACGCCTGCTCATAAGGCAGCAGCAGCGCTTCATGGCTCGTGTAGAATTCCGTCTCCCGTATCTGCGCCGTGTTGCCCGAGCCGATGCCGCACGCCGCCATGAAATTCAGCGTCTCATCGATGCGCGTCGCCAAATCCTGGTAACGCGCGGCGAGCGGCGAGCGCGCCACGAAATCCAGGTTCCACCGATGCACCTGGTGCAGATCCGCATAGCCGCCGCCGGCAAAGGCGCGCAGCAGATTGAGCCGTCCCGCCGACTGGAAATATGCAACCTCCATGCGCGCCGGATTGGGCGTGCGCGCCGCCTCGCTGAATTCCGGCCCGTTGATGATGTCGCCGCGGTAGCTCGGCAGGCTCTCCCCACCCACCCGCTCCAGATCGGACGAACGCGGC
>CAXUNZ010000243.1:0-440 GCA_964252525.1 uncultured Acetobacteraceae bacterium
CCCCTCTTTTCTTCCTCCGCCCCCCCCCCCCCCCCCCCCCTCTTCAAAACAACTGGGGGTCTGGGGCCTCCTGCCCCAGCGAGGCTTGCCAGCAAGCGCCACGGGTTCAAGCGCCGCTGGCGAGGGGCAGCGCCAGAGCCTTCTTATAACCCCAGCGGCGGCACCAACGCTGCCCCAGGCAACGCCACCGGCGCGCTGCTGGCCAATATGTCGGCCAGCGTGTGGTGTTCGAGCACGGCCGCCGCCGCATCGCGCGCCTGGCGCATGACGTGGCGCAGGCGGCAGGATTGCACGTCCAGGCAGTCACCGCAGGCGCGGAAGGCGGTTTCGCTCGCGCAGGGTGTCATGGCAAGCGGGCCATCGATGCTGCGGATGATTTCGGCCACGCTGGTGGCGGCCGGCGCCGTGGTCAGGCGGTGTCCGCCGGCCGGGCCACGCCG
>CAXUNZ010000243.1:450-5377 GCA_964252525.1 uncultured Acetobacteraceae bacterium
CTTCGGCGATGTCGGCGGCCGAGGTCCAGACGGCGGAGTGATGGAGTTCGGCCATCGTGACACATGCTCGAAGGGCGTATTTGGCGCGGCTGGTCAGCATGGCGTGGCAATAGCGTCACGCGCCCGCTAGGCAAAGCACGCGTTATCATATCTACCTGGTAGGAGACGCCCACAGGCTTTGCTAATCCTGCTATGAGACAGGGCGGTTGACGCAAAGGGATTGAGTATGATGTCGGACGCAGTCAGCACGGCGCGTGAGCAGGCCGACGCATCGCCAGCCCTGCCGCTGTTTGAGGAGCGGTCGGAGCCTGGGGCTCCTCCTGCGGGCAAGCGCCCCATTGCGGTCATTGGGGCGGGCTTTTCCGGCACCATTGCCGTGTTGCACCTGTTGCGCCGCCTGCCGGCCGACCAGCCCGTGCTGTTGTGCGAGCGCGCGCCCGAATTCGCGCGCGGCGTGGCCTACGCAACCGGCGAGAACGAGCATTTGCTCAACGTGCGTGCAACGAACATGAGCGCGCTGGCCGATGAACCACAGCATTTTGCGGAGTGGCTGAAACGGCGCCCGACGCAGGATGGCCTGCATGAGACGGAGGCGGGTGTTTTCGCATCGCGCGGATTGTATGGCCAGTATTTGCGCAGCATCCTGGACTACGCCATGCGCGAAACCGCGGGCCACGCGCAGTTGCGGCTGATGCCGGATGATGTGATCGACGTGATTTCCGCGCCGGATGGCGGGTTCGAGCTGACCTGTGCCAGCGGCAAGAAGCTTAATGTCGCCGGTGTCGTGCTGGCGGTGGGCAATCTGCCGCCTGAGGAAAATCCTGATCCGCGCATTTGCGCCAATCCGTGGGGGGAGAAGAATTTCGGTGAACGCGCCTGGGCCAATCTGACCGGCGAGTTGCCCGTGCTGATCGTGGGCACCGGGCTGACGATGGTCGACATGGTGGTGGCCATACGCAGGCGCGGCTTTGGCGGACAGATCGTGGCAATGTCGCGGGGTGGGCTGCTGCCGAGCCGGCATGCGCCATCGCCCACCTGGCCAACGCCGCATTTTACCTTGGCGGAGGAGCAATCACTGTCTCTGCTGATGGCCAGGCTGCGGGACGAGATCTATGCCGCCGAGGAACAGGGCATCGGCTGGCGGGCGGTCATCGACAGCATGCGTCCGGTGACCGCAAGCTTGTGGAACCGGCTGCCGAGCACGGAACGCCGGCGGTTTCTGCGCCACGCGCGGCGATACTGGGACGTGCATCGTCACCGTATGGCGCCGCCGCACGCCGACATGCTGGAGCAGATGCAGAAAGATGGCAGTCTGACCGTTCTGGGTGGACGCATCCGGCGCATGCAGAGCGATGCGCAATCCGTGCACGTGCATTACACGCCGCGGGGCGCCAAGGGCGAGAAGACGCTGGCGGTACAACGCGTCATCATGGCGAGCGGAATCGAGCATATTTCGCGCTCGCGCGACCCGTTGATGCAACGATTGCTGGATCGTGGACTGGTGCGCGTGGATAGCCAGGGACTTGGGCTGGATGTGAACGAGGGTCTGAACGTGCTGCGCGGCGATGGCACGCCGGCCGAGCGTATCTGGGCGCTAGGCCCGATCGTCCGTGGCGTGTTCTGGGAATGCGTGGCGGTGCCCGACATTCGCGTGCAAGCGAGTCACGTTGCCGCCTGCGTGGTGGCAAGGCTACGCGAAGACGCGCCAAGGTGGAGTTTCATTATTTGAAGAGGTCTTTTTTGTGGAAGCATGACTTTCTCAAAAATGTATTGCGCGTCCGTAGGCGCCCAACACCGCCTCGTGCATCGTTTCGCTAACGGTCGGATGTGGAAAGACGGTGTGCATCAGTTCGACCTCGGTTGTCTCCAGCGTGCGCGCGATCGCGTAGCCCTGGATCATTTCGGTAACTTCGGCACCGATCATATGCGCGCCTAACAGCGCGCCGGTCTTCGCGTCAAAGATGATTTTGACCATGCCTTCAGGTTCGCCCATGGCGATGGCTTTGCCGTTGCCGATGAAGGGGAAGCGGCCGATTTTCAGATCATGGCCGGCGGCCAGAGCGCGGGCTTCGGTCAGGCCGACGCTGGCGATTTGCGGACGGCAATAGGTGCAGCCCGGGATGTTGGTCCAGTCGATCGGGTGCACATCTGGCACGCCGGCGATCTTTTCGACACAGACCACGCCTTCGTGGCTGGCCTTGTGCGCGAGCCAGGGCGGACCGGCGAGGTCGCCTATGGCGTAAACGCCCGGCTCCGCTGTGCGGCAATATTCGTCGACGGAAACATGGGTTTTCTCGACAACAATCTTCGTGCCTTCCAGGCCCAAATCTTCGATGTTACCGATGATGCCGACGGCGGAGATGACGCGGTCGACGATAAGCGTTTCTGTCTTGTCACCGATCTCGATCGGCACCCTGACGCCGCCGGCCTGCTTGGTGAGCGGGCCGATCTTTGCTCCTGTCAGGATGCGTATCCCCTGTTTTTCAAACGCTTTTCGCGCAAAGATGGATATTTCCTCGTCCTCGGCAGGAAGGATCCGGTCAATGATTTCAGCGACGGTGACCTGCGCGCCCATGTTGGCGAAGAAGCTGGCGAATTCGATGCCGATGGCGCCTGAGCCTACGACCAGGAGTTTCTTGGGCAGGATGGCTGGCACCATCGCATCCTTATAGGACCAGATCAGCTTGCCGTCCGTTTCCAACCCGGGGAGTTGGCGCGCGCGCGCCGGTGGCCAGGATGATGTGCTTGGCCTGCAACAAGGCCGCGGCTTTGCCGCTGACCTGCACGCGTCCGGGAACAGCCAGCCTACCGGCGCCGTCAAAAACGGAGACTTTGTTTTTCTTGAGCAAATGCCCAACGCCGGAAGCCAATTGCTTGGCCACCGCGCGTGAACGTTTGACCACGCGCGCCAGATCAAAGCGAATATTGTCGGCAGCAAAACCGAATTCGTCCAGATTGTGTAGCAAATGGTTGATTTCCGAACTGCGCAGGAGCGCCTTGGTCGGAATGCAGCCCCAGTTCAGACAGATGCCGCCGAGATGTTCACGCTCGATAACGGCTGTCTTCATGCCAAGTTGTGCCGCGCGGATGGCGGCGACGTAGCCGCCTGGGCCGCCACCGATGACGACCAGGTCGAAGGCTTGCGAAGGTTCAATCATGGGCATGCTCCTGCGCGAGTGTGCGCAGCGCGTTCCCGGACAGGCGCTGCACGGTCCATTCGCTCATCGCCTCGGCGCCCAGCGCGCGGTAAAAGGCGATGGCGGGTTCGTTCCAATCCAGCACGGACCATTCCATGCGGCCGCAGCCCTCCGCCAAGGCGCGCGCGGCCATGGTGCGGAAGAAGGCGCGCCCTATGCCCGCCCCGCGGTGAGCGGGTTCGACGAACACGTCCTCGACATAGAGCCCAGCGCGGCCTTGAAAGGTCGAGAAATTGTAGAACCACAACGCAAGACCCACGGCGGCGCCGTCGAGAATGGCCAAGGCGGCGTGCGCGCGGAGCGGTTTGCCGAACAGGGCGCGGCGGAAATCGTCTTCGGTTGCGCGCGCCTGATCGCCAAGCTTTTCGAACGCCGCAAGCGCACGCACCAGGCGCGCGATGTCGGCGCAATCGCTGGCCATTGCATCGCGAATGGAAAAGACCGCGCTCATAGCATCAGGCTAAGCGGATCCTCTACCACGCGCTTGAACATGGACACGAATTCGGCTGCCAACGCGCCGTCAATGACGCGATGGTCGACCGAGAGCGTCACGGTCATTACATGCGCCACGACAATAGCGCCGGCGCGCACGATGGCGCGCGCTTCTCCGGCGGCCACGGCCAGGATCGCGGCCTGAGGCGGATTGATGATGGCGGAGAATTCGCGTACGCCATACATGCCCATGTTGGAAATCGAAAAACTGCCGCCCTGGAATTCGGCGGGTTTGAGCTTGCCCGCACGCGCGCGCTCGATCAGCGATTTGCTTTCCTGACTGATCGCGGCCAAGCCCTTGCGATCGGCTTGGCGGATGATCGGCGTGATCAGCCCGTCCGGGATGGAAACGGCGACGGAGATATCGACGTCTTCATACAGCACCAGCGCATCCTCGGTGTAGCTCGCATTCACGCCAGGCACGCGGCGCAGGGTGACCGCGGCGGCCTTGATCAGCAGATCATTGACGGACAGCTTGAAGGCGCCGGCCCCTTCCCTGGGCGATTTGGCATTCAGGTCCATGCGCAGTTTCATCAGCGCGTCGAGTTCGACATCCTGACTGACGTAGAAATGCGGAATGGTCTGCTTGGCTTCGCTGAGCCTGCGTGCGGTAATCTTCCGCACGTTGTTGAAGGGCACGAGCGTATGCGGCGCGGCAATCGGCACCTGCGCTGGCGCCGCGGTGCGAGCGGGCGCCTGCGGAAGTGCGGCACTCGGCGCAGACGCCCGAGCCGGCTGCGTCTTTTCAATGTCGGCGCGCACGATGCGTCCGTTCGGGCCGCTGCCCTTGACGCCTTGCAGATCGATCCCGGCCTGCTTTGCCATGCGCCGGGCAAGAGGCGAGGCGAACACCCTCTCTTCCGCATCATGTCCGTTCGCCGGTGGCGCCGTGACCGGTTCGGGCGGGGGTGCGGCTTTGGATTGCACAGGTGCCGCGGTTTCGCCCGCGTCCTGGCGCACAGACGCCTGCTTTGCGGATGAGGCGGCCTTGCCTTCCTGCGTCAGCACACCGATCGGGTCGTTCACCTTGACACCTTGCGTGCCTTCCACGACCAGGATCTTGCTGAGCACGCCTTCATCGACGGCCTCGACTTCCATGGTTGCCTTGTCGGTTTCAATTTCGGCAATGACATCGCCCGCGCGGATGGCGTCGCCTTCGTGCTTGAGCCAGCGCGCAAGCGTGCCTTCTGTCATGGTGGGGGAAAGCGCGGGCATCAGGATGTTGGTCATGTCATTCC
>CAXUNZ010000244.1:0-5357 GCA_964252525.1 uncultured Acetobacteraceae bacterium
CCCCAGTTCCTTCCTTTGCCTTGACCCTTATGCGTTGGCCGTCTAACAGCGCCGGCCACGTCCCGTTCGTCTAGAGGCCCAGGACACTAGCCTTTCACGTTGGTAACACGGGTTCGAATCCCGTACGGGACGCCAAGTCCGGGTTACACCTCACTGAGGCACGACGGCCGGGGAGAGGCGCCCCAGCCTACACCTTCAGCCGCGCCGGTATCACCAAGCCAAGCCGGTTCGGCACATCCCAGATTTCATGAACCGTGCGCATTATGGTAAATCCGGCCGCAAGGTAGTTCGGCAGCGCACGCGGGTGATCGGCCGTGCAGGTATTGACCGTCACGTGGGAAGGCTTGTGGCGCCATGCCTCGTCGATCGCGGCCCGCAGGAAAGCGGGGCCGACGCCGCGACCAACGGCGTGGGGCAGCAGGCCGAAATAGGACAGGTTCATGGCGCGGCCGGTGCGGCCGTCCAGCTCGAAAAAGCCGGCCGGCTCGTGCGCGTGATAGAGCACGTGAATTGAGACGTCCGGGTCCTGAAGCATCGCGCCGATTTCCGCGTCGGGCGCGGTGCGGCGCAGCCACCAGACATAGGGGGCACCTACGGTGTCGTAGAGGTAGCGGTAGAAGGAGACGCTCGGATGCGGCAATCGGACGAGCGACATGTCCGCGGGCAACGCGGCGCCAGGCACGAAGGGCGGAGCTACTTGCCGGAGGAAGGTGACGTCCACGGCGATGCGGGTCGTGGGGCTGCTCATAAGGAGAGTTGCTTCTTTTTCTGAAGAAAAAGAAGCAAAAAGACTTTTGTCTGTTTGGCACACGTGGCGTGACCGATGTATACGCCAAAAGACAAAAGTTTTTTGCTTCTTTTTTTCAAAAAAGAAAAACCTTCCTAATCGTCCAGGAAGCTACGAAGCTTACGGCTCCTGGACGGATGCTTCAGCTTGCGCAAAGCCTTGGCCTCGATCTGCCTGATACGCTCGCGTGTCACGTTGAATTGCTGGCCCACTTCCTCCAGCGTGTGATCGGTGTTCATGCCGATGCCGAAGCGCATGCGCAGCACGCGCTCCTCGCGCGGGGTCAGGCTGCTCAGCACGCGCGTGGTGGCTTCGCGCAGATTGGCCTGAATGGCGGCGTCAAGAGGAATGACCGCGGCCTTGTCCTCGATGAAATCGCCGAGGTGACTGTCCTCCTCGTCGCCGATCGGCGTTTCCAGGCTGATCGGCTCCTTGGCGATCTTCAGCACCTTGCGCACTTTTTCCAAAGGCATGCCGAGCTTTTCGGCAAGTTCCTCGGGCGCCGGCTCGCGGCCGATTTCGTGCAGCATCTGGCGGGACGTGCGCACCAGCTTGTTGATCGTTTCGATCATGTGCACTGGAATGCGTATCGTGCGCGCCTGATCGGCGATACTGCGCGTGATCGCCTGGCGTATCCACCAGGTGGCATAGGTGCTGAACTTGTAGCCGCGGCGGTATTCGAACTTATCGACCGCCTTCATCAGGCCGATATTGCCTTCCTGGATCAGGTCGAGGAATTGCAGGCCGCGATTGGTGTATTTCTTGGCGATGCTGATCACCAGGCGCAGATTGGCCTCGATCATTTCTTTCTTGGCACGCGCGCTGTCACGCTCGCCCCGGCTGACCGTGGCATAGACACGGCGGAACTCACCGATCGGCAAGCCCGCATCACCGGCAATCGCGCCGATCTGCCCACGCACCTCGATGACCTGCACGGCGTATTTGTTGGCAAACGCCTTCCAGCCCTTGCCCGGCAGCACGGCCACGCCTTCGAGCCAGGCGGGATCGAGCTCGTGATCGCGGTATTTGACCAAAAAATCGTCACGGCTGACTTTTGCCGATTCGGCAAAGCGCAGGAGCTGGCCTTCCAGACCATTGAGGCGCTGGGTGAGCTGCTTGAGCTGCTGGACCAGTTCCTCGATGCGGTTGTTGTGCAGGCGCACGGACTGGACTTTGCCGACGAGCTCCTCACGCAATTTCTCGTAGGATTTTTCCGTGCGCGTGCTCATCTCCTCGCCCGAGGTGATGGTCTCCAGCCGGCGCGTCTGCATTTTCGAAAGCTTCTTGTAGAAGCCTTCGATTTCCTCGAACGTCGCCAGCACCTCGGGCTTGAGTTTCTCCTCGAGCGCCGAGAGCGAGAGGCCGGCGCCCTCGCCTTCCTCCTCGTCGAGTTCCTCGACGGGCGGCGGTGCCTCGGCCTCCGCACCCTCGGCTGTCTCGGCTTCGACCGCCTGCACGTCGGCATCCGCCGGGGCGCCGGCGCCTTGCGTGGCTTCGAGATCGATGATGTCGCGCAGCAGCATGCGCCCGGCCTTGAGCGCCTCGTGCCAGGCGATAATGGCGCGGAAGGTCAGCGGGCTTTCGCACAGGCCGCCGATCATCATGTCGCGGCCGGCCTCGATGCGCTTGGCAATCGCAATTTCGCCCTCGCGCGAGAGCAGCTCGACCGAGCCCATTTCGCGTAGATACATGCGCACGGGATCATCCGTGCGGCCGAGATTTTCCTCATCGACATTGCCGGCAGCCGCCCCCTCGCCTTCGGCGGATTCGCCTTCGGCCGGTTCGGCGCGCTCGGGCTTGGCGGCGTCGGCGTCTTCGTTATCTTCGTTCTCGACGACCTGGATGCCCATCTCGCTGAACGCGGACATCACGTCCTCGATCTGATCGGTGGACATCTGGTCGGGCGGCAGAACGGCATTTAGCTCTTCGAACGTGATGTAGCCACGCTCCTTGCCGCGCGCCATCAGGCGCTTGACCGCGGCCGACTGCACATCGAGCAGCGAGGTGTCGGTGTCGCGCTCTGCCGTTGCGGTATCGCCGGTGGTCGCGGGTTTGGTCGCCATTCTCTGCACTGCTCCGTTACGCGCTTCAGAAAGACTGGGGAGCAGTGTCTACTCCCTCAGACCCCCGTCCTCAGTTTGCCTCGCCATCACTCATTAGCTTCGCCGCGCCGCCATTGATCGCGTGCCGCCAGCAGGGCGCCCAGCCGTTCCAGATCGGCGGCATCCTGGCTGGCATGGAAGCGGGCGCCCGCTTCGGCCACTTCGGCCTCCAGCGAGTTGCCACGCAGAAGCGCGTAGATATGCCACCATCCCGCCTCTGCCTGCGCCGCATTTGCCGACGCGCTTGCATAGGCAGGGGACGGGCAAGGCACATCCCCCAATGCCCACGCGATATCGTCAGCCAGATCGAAGTGGGTCAGGTGGGCGAGTAACCCGTCGAAGTCAAGGTGATCGGCCTCATCGGCGTGGGCCAGAGTTGCATCCGTCAGGCGGCGAGCGGGTGGCGGGAGATCAAGCTGGCACAAGGCGTCTTCAAGCTTGTGGGCCAGCGATGGGTGGCGCAGCAGGATGGCGGTCAGGGTGCGCATGCGCTCCAGACCGGTGGCCGCCTCGGTCGCGATCGGCCGCGCAACTTGTCTTGCGGCCGGCTGGGTCTTGCCGCGAAAACCCGGATAGAAGCTATCGACCAGCGCGTAGTAGCGCGCCATCAGGTCGCGGCGGTATTCGGACCGCAGACCCTTTTCCCCGATCAGGCCGCAGATGCGTTCCAATTCCGCCTTGAACATGCGGCGCTGCCCAGGCGGGGAAGAGGCCGTCAACCTGCCCCGCGTCTCGTGGACAAGCTCGAACAGCGAAACGGATAGCGGCTGGGGATCAGCCAACATGCGTGAAAAACGCGCCACGCCGCCAGGCCGGCGCATCAGCGAATCCGGATCATCGCCATCGGTCAGCGTCAGAATGCGAATGTCCTGCTCGGCGGTCATTTTCGGCAACGCCGTGTAGGCCGCCCTTACCGCCGCGCGCGCGCCAGCCGCGTCGTTGTCGAAGCACAGGATCGGACTGGGCGAGATCTGCCACAGCAACCCAAGCTGGTCCTCGGTCAGCGCGGTGCCCAAGGGCGCGACCGCACCGGCAAAGCCTTCCTGGTGCAGTGAGATGACATCCATATAGCCTTCTACGACGACAATCGGTTGTTTGGTTCGTCCGGCTTCACGCGCGAAATTCAGGCCGTAGAGCGTACGCCGCTTGGAAAAGACTTCCGTTTCCGGTCCGTTGAGGTATTTCGGCTGACCCTCGCCCAAGGTTCGGCCGCCGAAGCTGATCACGCGCCCGCGCCGGTCGCGGATGGGAAACATGATCCGGTTAAAGAACAGTTCGCGCGCGCCGCCATCCTCGGTGGGACGCAGGAGTCCGGCTTCCAGGAGCCGGGCGGGGGTGACGCCCTGGGCGGCCAGCGCCTGTGCCAGGCCGCCACGGCCGTCGCCCGACCAGCCCAGGGCGAAGCGGGCAATCGTGGCGTCCGTCAGACCGCGGCGGCGCAGATATGCCAGGCCCGCCTGGAAGCTGGGGGAGAGCAGGCTGCGCTGATAGTGGGCGCAGGCCGCCTCCAGCACCTCGTGCAAATCCAGGCGCCGCTGTTCGGCCTGGACCGCGGCGGCGGAGGGTTGGGGCACGTCCAGCCCGGCTTCGGCGGCCAGGCTGTGGACGGCCTCCATGAAGGTGCCGCCCTGGGTTTGCATGGTGAAGCTGATTGCATCGCCATGCGCGCCGCAGCCGAAGCAATGGTAGCCGTCGTCATAGATGTAGAAGCTGGGGGTTTTTTCGGCGTGGAAGGGGCAGCAGGCTTTCCACTGGCGGCCGGAACGGGCGAGCTTGACCCGCCGGCCGATCAGCGCGGTCAGCGGGGTTCGGGCGCGCAGTTCATCGAGGAAGGCGTCGGGCAGGCGCATCAGGCCAGCCGGGATTTTACCGCGGCGTTGGCGCGGCCCATGTCCAGGGTGGCGCCGTGGCGGGCTTTCAGGGCCGCCATGACGCGGCCCATGTCGCGCGGGGTGGTGGCGCCGGTTTCGGCGATGACGGCGTCGATGGCGGCGTGCAGGGTGGCTTCGTCCATCTGCTGGGGCAGGAAGGACTGGATAACAGCGATTTCGGCGCTTTCCTTGTCGGCGAGGTCCTGGCGATTGCCTTGCTGGTAGAGGGCGACGGATTCGCGGCGCTGCTTGACCATGCCACGCAGGACGGCGGTGATGTCGGCATCCGGGATGGCGGTGACGCCGCTGGGGCGTGCGGCGATGTCGGCGTCCTTCACGCGGGCCATGATGAGGCGCAGCGTGGAGGTGGCCGGCGCGTTGCCGGATTTCATGGCGGTTTTCAGGGCGGCGGTGAAGTCTTCGCGGAGGGTCATAACCTAGTTTAGAGAGACTGGGGGGAATGTGCCATTCCCCCTTGTCTCCCCGTCTAACCGATGACGGGGGGTCTGGGGGGAATGGCACATTCCCCCCAGTTCTTTTTCCGAGGTTTTTGCATGATCGCCGACCGCCTGAACCGCATCAGCCCCAGCCAGACGA
>CAXUNZ010000245.1:0-3079 GCA_964252525.1 uncultured Acetobacteraceae bacterium
ACATGCTGCTGACCCTGCGCCTGCGCGGGCTGCTGCGCCCCGCGGCGGCGGCGTTGCTGCTGCTGGCCGGCCTGACGGCGGCGCGCGCCCAAGGCAGCGCCCAAGGTAGCGCTCAGATCAGCGCCATGGACGCGGCCCTGCAGACACACCTTGCCTATGTGGTAACGGGCGATGCCGTCTTGGACGGCACGTCGCTGTCCGGATTGCGGGGGCTGAGCGACTACGTCAACGATCACACCGCAGCGGTCATGGCCGCACCCGTGGGTGTTACGCCCGGGCGGGACGATCTGAGCTTCTATCCGCTGATCTATTGGCCGATCTCGCCCGCGGCCACGGTCGCGCCCGCCTTTACCGCCAGCCTGAACGATTACATGCGCCATGGCGGCATCGTGGTGATCGACACGCGCTCGGGCGGGGGCGAGGGCGCCTTTTCGCCGGGCGCGGATGCCGCCTTGCGCCGGGTCAGCGCGGGCCTGGATGTGCCTATACTGGCGCCGCTGACCAACGGGCACGTGCTGGCGCGCGCGTTCTATTTGCTATCGGATTTTCCTGGACGTTACGAAGGTGACACGGTCTGGGTGCAGCGCGACCAGGACCGCAGCAATGACAGCGTCAGCCCGGTGATCATCGGGGCGAACGATTGGGCCGCGGCATGGGCGATGGACGAGGACGGGCGGCCGCTATTCGCGACCATTCCAGGCGGCGAACGTCAGCGCACGCTGGCGTGGCGGTTCGGCGTGAATTTGGTGATGTATGCGCTGACGGGGAATTATAAGGGCGATCAGGTGCACGTGCCGGCGATTTTGCAAAGGCTGGGGCAATAAGAAAATTGGGGGAGCAGTGCCTGCCCCCCCAAACCCCCCGTCATCATTTTGCCTCTCGCCCAAATAAAGACGGGGGGTCTGGGGGGAGAGGCACTCTCCCCCCAGTTCTTCCTTAAAACTTGTCGATCGGCGCCCAGAACTTGCAATGATGCACGCGCGCAAAATCGCTCTCCGGCACCGGTGCACCAGGCTGCAATGACTGCAAAATGTCCGCCCCGGTTGCATAAGGCGACCAGTCCGGCGCACCGCGTCCGTCGGGCGAGGCATCGTGCGCGAAATTGGTCCAATACTTTACCATGGCATCGGAGAGGTGCATCTCCGCGGGGTCGAGCGGCCGTGTGCCCGGCAGTTTCGGAATGTCAAAGAGAAACTGGATTTCGCTCGCGTGATACGCGCCGTAGGGATAGCCGGCGGGCGGCAGGAAATCCTGCGGGGCATGGCGGTCGTTGAATTCGTAGCCATAGACGGGCACGTAGCGCGAGGCCGTACGGTCGATCAGGCGGGCCTGGCAGGCGAAGGTCTGATCGGTAATCACCGCGGCCAAGGCGAGCACCGGCTTGGCGTATCTGCCGACCGGGTATTCGGCGGCAATCGCCGAACCGAGCGCTTGGCCATAGATGCTTTGCAGCACGGCGGGATATTGATCCGCGGTTAGACCGGCATCGGCGCCGAGGAATTGCCGATACTCGTCGTGGGTGGAGCCGTTCATGATGGGAACGCGATTGAAATGCCCGCCTTGCAGCGCAGGTCCGGGCGAGAGCGGCAGCGTGGTGCCGTCGACGAACGGAGTCAGGCTCAGCCCCGCCGTACCGGCCAGCGCCACCAGATCATCTACGCTGGCCGCACGCAGGCAGGCGGTGTCGCTGACCGCGCAACCCAGATCCTGCGCGATGGCGGCGCCGGCCGCTTCGCCTTGCGCAAGGGTAGGAAGTTGCAAGCCGGTGACGTAGGCGCCGCTTTGCACGATGGCGCGGCTGAACAGGCCATAAGCGGTTGGAGAGACCAAATTAGTCAGGGTGCTCAGGCCGCCGGCGGATTGGCCGAACATCGTGACACGCGCGGGATCGCCGCCGAAGCCGGAGATGTTGGTGCGCACCCAGTTTAGCGCGAATTGCTGGTCCTGGATGCCGTAATTGCCGGCCAGATGACCTTCCGCATCGAGCCCGGCTTCGGCCAGGAAGCCGAGATAGCCGAGCCGGTAATTGGTCGTCACCACGATGACGTTGTTGTCGGTGACCAGCTTCACCGGGTCATAATCGTCGCTCTCGCCAACGACGAGCGCGCCGCCATGAATCCAGAACATCACAGGCAAGGGCGGTGCGTTCTTCGCGCGATGCTCATGGGGCGTATAGACGTTGAGGTAGAGGCAATCCTCATTGTCGCTGGCAATGCCGTAAGGTGAGGCAGGCTGAGCGCAATGCGGGCCAAAGCTTGTGGCGATCTTTGTTTGCATGCCGCTAGGAACCGGCTGCGGCGGCTGCCAGCGCGCGGCGCCTGTCGGAGGGGCGGCATAGCGGATGCCCAAAAATTCATCCATGCCCTCGGCCACTTTGCCGGTGATCTTGCCATACTGCGTAATGACGACAGGAGCGGCCGAGGCGCAGGCCAGCGGCAAACAGGTAAACAGAAGGGCTGCGCCCGCGGCGCGTCTGCAGATCGAAAATGTCATCATTTTAGCCTCCCCGGATTTGCCGATGTTTGCATCGGGCATGTCTTGCGAGGTAGCCTAGCTGCATACCCACCGTGCGTCACAACACAATGCCGTTGAGCGCCAACCCCAACGAACAAAAGTTTTTTGGTCTTCTTTTCAAAAAAGGACAACTTCCTTCCGGCTTTTGCACGCACCTAGCCCTCCCGCGGCCCGCCGTGCCAAACTGCGCCCATGACGCAGGTCTTCTCGGCGCTGAAATTCACCCCCGCGCTCCCGCTCTGGATTCTTGCCCTTCTGCTCCTCGCCGGCACGGCCGTCTGCGCGCTCGGCGTGGTTCGCCGCGCCCGCGGCGCCGGGCTTCGCGCGGCTTCCTTCGCCGTGCTGCTGGCCTGGCTCGCCGGGCCTGTGCTGGTGCAGCAGACGCGTCAGGGCCTGGCCGACATTGCATTGCTGGTGGTCGACCGCTCCGACAGCATGCAGGTCGGCGACCGCGCCCATCTGGCCGAGGCCGCCACTGCCGCCATCCGCGGCCAGGCCGCGCGCCTGCCCGATTTGGAGCTCCGCCAGGTCAGCGTGCCCGAACATGGCAGCAACGGCACCCAGC
>CAXUNZ010000245.1:3089-5329 GCA_964252525.1 uncultured Acetobacteraceae bacterium
CTGGGCCGAGGTCGCGCGCGCGCTCGCCGAAATCCCGCGCGACCGCCTGGCCGGCATCATGGCTGTGACCGACGGTCAGGTGCACGACCTGCCCAGCGCGCCCCCAGGCGCCCCCGTGCACGCGTTGCTGGCGGCACGCGGCGAGGAATGGGACAGGCGCGTGCGCGTGATCGAGGCGCCGGGCTACGGCATCGTCGGTCGCTCCCTGACCCTGCGGGTCGTCGTCGAGGATCTCGGCCATGGCGCACCTGAACCCGGCGGCACCGCCAATCTGACTCTGCGCCGCGATGGCGCCCCGCCCGTCGTGCAGACCGTGCCGCTCGGCGTGGCCCAGGATGTGCCGGTCGATATCACCCGCGCCGGCCCCTCCGTGCTTGAATTCAGCACTGACCCGTCGCCCGGCGAGGCCTCTGCGCTCAATGACCGCGCGGTCGTGCAGATCAACGGCGTGCGCGACCGGCTGCGCGTGCTGCTGGTTTCGGGCGAGCCCAACCAGGACGAGCGCACCTGGCGCCGGCTGCTCAAGAGCGACCCCGCGGTCGATCTGGTGCATTTCACCATTCTGCGCCCGCCCGAGCGCGACGACCTGACCCCGCTCAACGAACTGGCGCTGATCGCCTTTCCGACGCGCGAGCTGTTCCAGGACAAGCTTTCAAGCTTCGACCTGATCATCCTGGATCGTTTCACCGACCGCGGCATCCTGCCGCACGCCTATCTGCGCAATATCGCCCAATATGTCCGCCATGGCGGCGCGCTGCTGCTGACCGCTGGGCCCGAGTTCGCCTCGCCCGAAAGCCTGGATCAGACGCCGCTTGCCGACGTGCTGCCGGCCCATGCGCCGGCCGGCGGCAGCGGCGTGATCGCCGGCGCCTTCCGCCCGCTCGTAACGGCACTCGGCGCGCGACATCCGGTCACCGAGGGCTTGGCGGGCGCCAACCAGGGCGATCAGGCCGCGAGCTGGGGGCCATGGTACCGCGCCATCGCCTCGGAGGACGTGGCCGGCCAGGTGGTGATGACCGGACCGTCCGGCGCGCCGCTGCTGGTGCTGAGCCATGCCGATCAGGGACGCGTCGCCGTGTTGCTGTCCGACCAGATATGGCTGTGGTCGCGCGGGCATGACGGCGGCGGGCCGCAGGCCGAGCTGCTGCGCCGCATCGCGCATTGGTCCATGGGCGAGCCGGAGCTGGATGAGGAGCGGCTGAGCGCCACGATTTCCGCGCGCCGCCTGCACGTGGTCCGGCACACCGTGGAGGGCGAGGCCGCCGCCACCGCGCGCGTGAGTCCGCCGGAAGGTGCTGCGCAGGACCTGGCTCTGCGCGCCGAGGGTCCCGGGCGCGCCGAAGGGGAGATGGCGGCCGCGGCGCCGGGCGTGTGGCGCGTGGAGGCAGGTGGCCGCGAGGCTTTCGCCGCCGCCGGCCAGGACAACCCGCGCGAGTTCGCCGATCTGCGCGCGACCGCCGACCGCATGGGCGGCCTGGTGCACGCGAGTGGCGGCGGCGTGGTGTGGCTGGGTGCGGCCGGCGTGCCGCGCCTGGTGCGCGTGGCGGAGGGGCAGGAGGTCAAGGCGGGCACGGAGCTTTTCGTGCTCCGCTCCGAGGAGATCCGCACGCGTCAAACCCGGTTGCACTCGATGAGCGAGGACGACCGGGCGCGCACCGAGATTGCCGCCAAGCTCGACACGGCGTTTCGCCAGCAACTCAACATCAAGGACGCGGAACTGGCCCAGGCGGAACGCGAATTGCAGTTTCGCCAGCAACACGTGGACTCCAGCCGCGACCTCGTCGGCAGGCTGGCCAAACTCCAGGCCATCGGCGGTTTGTCCGAGGTCGAACTCGCGCGCGCGCAACTCGACCTCGCCGAGTCGGAAAAGAACCTCAACGTGACGCAGAAAGAAGTCGAGAGCGTCAAGCTCCAGCGGCTGCGCATGGAAACGGACCGCGCCCGCGAACGCGACGAGGAAAAATCCGTGGGGGTGAAGATGGCGCTGGAAATCACGGCGATGCAGGCGGCGCTGGAGGACGCCGGCGACGGCCAGGTTTCGGTCCGCGCGCCGTATGACGCGGTGGTGCTCACCCTCGCCCAGCGCAACGCGGGCAACGTCGTCCAGCCGGGCAGCGAACTCTGCCGGTTGGCGCGCGTCGATGCCGTGCCGCACGCGCATCTGCACATCTTCGAGCAAGGGCTGCCGCGCCTGACGACAGGCCAGCGCGTGCGCCTGTTCTTCGAGGCGTTCCCCTACC
>CAXUNZ010000246.1:0-5326 GCA_964252525.1 uncultured Acetobacteraceae bacterium
GAGCACCTGCTTTGGGAGCAGGGGGCCGGAGGTTCGAATCCTCTCGCCCCGACCAGCCTTATGAGGAGCCCGATGCGCGCACGTATTTTCCAGCAGCCCAAGACGGCGATGCAATCGGGCGTGGCGGGCACGCGCGACTGGGTGCTGGATTGGGAGCCGGGCGTGGCCCAGCGGCTGGACCCGTTGATGGGTTGGACAGGCAGCGGATCGACCCAGGCGCAGGTGAGCCTGCGCTTCGAGACGCGCGAGGAGGCGGTGGCGTATGCTCAGCGGGAGGGAATAGCTTATGATCTGGAGCTGCCGGCGGTCCGCGTGCACAAGCCGAAAGCGTATGCGGACAATTTCAAGTTCGGACGGCCGGAGAATTGGACGCATTGAGCGCCCTTAGCTCAGTTGGATAGAGCAATAGCCTTCTAAGCTATGGGTCACTGGTTCGAATCCAGTAGGGCGCGTAAGGAAGAGCTGGGGGGGATGTGGCTGACGTAAACGTCAGCCCTCCCCCAGATCCCCCGTCTTCGTTTTGCCACTCGATCAAATCATGACGGGGGGTTTGGGGGGGCAGGCACTGCTCCCCCAACCTTCCTGAACCCAAATATCAGGAACCAGCAAGATGTCCGACACCGACGAATTTCGCGCCGAAACCCGCGCCTGGCTCACCGCCAACTGCCCACCTGAAATGAGAACGCCGCTCCGCTCCGAAGCGGATGTGTGCTGGGGCGGCCGCAATGCGGTCTTTTCCAGCCCGGCGCAGAAGCTTTGGCTGGAGCGCATGGGCGAGCGCGGCTGGACCGTGCCGGATTGGCCCACGGCATATGGCGGCGGTGGCCTGACGCCCGCGCAGACAAAGGCGCTGCGCGAGGAAATGGCGGCTCTGGGCTGCCGCCTGCCGCTCAACTCCTTCGGCATCTCCATGCTGGGGCCGGCGCTGCTGAAATACGGCACTGAAGAACAGAAATTGGAACATCTGCCCAAGATTGCGCGGGGAGAGATCCGCTGGTGCCAGGGCTATTCGGAACCCAATGCAGGCTCGGATCTCGCCGCACTGGCAACGCGGGCAGAGGATCGTGGCGATCACTTCCTGATCAATGGTCAAAAGGTGTGGACGAGCTATGCCGATCTTGCCGATTGGATATTCTGCCTTGTGCGCACGAACACGGCGAGCAAGCATGGCGGCATCAGCTTCGTACTCTTCGATATGCAAACGCCTGGCGTTTCGACCAAACCCATCCTGCTGATTTCCGGCTACTCGCCGTTTTGCGAGACGTTCTTCGATGATGTCGTGGTGCCGAAGGCCAACCTTGTCGGCACGCTGAACCGCGGCTGGGACGTCGCAAAATACCTGTTGGGCCACGAGCGCGAAATGATCTCCGGCATGGGCCTGGGGCATGGAGAATCCTCGCTGGGGCAGATCGCGCTGCGCGCGATCGGTGCGGCGCCCGATGGCCGGCTGGACGATCCGCTGCTGCGCGCGCGCATTGCGCTCTTTGACGTGCGCGCGGCGGCGTTCCGCGCGATGTCGGAGCGTTTCATCGATGAGCTCAAAGCCGGGCGGGCGCACCCGGCCCAGCCATCGATGATGAAATATGCCGGTACCGAACTGAATAAGCAGCGCCACGAATTGCTGATGTCCGCGGGCGGATCCGATGCGCTGGCATGGGAAAGCGAGGAGTCTGGCGGCGGCGCGGCGGCGCGCGCCTGGTTGCGCACGAAAGCCAACTCCATCGAGGGCGGCACGTCCGAAATCCAGCTCAACATCGTCGCCAAGCGTATCCTGGAACTGCCCGGAGCCTGATCGACCATGCCTTTGTTTCTCTCCGATGCGCAGACGATGCTGGCCGATACCGTGCGGCCGTTCCTGGCCGAACAGGCGCCGGTCAGCCACATGCGCGCGCTGCGGGACGCAAAGGATGCCACGGGGTTTTCGCGCGAATTATGGGCGCGCTTTGCGGAAATGGGTTTCTGCGGCGTGCTCGTGCCCGAAGCCGAAGGCGGGCTCGGGCTGGGGCATGTCGAGGCCGGCATCGTGCTCGAGGAGATCGGCCGCAATCTGACGCAATCGCCTTTTCTGGCGACATCGGTAGGCACGGTGGCGGCGCTGGCGGATGGCGAAGCCGAGCAGCGCGCGCGCTGGCTCGGCGCCATTTCGCGCGGGCAGGCCGTGGCCGCGCTAGCCATCGATGAGGGCAGCAAGCACCGGCCCGACCGCATCGCGTTGCGCGCGGAGCGCTCCGGCAACGGCTTTAAATTGACCGGCGAAAAGCGCTTCGTGGCATACGGCCACGTGGCCGACCTTTTGATCGTGGCCGCGCGCACGGCGGGTAGCGGAGAGGATGCCGACGGCATCACGTTATTTGCGGTCGAGCGCGATGCCGCCAACCTGTCCGCCGCGCCTGAACGATTGACCGATAGCAGCATTGCCGCGCGCCTGCGCTTTGAGGGTGTGAGCGTGGACGCGGATGCCGTGATAGGACAGGTCGACGGCGGCCGTGCCGCCCTCAGCCGCACGCTTGATGCGGTGCGCACGGGTGCGGCCTCCGAAATGCTCGGCGTGGGCGCGGGTGCGATGCACATGACCGTGGATTATCTCAAGCAGCGCAAACAATTCGGCGTGCCGATCGGCAGCTTTCAGGCGCTGCAGCATCGCGCGGCGCACCTCTATGCCGAAATGGAAGTTGCACGCGCGGCCGTGCTCAAGGCGCAGCAATTGCTCGATGCCGGCAGTCCGATGGCGGAGCGCGCCGTGATGGTGGCCAAGGCGATGGCCGGCGGCGCCACGAAACTGGCCGTGCAAGAAGGTGTGCAGATGCATGGCGGCATCGGCATGACCGACGAATACGACGTTGGCTTCTTCATGAAGCGGCAAGTGGTGTTGTCGGAATTGTTTGGCGATGTCGATTTTCATGCCGACCGGTTGGCGCGGATTTTGGGGTATTGAGAAAGCGTTGGCCTTGATAAAGGCGAGGGGCTCTGCCCCTCGACCCCGCTAAGGACAAGTCCTTAGAACCTGTTTGTTATGGACATTCCAGGCGCCTCATCAGACGGGCCGCATCGCCCAGCGCCTCGCCGCGGGCTGTGTTATCGAAAATGCACCAGTTCTCGCCGTCGGCCTCCTGCAAGATCTCCTTCGCGATCGCTGCGATAAATTGTTCCTCGTAGGCCGAGTAATAGATCCTGGGCGACCCGTGCAAACGGCGATAGATAATTCCGCGCCAGCCGCCGGCTCGCCTGCCCCGGTCGACACGCGGCGGATCGGCGATCACCCGTCCCACGCGCAAGGCGCAAAGCAGGCCATCCGCCGCATCGCCAAACCAGGTGACGTGCCGCGGCTCGCAGACGATTGGCCCCGCGTGCCGCGCCCGCAATCCTTCCAGAAAAATGCCTGCCACCTCTTCTTCGAAGGCAAGGCTGGGCGGCAATTGCAGGAGGAGCGGACCAAGTCTGGCGCCAAGGCCGGCTATTTCGGCAAGGAAGCGATCGAGCGGCGCCATGGCGCCGCGCAGCTTGCACACATGAGAAATTTCGCGGGGAATTTTGACCGCAAAGCAGAAATGGGGAGGCACGCTGTCGGCCCAACGCGCATAAACGGCCATCTTATGCGGCCGGTAAAAGGAGGTGTTTACTTCGGCTGCGTTCATGCGGGCCGCATAGCGGAAAAGGTGCGGCCCCTCGCCTGGAAACTGCTCTGCCTGCTGGCGCGGCACGGCCCACCCCGCGGTCCCCACGCGCACGCCTACCGCCAAAAGTTCTTTGGTTCTTTCTTTCAAGAAAGAACTTCTGTCTTCCTTACTTCAAAATGATCTCCACGCGCCGGTTCTGCGGCTCGCGCACCCCTTTGGCCGTCTGCACCAACGGATTGCTCTCGCCGAACCCGTGAATCGAAATCTCCTCGGCGGCCACGCCGTCGCGCACCAACTCGGCCTCCACGCTGCGCGCGCGGCGCACGGACAGGCGCTGGTTATAGGCCGCCGTGCCGGACAGATCGGTATAGCCGTTGACCTCGATGCGCGTGGTTTGCACGTGCGTGCTGGCCGATGCGGCTTCGGCCACGATCTGCCGTGCGCGCGCGGAAAGATCGGCGCGATCCCAGTCGAAGAACACCAGGTAGGTCCGCGCCGCCTCGGGCGCCGGCGCGGCGCTGCCCGCCGGCGTTGCCGCCGGCGCGGTCACGGGGGGCGGAGGGGGAAACAACTCGTAGCGCAGACCGACCAAGGCGGCGTGGTTGTATTGCGATCGGATATCGACATTGCCGCGCGCAAGGCCGAAGCCACGCGCGCCATAGGGGCCTTCGGTGCCCAGCGATGTGCCGGAGAAGCCCGTATTCTCCTCGATGCTGAAGAAGCGATACTCCGCGGTCAGCGACAGGCCGACCACGAAGGGAATCGGCAGCGCCACGCCGAACATGGCCTGGTAGGCGAAATGGCTCTGCGTGCCGCCGGCCCGGAAATCGAAATCCTCGGTCGTTCCCGTGGCGCGTATGCCGTCCCAGCGCGTCCAGTTATAGCCCGCGCCCAGGCCGAAATACGGATAGATCCAGTTGGCGCCGACATCGAGGTCGAAAAAGGCATTGGCCATGCCGCCGTAATTCGTCTGATTGCCGCCGGCGCTGGTCGGGAAATCTGTGCCCGTCAGATGCATCAAATCGTTGCGCCGGTAATTTCCCTCGATCTCGACACGAAAGCCGTTGCCGAAGCCGTAGCCCACGGCGCCGACACCGGTCTCGCCCACATCGAAGCGCAGCTTGCTGCCGGGGAAGTTCTCGTTCTGCCGGATCGTCTCGTCCTGCAGCAAATTGCCGCCGCCGCCCAGGCTCACGTAAGGCCCGCTCACCGGCTGCGCGGCCGCCGCATACGCCAGCACCATCGCGCCGCCAACAACCGCGCCCGCCGTCCAGACCTGCCTCATAACGCCCACTCCATCAACGCATCGTCCAAATGCCACAAAAAAAGGGAGGGCACGATGCCCCCCCTTCTTTTCTCGCCCGAAGAGGCGGTCGCCTTACTTCAGGATGATTTCCACGCGGCGGTTCTGCGGCTCGCGCACACCCTTGGCGGTCGGCACGAGCGGGTTGCTCTCGCCATAGCCGTGGATGCTGATCTCGCTGCGGTTCACGCCATCACGCACCAGCTCCGCTTCCACGCTCTGGGCGCGGCGGACGGAGAGGCGCTGGTTGTAGGCGGCGGTGCCGGAAAGATCGGTGTAGCCGTTGACCTCGATCTGCGTGGTCTGGACCTTGGTGCTGTTGGCCGCGGCCTCGGCCACAATCTGGCGCGCACGGGCCGAAAGGTCAGCACGATCCCAATCGAAGAAGACGAGGTAGGTGCGGGCC
>CAXUNZ010000247.1:0-254 GCA_964252525.1 uncultured Acetobacteraceae bacterium
TGACATGTCCGCGGCCGAGACGGGCTGGACCTGCACGGTGAGGTCGATGCGGTCGAGCAGCGGGCCGCTGAGGCGGGAGAGGTAGTCCTCGCCGCAGCGAGGAGCGCGGCCGCATTCGCGCGGCGCGTCGCCCAACATGCCGCAGCGGCACGGGTTCATGGCCGCGATGAGCTGAAAGCGCGCGGGATAGGTGATGTGGGCGGCGGCGCGGGCAACCGTGGTGTGGCCGGTCTCCATGGGCTGGCGAAGGATTT
>CAXUNZ010000247.1:267-5296 GCA_964252525.1 uncultured Acetobacteraceae bacterium
CCCGGCGAGGAACAACACGCCGTTGTGCGCCAGGCTGACCTCGCCGGGCCGGGCGCGTCCCCCGCCGCCGGCCAGGGCGGCGGGGGAGGCGTTGTGGTGCGGTTCGCGGAAAGGCGGCCGCTGGACCAGGCGGCCGCCATCCAGCATGCCGGCAACGCTGTGGATCATGGAGACTTCCAGCGCCTCGGTGGGCGTGAGGTCGGGCAGCAGGCCGGGGAGGCGGGCGGCGAGCATGGATTTGCCCGCGCCGGGCGGCCCAACCAGGAGAAGGTTATGGCTGCCGGCGGCGGCGATCTCCAGCGCGCGGCGGGCGGACTCCATGCCGCGGACGTCCGCCATATCCGGGCTGGGGCGCGCGGGGGCCAGGCCGCTGACATTGGGTGCGGTCAATACCTGCGTGCCGCGGAAATGGTTGATCAGGCAGAGCAGGTCGGGCGGCGCGAGCACGTCCACGGTGCCGGCCCACGCCGCTTCGCCGCCTTGAGCGCCGGGGCAGATCAGGCCGAGTTCGTCGGCGGAGGCGGCAATGGCGGCGGGGAGCACGCCGGCGACGGGGTTGATCAGCCCGTTGAGCGAGAGCTCGCCCAGCGCGGCGTAACGGGAGAGGTCCTCGATCGGCAGCACGCCCATTGCGGCGAGGAGGGCTAGCGCGAGCGGCAGGTCGAAATGCGAGCCTTCCTTGAGCAGGTCGGCCGGCGCCAGGTTGATCAGGATGCGGCGGGGCGGAAGGGCGAGGCCGATGGTGGTCAGCGCCGCGCGGACGCGTTCCCGCGCTTCACCCACCGCTTTGTCGGCGAGACCGACGATGAGAAAGGCCGGCAGGCCAGAGGCGATCTGGACCTGAACATCGACCGGGACGGCGTCCACACCAGAAAAAGCATAGCTGCGGATGGTGGCGAACGTCATGGAAGCGATACAACCATGGCGGGAATAAACCGGCAAGTCTTAGTCAGACCTCGGACTTGGGTTTGGAGGGCAGGCACTGCTCCCCGAACTTTCTTCGTTAGATCATGGATCGGTCTCCACGCGCGCCGCCACCTCCGCGGTAACGCCATCCCCCATCAGGACTTGCCGCCGCGCGGTAGATGCCGCCGGTATCGCCGCATAGGTATCCTTGGCCGCCTCCATCAGGATCACGCCCGCCAGATCGCGCGCCAGCGCGTGGCCCGCCTGCTCCCATATTGGCCAGCCGCGCAGCAGGAACGCGATGTTGACCGGCGGAACGAACAGCGCCGCGTCACGCCGCTCGGCGCGGAACATGCCGGCGGCCAAAAGACGGGCGATCTGCTGGTGGCTGTAAGGGTGACCCTGGCCAAAGGGCGTGGCCTCGACATGGGCCCACATACCCAGCCGGTTGGGTGCGGCGACGAGGATCCGGCCATCGTCCTTGAGCACGCGCCAGACCTCGCGCAGCAGGCGCTGGGCGTCGGGCGCTTCATCGACGCCGTGGATCAGCAGGATGCGATCGAAGCTGAGGTCCGGGAAAGGCAGGCGGTCCTCGGCCACCAGACAGGCGTGACCGCTGGGAACCGGCGCACGCGCGGCGGGACTGGCGGAAATGCACCGATAGGCTGTTTGGCGCCACAAGGTCAGGTAGGGTTCGGCGTAGCCCAGGCCGAGCACGGCCATGCCGGTGAGATCCGGCCAGAAGGCGGCCATGCGCTCGCGCAGGATGGTGGCCGCGGTGGTGCCGCGCGGCGTCTGATAAAAGGCGGCCGCACTGGCCTGGGCGGGCGCTTGGAGCGTGGCGTGCAGGGAGCCGTCCATGGTGCCGCCGGGTTGATAGTGGTACGACAGAAAACGCGCAGTTCCGAAGGGTTGTAAAGATGGTGGTCAGCGTGCAGCCGGTGCCGATCCTGAGCGACAATTATGCCTGGCTGCTGCGCGAGGAAAGCTCGGGCGCGTTGGCCATCGTCGATCCGGCCGATGCGGCCGGGGTGTACCCGGCGATCGATGCGGCCGGACGGCTGGACCTGATCCTGCTGACGCACCATCACGCCGACCACGTCGCGGGCACCGATGAGGTGCGGGCGCGCTACGGGTGCAAGGTGGTGGGCGCGCGGGCGGATGCGCACCGGCTGCCGCGTCTGGACCAGGCGGTGGGCGAGGGCGACACCGTGCGGTTTGGCGCTACCGGGGCGGTGGTGATCGAGACGCCTGGGCATACGCGCGGGCACATCGCCTATTTTTTTCCCAAAGGCGCGGTGCTGCTGTGCGGGGACACGCTGTTTTCCGTCGGATGCGGGCGGTTGCTGGAAGGCACGGCGGAGGAGATGTTCGCGTCCCTGCGCAAGCTCGCCGCGTTGCCCGATGAGACGCTGGTGGCGTGCGGGCATGAGTACACCGAGAGCAATATCCGCTTTGCCCTGACGCAAGCGCCTGAAAATGCCGCGCTGCAAGCGCGCGCGCTGGAGGTCAAGCAATTGCGCGCGGCGGGGCGGCCGAGCGTGCCGTCATTGCTGGCGCAGGAGCGTGCGGTAAACCCGTTCATGCGGGCGGAGAATGCGAGGCGATTGGGTGAATTGCGCGCCGCCAAGGATGCGTTTTGATGGAGAGAGAGCCTTTGCCCGTCCACGCGCGAAACTGAAGACGGGGGATATGGGGGAAGAGGCACTCCCTCCCCATGTCTTCGAGACCATGCGCCTGCAACAAACATCGCTGATAATGGCCCTGCTCGCCCTGGGCGGCCAGGCCACAGCGCAATCCCTGGCCATCCCCATCGAGCTTCCCGCCAGTTCCCAGGTCGCCCTGAGTGCCGCGCAAATCGATCGCTTGGTGGCGCCCGTGGCACTCTACCCCGATCCGGTGCTGAGCGACATCCTGACCGCCTCCACCTACCCCGCCCAGGTGGTGGAGGCGGCGCGCTTTGCCGCGGCACATGAAGGGTTGGCCGGTGCCGCGCTTGCCGATGCCGCCACGGCAGAGAATTGGGATACGAGCGTGGAGGCGCTGCTCGGTTTTCCCTCAGTTCTGCACATGCTCGACGGCAATCTGGAGTGGACCGACCAGCTCGGCCGCGCCTTTATCAGCCAGCAGGGTGACGTGATGGATGCGATCCAGCGCCTGCGCCTGGCGGCGGAACGAACGGGTGCGTTGCAGAACGGCCCGGATGCCGCGGTGGTCAACGATGGCGGGTCGATCTCGATCAATCCACCCTCGCCGGAGACGGTCTACCTGCCGAGCTATGATGCGGCCTGCGTCTATGGCGATAGCGGCGCGGCCTGCGCGGCGGGGGCCGACGCCATCGGTTGGGATGGCGGCGTGTTCGTGCCGTTCGGGTTTGGCGAATGGGCGGTGCTGGATTGGGCGCACCGAGGCATCCGACGATCTCCGCGCCACGCCCATGACGGATCGCGGCCGCGCGGCGGTCCGGGCGCGGCGGATACCGCCTGGCGCCATGAAGGCGCCCCCGCGTTCCACCTCAGATCCGAGGCGAATGGTCCGGACCATTACGCCTATGCGCCACCGGCCGGGACCATCCGGCCGGGTTACGGCGTACGGGCGCCCGCTGGGTATTTTGTCTCATCTGGCGTGATACACGCAACCGGCATGTCGGGCGGGGCCCATGTGGCGCGTGGGCCTGCCAGGGCCGCGCCGGCGGCGCGGCCGGGCCTTGCCTCGATCGGCTTGGGAGGTCACCGCTGAGCCTTGCGTCGGCTCAGGGGTAGGCGTCGGTGTGCCTTGATTAATCCGATGTGCTTGCGGCGGCGGGTGCTTCCAGCGGGCGGGCTTCATCGGGCAGCATGATCGGGATGCCATCGCGGATCGGATAGGCGAGCCCGGCACGCGAACTGATGAGTTCGCCGGCGGCGCGATCATACGTGAGCGGACCCTTGGTGAGAGGGCAGACGAGGATTTCCAGAAGGCGGGGGTCTAAAGTCATTTCAGCCTGTAGCAAAAAAATATTGGGGATGTGCCATCCCCCAAACCCCCGTCTTTGGTTTAGGTTCGGGCCTGAAATACATTTGTGTCAGCTCGGCCGCGCCGAACTATCGGCCTCGTGCACCGCCATGCGCAGCAGCGCCAGCAAATCCCCCGCGCGATCGTGCTCCGTCGGCGCTTCCAGCAGAGCCTGTTTTTCCGCCGTATCGAAGGGACACAGCATGGCGAGCGTGACGACCAGCATCGGGTCGGGCATGGCCATCACCGCTTCCCAATTCGCATCGATGCCCTTGGCCGCGAAATAGGTGCGCAGCGCTTCGAGGATGTCTTCACGCATGTCCCCGCCCAGATCGGGCGTGGCGTGCAAGTCCTGCGCAAAGGGTGAATAATCCGCCTCCACGCGCCGGTAGCCGCGCTGCATGCCGATCTCACGCCGGATGAGGAACCGCGACACGCCGGTCAGCGTGATCAGAAACCGCCCATCCTCGGTTTCCGAGAAATGCGAAAGGCGGCCGAGGCAGCCAATGCGGTAGAGCGAGGCGCCGTTTTCCGCGCGGGGGGCAAGCTCGTTGGGCTGGATCATGCCGAACATGCGCCCGTGGGCGAGGCTGTCCTCCACCATGGCCAGATAGCGCGGCTCGAAAATATTCAGCGGCAGCCGCCCGCGCGGCAGCAAAAGCGCACCAGCCAGCGGGAAGACCGCCACTTCGAGGGGCAGATCCGCCGCGCCAGGGTGCGTGCGCGCCATCAAGAGAACAGCAACCGGGACAGTTTTCGGCGCGCGGCCATGGTGGCAGGATCGCCTACGCCCCAGGCCTCGAAGAATTTCAGCAACTGCTGGCGGGCGGCGTCCTCGCGCCAGGTGCGGTCGCGGCGGAAGATGTCGAGCAAGGCGTCAGCCGCCTCCTCGCGTTGCCCGGCCGCGTTCAAAGCGGTGGCCATGTCGTAGCGCGCCGCATGGTCGTCGGGGTTCGCGGTCACGCGCTGGCGCAGGGCACCGAGCTGACCCTGCGCGGCGCGGCCTTCCTGAGCGAGCGCGAGTGCCGAGCGGGCTCCGGCAATTTCAGCATGCTCGGCGACTTTGGGTGGTATTTGGGCCAGCGCGTCCTGCGCCTGACCCTCATCGCCCATAGCGAGCAGGGCGCGG
>CAXUNZ010000248.1:0-5295 GCA_964252525.1 uncultured Acetobacteraceae bacterium
GTGCTGGTGACCGACCGCTGGGCGCGCGGCTGGGCCATCTGCCGGGCAAGCTCTCCGGCGGCGAGCAGCAGCGCGTGGCGATCGCGCGCGCGCTGGCCAATAAGCCGGGCGTGCTGCTGGCGGACGAGCCGACGGGGAATTTGGATGTGGGAACGTCGGAGACGGTATTTGCGGAGTTGCTGAGCATCGTGCGGGCGCAGGGCGTGGCCGCGTTGATCGCCACGCATAATGCAGAATTGGCCAAGCGGATGGATCGGGTGGTGGTATTAAGCGAGGGCAGGGTTGGCGAAGAGCAAGGCAGGCTTTAATCATGCATGCGGTGCGGTGGTCGCTGAGACAGCGGCGTGGTGGCAATGGTCGAAGTTGATTCCACGTATAGAAATTGTTGCCACTTTATTTCGTTAAGTAGGGCTCTCTCTTGTTCGCCGTATTTTTGGCCAAACAAAGCGGTTCGATGCCGCGTTCTTGTTTATCGCCGGAGCTCGACAACGTGAGCTCGATTCTCTTCCCCTTCATGAGGCCCCAAAGCCAGAAGAAGGGGAGAAGAGCAAGCCAACCCGCTTTCTTTACGAGCACTAGAAAGCCAATCCCGCCAGCGACCTTCAACAACTTCACGCCTAAAGCTCCGGCAACTAGTCCCGCAACTCCGTATTCGGCGGAGCGATCAGAGCCGACAATGTATTCGTTGTAGCGAGCTCCAAAATCAAATTGATGTTCGTTTGCAATAAAGAGCAAGTTCTGAACAGCAGAAGGCGAGTTGATGGCGTCATCGACAAGCGTGATTCTCTCGTATCCATACCTCCCAAGCTTCAAGGCGACCGCGTTGATGATACTATCACCACTGCTCCTAGTCGCAGAAATTATCCACGACACCATGTGCGTTTCAGGGTTAAGTGTCGGCTGTTGAAGCCACCCTGTCACATGCAACTCTGCCAAACCCTGTAACCTCCGACTTCCATTGCTATTTTCAGTATTATCGCGAACCTGTTGTAGCATATCGTCTGCATTAACGTTACTCCAATCTTTAGACGCAACGAAGCCAACCGGATTATATTCAAAGACAGCCTCTTTTCCATCTTTGGTGTTCAGAATTTCGGCTTCAGCCCCAGTGTCGGTTACACCATCCTCAATTAACCTGGCCTTTGTCGCATCGGCGCCAATTACCGCCACAAAGTTTGGCAAATTGCGCAAGCTTGAATGCGACGTGGCTAATTGCAATCCAGAGGCTTGCGTCCAATGAAGCGATCGCAGCTGGCGCAAGCCTTGATCTGCGAGCTGGGCCTGAGCGGAACGGTCCACCACCGTTACCAGCAGCAGTAATGCCGCCCACTTAAAGCTTTTCATAACCTATCACCTCAACTTCCTGCTAGGCTAAGCGCCCAAAAGAAGAGAGGTCAAGTATCCTTATTGATACAACAATATGCAATTTGGACGTCAAACCCAAATTGTAGCGTTTAGTCACTGGCGTTGGCCATAAAGACAGTAGGCCCTCAACCTACCTCCCAGACAATCAGCAAGGCGTTTAACCTAAATACGAGAGCTTGCGCAGTATTCGAATGCAGGTTTGAGGCAAGCCTATAGTCACCGTAGTGAAATTAGGCACGTCGTTGCAAATAAATGCGCACGTAAAACATAACAGCATTCACTCCCTTCCTCTTGCATTTGCCAAACTCTCCGCCTGAGTCTTCCGCGTCGCCGCCACCGCCCCGCCATACGGCGTCCCCAGTGACGGCGTCGCCGAATGATACAGCCGCGATGCGCCAGACCAATCGTGCCCCGACCCGTGCAGAGACATCATCAGCCGCGCCGCGTAATCGGCGTTAACCGCTGGATTGAACGCCTCGGTCAAAGACGCGAACGCGCGTGCATGAATGCTGATATCCACTTGCATGCAGCCGATATCCACGAAATGCGCATGCGCCGCCAGGCGCCGCGCCGTTTCCGCCACCGCCGCCGCGCGCGTGTCGAAAAACAGCGTCTCGCCGTCCGCATTCACGCTCCACGGCCAGGGTGCGCGCTCGCCGGTCACCGGCATCGGCCGGCCGGTTTCCACGCGCGAAATCGCCGAGAGCAACCCGTGCGGCAAATGGTAGCGCGCCTCCGCCTCTCCCGTCGCCGTCAGGCACAACGCGGATTGACGCGCCATAAACACGCGTTTTGCCGCGGGCGGTGCGGCGCTGGGCAGAACGTCGGCGCCAAATTTGTGATGCCCTGGCGCCGGTGCCTGGCCCCAGACGGGGCACGACACCAGCGCCAGCACGGCACCGAGCAAATTAGTTGGGCAGCGGTTTCTCGTTGCAAACGGCGTAAGCCAATTTGAGAAGACGCTGCGCCGGCTTGGCCATCCCCGCGCGATCGGCATCCTGGGCAAGGCTGAGCAAGCGGTCAGCCAGCATGAGCGGGCTGACGCAAGCCGGTGATGGCTTGCCATCGTTGCTGGTGGGACCTGTAAACTGCTGTGTCGGCATGGGTTTTCTCCGGCTGAGGGATAATCCGTTTTCGGACACGCAGAACCTCGCCCGGATTGCCTTTCTGCTAAGTTAATCACACACACGATCCTGTGAAGTATTTTGCGCCCCGACGCTTTTGACCGCCTCGTCAAGCGAAAGAACGCGTAGGGCGGAGGCCAAGGACGTCTCTGCCGCGCGGGTGGCGTCGATGCGCGCCACCAGAGCCGACAAGGCGATACCCTGCCGCGAGGAAATGGCCGCCAGCGCCTGCCAGAACGCCTCTTCCAGCGCCACGCTGGTGCGATGTCCGGCCAGCGAAAAGCTGCGTTTGATCAGCACGCCAGTCCTGCCGGGGTAGTCAACACGAAAGCCGCATCACGGCCCATGCGCCTGAATCGGCCACCACTGGATCGGCGTCCGCGGCACCTGCCCGCGCAGTCGCGCGCAACGCCGGATCGCCGCTGTTGCCTACGGCGTTCAGCACATTGCGCACGAAGCGTGCGCGGCCGATGCGCTTGATGGGGCTTGCGGAAAACATGGTCCGAAACGCGGCATCGTCCAGCGCCGCCAGCGTCGCCAGGCGCGGCGCGGCCAGATCCTCGCGCGCGCGCAACTTACAATCCCGCCCTTTCTGGGCAAAGCGGTTCCACGGGCAGACCGCCAGGCAATCGTCGCAGCCATAGATGCGATTGCCCATCAGCGGCCGCAGCTCCAGCGGAATGGGGCCGCGATGTTCGATGGTCAGGTAAGAAATGCAGCGCGTGGCATCCAGCCGATAGGGCGCGGGAAAGGCCGCGGTCGGACAGGCGGCCAGGCACCTCGTGCAGGTGCCGCAGGCCCCGCCCAATGGCGCCGACGGCGCGAGGTCCAGCGTGGTGAAAACCTCGCCCAGGAACAGCCAGCTTCCATGGGCGCGGCTGACCAGATTGGTGTGCTTACCCTGCCAGCCCAGACCGGCGGCCTCGGCCAGCGGCTTTTCCATGACGGGCGCCGTATCGACAAAGACCTTCACGCCGCCGCCCAGGCGCGAGACGATGAATTGCGCAAGGTGCTTGAGCTTGCCGCGCAGCACGTCATGGTAGTCCCGGTTGCGTGCATAGACGGAGATGTTGCCGCGCGTGGGACGGCGCAAAGTTTCCAACGCATCGAAGCCAGGCGCGTAGGACAGGCCGACCGCTATGACGGTTTTTGCCTCCGGCCAGAGCGCCCGGGGGTGGCTCCGTGCCTCGGTGCGCTCCGCAAGCCAGCTCATTTCGCCATGCTGGCCGGCGGCCAGGAAGTCTTGCAGATGCGTGCGGATTTCTGGTCCCAGATGGGCGGGCGCGAAGCCGATCGCGTCGAAACCCAGGCTCAATGCATGGGCACGAATGGCCGCGCCGGGTTCAGGCGCCGATGCGCCCAAGAATTTCGGCCTGCGTCAGGATTTGCGGCAGCACCACGGGCGGCGCATCGGCGGGAAAATAGACGTAGAGGGGCACGCCGTTGCGGCCGTATTCGGTCAGGAAGGCGGTGATGGCCGGGTCTTGGCGCGTCCAATCGCCGACCATGTAGGTGACGTCGTGCCGGGCCATGGCGTTGCGGACGCTTGCCGGTGAGAGGGCCAGCCGCTCATTGACCAGGCAGGTGATGCACCAGGCCGCACTCATGTCCACGAACACCGGGCGGTGCTGCGCGCGCAGTTCGGCCAGACGCGCCGGAGTGAATTTTTCCGCGCCTTGTGCCAGCGCCATGGCGCCGGCGGAGGGCGCGCGCAAGGCGATGAAGGCGAGCACGAGCGCACAGGCGGCTAACGCACTCACAGCCGGCATGCGCCAGGCGGTCACACCCCGTTGCGTGCGGCCCCAGGCGAGCGCCGCGCCAGTGATCAGTGCCGCGCCGACCAGCGTGGCGGCCAAGCCCAGCGGGCCGGCCTGCTGAAGCACGACCCAGGCCATCCAGGCCGCCGTTGCCAGCATCGGGGTCGCCAGGATTTGCTTGAGACGCTCCATCCACGCGCCGGGCCGCGGCAGCAGACGCGCCAGGGCGGGGAAGGCTGCGAGCAGCCCGTAAGGCGTGGCCAGACCTATCCCAAGCGTCAGGAAGATGGCCATTCCCGCGGCGGGTGGCAGCGCCACGGCGGCGGCGAGTGCGGTCGCCATGAAGGGCGCCGTGCAAGGTGTGGCCACGACGACCGCCAGCAGGCCGGTGAAGAAGCTGCCGCGCTGCGCCAGGCCTTGGCCGACACCCGCGACGTTCGTGCCGATTTCGAAGACGCCGGCGAAGTTCAGCGCTACGCCGAGCATCAGCCAGGCCATTGCTGCCGTGAAGGCGGCGGATTGGAACTGCATGCCCCAGCCCGCGGCGCCGCCTGCCGCGCCCACGGCCAGGGTCAGGCCGCCGATTACGCCGAAGGCGGCGAGCACGCCCGCGGTGTACATGGTTGCGTCGCGGCGCACGTGGCCGCGGGCAGCGCCGGAGAGGCGGGCGAGTGCGAGGGCCTTGATGGCGAGCACGGGCAGCACGCACGGCATCAAATTCAAAATCAGGCCCCCGGCAAAGGCCAGCAACAGGGCGTCGGCGAGGCGGAACGTCGGTGCGGCGGCGGTGGCCGCACCTGCGGGGACATCGATCTGCAGGGCCTCGGCGCGGCCGCTCTGGTCGGTGAGTTCGAGCACGCCGGCGATGGCTTTGCCAGGCGCGAGCTTTTGCAGCGGCTTGAGGTGCAGGGTGAGGCCGCTGGCGGTGCTGGAGAAGGGCTGTGGGGCGCCCTGGTCGAAGAGGCCGGCCTCGGCGGGGACAAAGCGGGCGGTGCGGGGGGCGAGGCTTGGCGCGTGCAGGCTTAGGGTGCGGTTCGTGCCCAGGGGGG
>CAXUNZ010000249.1:0-422 GCA_964252525.1 uncultured Acetobacteraceae bacterium
GCGCATCGGCGCGCGCGCGCAGGCTCACCGCAGGGCCCGCGCGCAGCAAGGTCAGCACCGCGTCCGGATCGTTGATGGCGTCAATCGCCGGCAGCAACGCCTCGCCCTCCGGCAGCGATCGCACCCATTCGCGCGCCGCGCGCACGCGTTTTTGCGCGTTGGGCCCGAGCAAATCCGCGCGCAACCGGTCCACGCCGCGCAGCGCGCCGAGCGCCCGCGCTTCGCGCCAAAACCCGGTGCCGATCAGCCCAAATCCCGCGCCGGTAACCGCCAACGCGCCAAATCCCAGCGGCGCCGCGCGGGCAAATTCATCGGCGATGAAATTGCCCGCCTCCAACCCGGACAAGCCCAGCACCAGCACCGCGGCCCCGCTCGCCACCAGCGCCGGCATGCCCCAGCGCGCCCGCGCCAATGGCTGGACC
>CAXUNZ010000249.1:432-5282 GCA_964252525.1 uncultured Acetobacteraceae bacterium
CCTCCAGCCGCAACGCCGGCAGCGATTCCGCCTCGATGCGCGGCTCGATCCGCACCATGGCGGGCGCGGGTGAGGGCGCAACATCAATTTGCGGCTCCGGCTCGGGCGCGCCTTCGGTTTCGATGCGCGCGGTGATGCGGCCGCTCACAGCACGTCGCCGATCAAAAAATTCAGCAGCGCATCCATGCCGATATTCGGCACGCCCGAGGCGCCGCCATCAGGCAGGCGTATAGGCTCGAATTCCGGCAGAGCCAGAAACTTGTGCTGCCAGAAATCGGCATCCGGCGGCCGGTCGGGCACCTCGCCGGGGTAGGACCGCGTCAGCACAGATTGCCCCAGCACACGCCCGCGCACGGCGGAGACCGGCCGCCCTTCCAGCGTCCAGACGAAATCCTCCGTGCACCGCACGGATGCGGCGGCGAAATGACCCGTCTCGATCCCCTCGCCTGGAATATGCGCCAGCGTTTTCATCAGCGCCGCCAAATTGCCACGCTGCCGATCGGCCACGTGGTCGGACTTTGTCGCCACAAACGCCACCCTGTCGATAATGCGCGCCGGCATGTGCCCGCCGATCAACGAGGTGAATGCGTCGAAAAACGAAAACCGCCAGCGCAGCGCGCCGGCCGCGGCCGCCAGAGCCGCCTGCGTGTCGGCAAAGGCGGCCGGCCCGCCATGCAGCGCGCTCAACACGTCCGCCAGCACCACCAGCCGGTCCACATTGGCAAACAAGGGGGAGGCAAGATCGCGTCGCACCGCTTCGACATAGGCATGGTATCGCAAGGACAGCAGTGCCGCGAGCTGCCCCTCGCCCGCCATAGGAAAAAACGCCATCCATGGCGGCTCCATGCCCGGCGCCGGCATCAAATGCCGCCCCGGCTGAAGGTAGGCCATGCCCTGCGCTCGAAGCCGCTGCAGCATGTCGCGATACAGAAGCGCCCCCGAATGGGCGAGCGCTTCATCGGCCGGCGCGCGCGGCGGCAGCCCCGCGGCAAAGCCAAGAAACGCTCCTGTTATGGGGGCGAGTTCGGGTGCCGCGAGGCGCGCCAGCGTGGCGCGCGACCATTCGCGGTAGGACAGCGCCAGCAGCGGCAAATCCAGCAGCCACTCGCCCGGATAATCAAGGAATTCCAGGCGAATGCGCCGCGCCGGCAACAGGGTCTGTTCGCGCTGGGCGGTCAGCGCCAGCAGCGAGACGGTGTTGGTGCGCGCGGGCCAGCCCGGCGGGTCGGCCGCCAGCGCCGCGATGTGCGCGGCGTGATCGAAACGCGGCACGTCGCCGGCCTCCAGCGGCGCCAGCGAAAAGCGCGGCGCGGTGCGGGCCAGCAGGTTGGCCGCGGCCGAGGTCAAAAAGGCGGTTTTGCCGGCGCGGGAAAGCCCAGTGACGCCAATGCGTAGCGTGGTGGAGAAGAAATTCCAGGGCGCTTGGCCTTGCAGGCCGGCCAGGCGGAGAAGAAAGCTCAAGGGAAGAACTGGGGGGGATGTGCCATCTCCCCCAGACCCCCCGTCATCAGTTTAGCGGGAAGCCATTTTCGACGGGGGGTTTGGGGGAGGCTGATGTATACGTCAGCCACATTCCCCCTCAATTCTTTCCTTGCCTTCATTTCTTTTCAATCAACTCGATCTTATATCCGTCCGGATCCTCAACGAATGCGATCACCGTCGTGCCAAACTTGACAGGTCCCGCCTCGCGCACCACGCGCCCACCTCCTTGCCGCACATGCGCGCACGCCGCTTCCACATCGGGCACACCCACAGCCAAATGCCCAAAGGCCGAGCCCAACTCATAAGGCGCGGCCTGATCCCAATTGAAGGTCAGCTCGATTTCCGCCTGGCCCTCCGCGTTCGACGCATAGCCCATGAAGACCAATGTGTAGCGCCCGTCGGGCACCTCGCGCCGCCGCAACTCCTTCATGCCAAGCAAGCCGGCGTAAAATGCCGTGCTGCGATCCAGGTCGAACACACGCAGCATGGTATGAAGAAAATGCCCGTTCATGGCGTGGCTCCGAGGTTGGGTCTTAGATCGGGGTCGATACCGCAAAGAAAAAGCCCTGCGCGGTCGGCCGCCTCGATGCAGGCGGCGCGATCGGTCAGCAGCGTGCCGCCAGCTTCATAGGCCACGCCGCGCAGCCCCGCGGCGTGAGCGCCCAGCAGTGTGCGCGGGCCGATGGCGGGCATGTCGGCGCGGCGGTCCTGGCCGGGCTTGGCCATCTTGACCAGCACCCCACCGAGGCCGGGGCGGGCAAGGGGGGCGGCCCGCGCAAGCATCTGGTCGGTGCCCTCGATGGCTTCGACAGCAAGGGCGATGCCGTGTTGAACGATGCAAGCCTGCCCGACATCGGCCTGGCCGAGGGCAATCAGAATGTCCATGCCTCGTCGGATGTCGATGCGGGCCTGCGCGTCCGGCGTGGCGCGGGTCAAGGTGCCGGCCGGGCCAAGGGCCTCGCCTATGATCTCGTGAGCGCCGATGACGTTGAAACCTTCTTCGGCCAACACGCGGACGATGGCGGCGAGCAGCCCATCATCGCCGGAAAACGCAGCGCGGCCGATACGAGCCATGATCTTCGTGCCTTCAAAATCTGGACGCAGATCGAGCAAGCCCGGCCGTCGAACGGGTCCGACCAGGACCAGGTCGCCGACGTCGTTCTCTCGCAGCAAAGTCAGGATGCGGCCGGCAGCACCCAGCCTCGCATAGGCATGCGGGAAGGCGCCGATGACGGAAGGGTCGGCAAAATCTTCAAACGCCAGAACGAATACGCGGCGGCCGGCGGCTTGCGCGGCAGTGGCCACCTGGCCTGGGAACGGGCCACCGCCGGCCAGAATGCCAAGTGTCTGTCCGGAGATGGATACGCTCACGAAGCCGTTACACAAACTGCGCACAAGCGGCATGGCTTCCGCGCGCGCCAAGCACATCTTGAGGTTGCAAAGCCAGCACTTTTTCCTTGATCTTTAAATGAACATGCCGTTACGTTGTCTAAATCGTCACGCAGGACCAGCCGGTGAGACAACCATGATTTGCGACCAGGAAGATGTCCTCGCCAGTGCCGAAGGGATTCGGCATTGCCTTCGCCTTTTGGCTGAAGAAGCGGCATCGCTGAAGTTGCGGGCAACCTTGTCCGCGATTGAAAAGGCACTGGATGCGGTGCTGTTGGAAGTGGGCGCACCCACGGCGGCGCGCTTGCACTGACGCACGCAGCTGCTGACGACTGAGAGCCCGGTGTGGGGTGAGTTCTCGCCGGGACCATTTTTCTACATCCACATCCGATCGAGCGTTTGGGGATAGGGCATACTTCCCCAATTTACTTCGAGCCGCTGCGCAGCGGCCGCCAGGCGTGCCCCGACCGGGCGAGCAGCTTGTCTGCGCAATCAGGCCCGGCGCTGCCGGCGGTGTATTCCTCCGGCACATCATCGGCGCCTTTGGCGTGCTGGATGGCGGGATCGACAACCGCCCAGCTTGCCTCGATCATGTCGGCGCGCTGGAACAGCGTGGAATCGCCGATCAGGCAATCGTAAATCAGCGTTTCGTAACCGACATTGGGGGTCATTTTGAAGGCGTCTTCGTAGCGGAAGCGCAGCTCGATGGGCGCAAGCGTCATTTTTGGGCCCGGATATTTCGCACTGACGGAAAGGTTCATGCCTTCGCGCGGCTGCACGGTCAGGACGAGCACGTTTGCGGTCAGTTCATCCACCTCGGTCGTGCGGAAGAGGGCGAAGGGGGGGCGGCGGAAGTGGATAGCGATTTCGGTCTGGCGCGCGCCCATGCGTTTGCCGGTGCGCAGGTAGAAGGGAACGCCGGCCCAGCGCCAATTGTCTATGCTCAGGCGGAGGGCGACATAGGTTTCGGTGCGGCTGTCGGAGGCGACATCCGGCTCCTGCTTGTAGCCGGGGACTTCACGATCGGCGATTTTGCCCGCGGCGTACTGGCCGCGCGCCACATCTTCGGGGCGCACGGGGTGGATTGCCGCCAGAAGCTTTGCTTTTTCATCGCGCACCGCTTCGGCTTCGAAGGAGTTGGGCGACTCCATCGCGATCATGGAAAGCAATTGGAAAAGGTGGTTGGGCACCATGTCGCGCAGCGCGCCGGTGGGTTCGTAGAATTTACCGCGGCGTTCCACGCCGATGGTTTCCGCGGCCGTGATTTCAACGAAATCGATGTGATCGCGCCGCCAGAGGGGCTCGAAGATGGCATTGGCGAAGCGCAAGGCCATGATGTTCTGCACCGTTTCCTTGCCAAGGAAATGGTCGATGCGGAAGATCTGCTTTTCCTCGGCATGGGTGAGGATGCGGGCGTTGAGCGCGCGGGCGCTGGCGAGATCCTCGCCGAAAGGCTTTTCGATGACGACGCGCCGGAAATTTTCGCCTTCTTCTTTCAGCAGGTTGGCGTCGCCGAGCTGATCGACGACAGGGCCGAAGAAGCGCGCGGCGACGGCCAGGTAGAAAACCGCATTGCCGCTGATTTTTTCAGCCAGGTGCTTCATTTCCTCGGGCTTGGTGAAGTCGGCCTTGACATAGGTCAGGCGCTGCGTGACCCAGCCCCAGACGGCCTGGTCGATTTCCTTGACGTAGAATTCGGCGTTCGGGTCCTTGGTGAAATCCTGCATCGTGGCCGTCAGGCTGGCACGCCATTCCTCGTCATCGCCCTCGGCCATATCGACGCCGATGACGCGGAATTTGTCATCGAGCAGCTTGCTTTCGGCGAGATCGTAGAGCGAGGGCATGAGCAGGCGCTTGGTGAGATCGCCATGGGCGCCGAAAATGACGAGGGTAGCCGCGGGGGCGGGGTGGGCGCCGGCGGCGGCGAGCGTGGGTTCTTCCATGGGAGCTCCTGTTGTCGGGCGATGCCTGCGCACGAG
>CAXUNZ010000250.1:0-5260 GCA_964252525.1 uncultured Acetobacteraceae bacterium
GGGCGGCATTGTCCATGGGCGCACCCAGCGGATCGATGACGCGGCCAAGCCAGGCGTTGGTAGGGGCGAGGCTGGCCTGGAAGGAGGCGGCGCCGTGAGGACCAAGACGCAGGGGGGCGATGGCGGCGGCACCCTCGCCGAGGCCGGCGGTGGTGCCGAAGGGGGCGGCCTGAAGCACGCCGCCGCGCACGCCGATGATTTCGGCTGGCACCAGAACGCCGTCCCGGCCGCGCAAGGCGAGGCGGTCGCCGATAGCCAGATGACGCGAGAGGCCGCGCACTTCGATCACCAACGCCGAGACGGCGCAGATGGCACCCGCGAGCGTGGCGGCGGGGATAGTCCCGGCCGCGCCGGTCAGATCGGCCAACGCGCGCTGAGAACACCTTAACAAAGTAACTCTTTTATTGAGTCTTGTCTCGTATGACGGTTCATATCTCGGGTTCGTCTCTCGTTTCGAATGCGGCCATGCCGAATTTTCAGAATTTATGCAGGTGTTGGTGAAAAAGCAGTAGCGGAACACACGTCCAGGTGGTATTGCTCCCGAACTGGTCGCAAGGAGGATGCAATGCGGGTTCTACTGGTTGAGGATGATCTGACAGCCTCGCGCGGTATTTCGCTGATGCTGCGGGGACAAGGCGCCATCGTCGATGAAACCGATACCGGCGAAGAGGCGCTCGAACTCGTCAAGCACTACGACTATGACATCGTCGTTCTTGATTTGATCCTGCCGGACATGGAAGGTTACGAGGTCGTGCGCCGCATGCGCGGGGCGCGGGTGGAAACGCCTGTGTTGATCCTGTCGGGGCTGACGCGCCCTCAGGCCAAGGTCAAAGGCTTCGGGATGGAGGCGGACGACTACATCACCAAGCCGTTCGACAAATCCGAGCTCGTCGCGCGCATTCAGGCGGTGATACGCCGCAGCAAAGGCTACAGCCAGCCGCTTCTGCGCATCGGCAACCTTCAACTCAACCTGGATAGCCGGGACGTGGTGGTGGACGAGCAACCGGTTCATCTGACCGGCAAGGAATACGCCATCCTGGAATTGCTCGTGCTGCGCAAAGGCATGGTGCTGACGAAGGAAGCGTTTCTCAACCACCTGTATGGCGGCATCGATGAACCGGAAATGAAGATCATCGACGTGTTCATCTGCAAACTGCGCAAGAAGCTGGCGCAGGCCGGTGCGGGCAACCTGATCGGCACGGTGTGGGGCCGCGGCTACATGATGCGCGATCCGAACAGCCAGGCGGCGATTGCGGCCTCCGCGCTGCACGCGCCGGAGAGCCTCAGCGCGGCGGCGTAGTTGCCGCACCGACACCCGGCAAAATTTGCCCCGAAGTGCAAACTCCCGGGTTGGAATTGAGCGTGCCACGCCTTTTTCTTGTAACTGCCTCAGAGTGTCGCATGGGGAAGATGCGCTGTTTGCATAAAGACTAAAAGCAACGCTCGACCAGACCACCACTCATCGTGGCCAATGCCACTGCGGCGCGGTGGCAATTGTCGCGAAGCTGAGTGATGATTTCGAAACCATCCGGCGCTGCACATGCTCCTATCGCCGGATGCGCGGTGCGGTGGCGGCTTCCGCGGCGCCAGGCGAATTACGTTTCGAGCGCGGCGAGGACGTGCTCACCTGCTACCGGTTCAATACCGGCAGCGCGCAGCATTTCTTCTGTTTGCGTTGCGGCATTTACACGCGCCATCAGCGCCGCTCCGACCCGTCGCAATACGGCGTCGGTGTCGCATGTCTTGAAGGAATACGTCCGTTCGCTGTCGCCCATCCAGCGACCCCGACAACGCGCCAAGGCTTGCCGGCACGCTGCGTTTCGAGCCTGCATACTGACCGCCCCGGCGGCTCAGCAGCGCCCGCCGCCCAGCCCACCCACCAAATCCATGCCGGTCGCCGGCTGTCCGCCGATGGTGCGGTAGGCGCCGGAGGAACACGAACTCGCAGGCCCGATCGGCAGGTCGCGCGGCATGACGTAGTCGGACCAGCCGGGGGCGGAGTAATCGTGCTCTCGGTCGGAGCGGGGATCGACCGCCTTGTGGCGGCCATAGACGATGATGTTGTTGTCGTCCTGCTGGCGCGCCGCAAGGTCCAGCGGCCGCGCGGCGCCCGGGGCGCGGATAAGGCCGGCGCCCGCCGGCTCCAGCGAAAACCAGGGCGCGAATTGCAGGGAGGTATCGGACGTCTGCTTGCCCGCGTGCGGGCGCGCCGTGGAGGGCGGCTGGGCGCGCGCCGAGAAGGCGGCCAGAACGAGGGCGGCGCACGCGCGGCGAATGGCTCGGGTGCGAGGGATCATGGGCTGCTCCGAGCGGGCTGAAGAAGGGAGGGGAACGATAACCCACCCGCCGCTCAAGGCCAAAGACGAAGGGAGTTTCAAAGGGCAGAGCGAGGGGCCTTCCTAGACGGTGAACTGCTCCGCCACGATGCGCTCGCTCAGCCCCTGGTCGGGATCGAAAAGGATCGTCGTCTTGACGCTGCGATCCTCGCTGACCGCCACGGTCGCCACATCGCGCACCTCGGTGAAATCGGCCACCGCGGAAACCGGCCGCTTATCACCCTCCAGCACCTCGAAGATCACATCGGCCGTGCTGGGCAGCAGGGCGCCGCGCCAGCGCCGCGGGCGGAAGGCGCTGATCGGCGTCAGCGGCAACAGGTTGGCCGAAAGCGGCACGATTGGGCCATGGGCGGAGAGGTTGTAGGCGGTCGACCCGGCGGGCGTGGAGAGCAGCACCCCGTCACAGACCAGTTCGGGCAGGCGCACACGCCCATCGATGGTGATGCGGATCTTGGCGGTCTGGCGCAATTGGCGCAGCAGCGAAACCTCGTTCAGCGCCAGCCCTTCCTCCACGGCGCCGGTGCGCGTGACCGCGTGCATGCGCAGCGGATTGAGCACCACATCCTGCGCGCGGGCGAGCCGTTCGGGCAGCTCGTCTTCCATGAACGGGTTCATCAGGAAGCCGACCGAGCCGCAATTCATGCCGTAGACAGGCACGTTGTGGACCAGCGTGCGGTGCAACGTCTCCAGCATAAAGCCGTCGCCGCCCAGGCAGACGATGAGGTCGGCTTCGCCGAAATCGACATTGCCGTAGCGGCCGATCAGGCGGGTGCGGAAATCCTGGGCCAGCGTCGTGGGCGCTGCAAGAAAACACAGCCGGTCCAGGCGGATGGCCGCGTGCGGCGAAAGGGGATGCGCATCGCCATCCATGCGCGTCAGGCCAGCCGGCGGTGCTGGGCGACGGGCATGGCGGCGCGAACCCGCTGGACAGCGGCCGCATCGAGGGTGGCGGCGGTCACGCCTGGTTCGTCGCCAAGGCTGGCGGCCACCCTTCCCCAGGGATCGACGATCAGGGAATGGCCCCAGGTCAGGCGCCGCGCACCCTGCGCGTCCTGATGCGCGCCGGTGGTGGCGGGCGCCACGATCCAGCTTTGCGTCTCGATCGCGCGGGCGCGCAAGAGCACCTCCCAATGATCGCGCCCCGTCTGGGCGGTAAAGGCCGACGGCACGAAGATCACCTCGGCGCCCTTCGTGACCAACGACGTGAAAAGTTCGGCAAAGCGCAAATCGTAGCAGATGGTCAGGCCCAGGCACATGCCGGCAAGGCGTGCGGTCACGACATGCGCGCCGGCGCCGAAAAGCGCGCTTTCGCGATAGCCTTGGCCGTTGGGCGTGGTGACGTCGAAGAGGTGGATCTTGCGATAGCGCGCCACCTCGCGGCCCTGGGCATCGAAGAGCAGGCTGGTGTTGAAGAGCTGTTCGCCCTCGCGCTCGCCGATCGAGCCGCCGTGGATGCAGATGGCGTGGCGGCGGGCCATATTCTGCAGGAAGGCATAGGCCGTGCCGTCCTCGGCCGGTGCGCCGGGCTGGGGAAGAGTTTCAGCCTGGCTGCGTTTCTGGGCGCGGTCGCCGCCCAGGCACGTCCACATTTCCGGCAGGGCGATCAGGTCCGGAACGTGCGCCTGTACGCCCTGCCTGATCATGGCGTCGGCGGCGCGCATATTTTCGGCGCGCACGGCGCCGGGGCAGAACTGGACGATGGCGGCTCTCACGGACAGATGAAGCACCAGGCTGCCCGGGGCGACAACCTTTATGTCCTCGGCAGCCGCGCCTCGATCATGGCCAGCCAGGAGGAGGGCAGGCCCTCGCACAGAACCTCGTCATGCGCCTCAGACAGGGCACGGCGCAGCCACAGTTCGACCTGGCGCTCGGCGGCAGCAGGGCGGATCTGGCTTTGTGCGTCCATGGTGTCGTGGCCGGTCATGACAAGACACGACAAGACGTCGCACGCGGTAAGGTTGCGCTTATGTTCATCACAGTACCGCCATGCCGCGGCTTGTGTGGCGCGGTTGCACGGTGATGCGGGGCCTTTATAGACACCCCTCCGCCAGGAGTGCCGTGCGACCATGGATTTAAAGGATCATATCCGCTCCATTCCGGATTTTCCCAAACCCGGCATACTTTTCTACGACATTTCGACCCTGCTGGCCCACCCTGGTGCCTGGCAGGTTGCGATGGATCGGATGGCCGGCCTGATCGGCGGGCACCGTCCCTCGCTGCTCGCGGGTATCGAAAGCCGGGGCTTCCTGCTCGCGGCGCCGCTGGCGCTCAAGCTCGGCTGCGGCTTCATCATGCTGCGCAAGCGCGGCAAGCTGCCGGGGCGCACGATCGGGCTGGACTACGCGCTGGAATACGGCAGCGACCGCATCGAAATGCAGGAGGGGGCGGTCGAGCGGGGACAGCGCGTCGTCGTGGTGGACGATCTGCTCGCGACAGGCGGGACGATGGGCGCGGCCATCGCGCTGCTGCGCCAGGTCGGCGCGGAGGTGCCGGCGGCCGGCGCGCTGATCGAGCTGACGTTCCTGAGCGGGCGCGCGCGGCTGGACGTGCCGGTGGAGGCGCTGATCGCCTACGACAGCTGACGGCGCGGCGATCACGTTCCAGGGTCCTAGGGAAACGGGCGGTCTGGGCGTCCGTTCGGCGAGTTCTCACCCAGCCGGAGCCTGAAGATGGATCAGAATGAAGGCAGCGCGCTGTCCCGCCGCCAGATCGTGGCGAGCGTTGGGCTGGCCGCGGCGGCGGCCTCGCCCGCCTTTGGCCAAGCGGGCGAAAAGCCAGCGCCCGCGCGGCAACTGGAAGATCCGCGCACCAAATACCCGCGCCCGCCTTACAAGAAGCAGTCGCAGCCATGGCCCGGCTTGGCCAGCCACATGGACCCGCCCCCCGATCATGGCGAGAAGAGCTACCGGGGCGCGGGTATTTGG
>CAXUNZ010000251.1:0-2715 GCA_964252525.1 uncultured Acetobacteraceae bacterium
TTCCAACAGCGGCATCATCACGGGCGGCGCGGGTGGTTACGCCTACGCCGGGGGGGACGCGATCGAACACCACGGCATCGTTGCGCCGGACATCTATTACGCGGCAGGGGCCGGCGGCGCCGGCGTGGTGCTCGATGCGGCGGGCAGCTTTTCCAACAGCGGCACGATCCAGGGTGGCACGGGCGGCGGCGGTTACGGGTATTATGTGCTCAGCGGCCATGGCGGGGTCGGCGTCGATCTGACCGCCGGCGGTACCTTCACCAATCACGGCATCATCCAGGGCGGCGCGGCCGGTTACTCCAATTACGGTCAGAATGGCTACGGCGGCAGCGCCATCTCCGCGTCCGGCACCGCGGTCATCGACAATTTTGGCACGCTGACCGGCGGCGCCGTGGCGGGATTCTACAGCCGCGGCGGCAATGGCGTGTCGCTGGCCGTAGGCAGCGTCATCAATCACGGCAGCATCCTCGGCGGTGATGTGACGGCAGCTGGTGCGCCGGGCGGTGCCGGCATTGCCTGCTCGGGTGCGGCAAGCGTCACCAACATGGGCACGATCGCCGCCCGCGCCGATAACAACCAGCCGGGGCTCGGCGGCTGGGGCATTTTCTTCGGCGCGTCGGGCACCCTGCTCAACAGCGGCCTGGTCTCCGGCGCCGGGCCATCCGGAACCGGCTCAGGCGGCGACGGCGTTGATTTCCAGGGCGCCGCCATGCTGACCAACACGGGCACCATCGTCGCGGGCAGTGGCGGATTCTATGGCGGCAATAGCGGTTTTAACGGGGGCACGGGCGTGTCCCTGGCAGGCGCGGGTATCGTCACGAACCATGGCATGATCGCCGGCGGCAACGGCCTTCCCAACGAATACGGCTATCACGCCTCCTCCGGCTACGGCGGTGACGGCCTGCGCGCCGCCGGCAACGTCAACATCATCAATACGGGAACGATCATGGCGGGCGCGGGCGGTGCCGCGGCCTCCGTGGGCCAGAACTACGGCGGCGTCGCCGGCCAGGCGGGCATCGGTATCGATATGCAAGCCGGCGGCATGCTGCGCAACAACGGCACCGTGCAAGGCGGCGCGGGCGGCGCGGGCGGCTCCGGCTTCGTCGGCGCCAATGGCGGCGACGGCTTGCGGCTGGAACACGGCGGGATAGTGGTCAACACCGGCCTCATCGCCGGGGGCACCGCCGGCAGCTTGGACAACAACACCGGTGGCGCCGGCGTTGACCTGACCAGTGGCGGCACTCTGACCAACAGAGGCACCATTGTCGGCGGCACGGGCGCTGGCGGGGGCAGCGGCAAAGGCGGTGCCGGCGGCGCGGGCGTGTTCCTCAACGGCGGCTTGCTGATCGATGCCGGGACGATAGACGGCGGCGCCGCCGGCATCGGCAGTAAAGGCAGCGGCCCGCAAGGTGATGCCGTCCAGTTCGGCGCGGCCGCGGCAACCCTGGTCATCGATCCCGGCGCCGTCTTCGATGGCGCCATCGCAGGGAACGCCAGCACGGCCGACACGCTCGCGCTGGGCGGAACGGCCGCGGGCACCCTTTCGGGCTTTGGCAGCTCGATTATGGGGTTTTCGCAAATCAGCGAGCATGCGGGCGCCAACTGGACGCTCAATGGCACGATCTCCGGCACCGGCGGCCTTGGCATCGGTGGCGGCGCCAGCCTGACGCTGACCGGTCAGGTCAGTATCGACCGGCTGACTTTCGCGCAGGCGGGCGGCGGCATTGCCTTCATCGCCGAGCCCAATGCCTTCAGCAGCACGATCTATGGCTTCGCCGCGGGCGATGTCATCGACCTGGCCGGGATCAAGGCGGCCTCGCTCACCTATGCCGACGGCACGCTGACCTTGCTCGGCGCGCATGGCAATGTGCTCGATACGCTGAATTTCAGCGGAACCTATAGCCAGGCGGATTTCGGGCTGAAGGCCGATGGGCATGGCGGCACGGAGGTGATTTACGCGGGAACGGATAAATCTCAGCCGGTACTTGGCAGCCTCTCGACGCTGGTGAGGCTTGAGGACCGCGAACATGGCTTCAGCTTCGGCAGCATAGGCGGGCATGTGCCGCTGCTGCGGTAACGTCTTGCCGTAAACTGGTATCAGCGGCGCCGGCGGCCAGGGTCGTCGGCGGGGTTGATGTAATGCAGCCCGAACGGCCCGGTGCCATTCACCTGGATTTCCGCCGAGGACGCTTGCGTCCAAAGCGCGTGTGGCATTTGCGCGGGCAGGAAGACGAAGCCGCCGCTTTCGATTCGTGAACCCTGCGACGGGACCACGGTTTTTCCGGTTTCGTGGATGATGGCGCCGGAAAGAACGGTGACCGTCTCGGCCGTTGCATGGGTGTGCGGGGCGATGACTGTGTCGGCCGGGATTCTCAGCCGAAGGGTAAAGGGTCCGGGCTGCGCCGGGTCACCCGAGAGGATGCTGATTTGGATGCCCTTCGGCAAGGACGGCGGAGCCGGGTCCCAGCGCGCGCTGGCGTCATTGGCATACGAGACCATTTTGCCGGCTTGCGCGCAGGCGCACTGAGCGGCGGAAAGCGTGAGAGCGGTCATCGCCGCGGTTGCCGACATCAGGCGCATGCTTGGACATTCCTGGGACAGGTGCAGGGTGAACGTGCGCGGAGGATGGTGGTCGCTTTTCCACAAAAGGAAGATTGGGGGAGCAGTGCCTGCCCCCCCAAGCCCCCCGTCGTTATTTGAAGCGAAACCAAAAAT
>CAXUNZ010000251.1:2725-3609 GCA_964252525.1 uncultured Acetobacteraceae bacterium
CCCCCCCCCCCCCCGGGTTGTTTTTTTCACCAACAAAAAAACCGGCGGGGGGGGGGGGGGGGGGGCAGGCACTGCTCCCCCAGTCTTTTTTGCCTTATCGTTCCATCGATCAGACGCGGTTTGAAACTAGGCGGCACCCTTCAAGAAATACAGCAACAGGCGCGCCGTGGCCTCCACGCTGCCCAGGCCCTTGGCGTCTCCCGCGCGCCCGCCGTGGCCGATTTCGGCGGCAGATCGAGGTCAATCTGGCGGCATGTTCGCGGTGACCCGCGCGTTCGCGCCGTTGCTGGTGCCGATCCGGCGCGGGTGGGGGCGAAGGGCCGAATCGGCAATCTCAGCTCCGTGGGTGGCCGGATGGGCCCGCCATTCCTGGGCGCCTACGCTGCCGCCAAGCATGGTGTCGAGGGCTTTTCGGAGAGCCTCAGGCGCGAGCTGCTGCTGGTCGGGATCGACGTCATCATCATCGCGCCGGGGTCGGTGGCGACCGCGATCTGGGACAAGGCGGAAGCCCTTCCCCTCGGCCATGTTGCCGGCACGATCTGGGACAAGCCCCATCGGACCTTCATCGCCTGGATGATCGAGAACGGGCGCAGGGGGCTGACACCGGAGCAGGTCGGGAAAGTGATTGCGAACGCGCTGAGCGCGCGCAAACCCAAGACGTGGTATGAAGTGGTCAAGGGCAGGTTTGCCAACGCGATCGTGCCATCGCTTCTACCCCGGCGCGCGCTCGATCGCGTGATTGGACGGCAGGTCAAGCTGCTGCCTGGGAGTGTGTGATACCAAGTCGCGTAAAGAACGACTCTTTCAGAAAAAGGTGACGGGGGGCCCCCCCGGCCCCCCCGGGGGGGGGGGGGGCGCGCGCCGGCCGAGAAGGGGGGGGGAAA
>CAXUNZ010000251.1:3619-5231 GCA_964252525.1 uncultured Acetobacteraceae bacterium
TATCCCATGTCGGGAAAAGACCGACTCTTCCATAAAAAGGCCAGGGGCTCCGCCCCTGGACCCCGCTGGAGGCAGGGCCTCCAGACCTCCATTTTCGCGTGTGCAAAACGAATGGGGGTTTTGGGGCCTCCCGGCCCCAACGGAGTGCAGGGGCGGAAGCCCTGGTCTTCACGCGTCAACGACAAAGCGGGTGAGTATGATGCGGAAGAAGGCGCGCGGCACATCGCTGCGCCGGCGCATACGTGCTGGCGCCCACGGCCCTTCTTCGTGACCCCAGCCTCGCTGGCGCGCGACGCGCAGGCCCACGCCCGCGCCGGTGACTGGGAGGCTTCGCGCGCCACGTGGCAACGCTGCCTGGCCGCGGCGCGTGGCGCCCCGCCGCATGGCTGGCTGCTGGGGTCGCTGCGCGCTGCGGCGGCGCTGGGGGATGTACAGGCCGCCCGACGCGCCGCGGCACAGCTGCTCGAACGCTATCCGGATAGCGAGGCTGCACGCCAATCCCTTCTTCGCCTGCTGATCCAGACACGCAGCCTCGGGGCGCTGGCGGAGGAAGCGGCCAACGGCTCGCTTCGCGAGGGGGCGGAGGCTTCGGCGCTGCTGCCGCATTTCCGCGCCCTGCTCGCGCTGGAAGACCACGCGGCGGCCCGCGGCGTGTTAGACCGCCTGCTGCCGCTCGCCACCACGCCGGCCGAGCTGCACGCGCTGGCCGACCGCGCGTCCATCTGCTTTGCGCCGGACCCCGCGCGCGTGCGCTGGAATGCGGCGGCGGCGGCGCTGACCCGTTTGCCGCCTTCGTTGGATCCGGCGCGGGATGGGCCGGTCATCCGCACGCTGCTGTTGCGGCGGGACATCGCCACGCGTGACTACGCCGGCTTTCTGCGCCGCTGGCGCGACGGTGGCGCGACTCTGCCGCAATGGACCGGTCCGCTCGCACGCATTGCCGAACGGCTGGCAGCACCCGGCTTTCCAGACCGCACGCGCCGCAAGATTTTCGGCATCGGCTTGAGCAAGACAGGGACCACCTCGCTTGCCGCGGCGTTGGAAATCCTTGGCTGGCAAACCGCGCATTTCCGCAACCCGATCACCCATGCCGTCATCGAGCATGCCGATTTCGACTTGTTCGACGCGCTGAACGATGGGCCGGTGTCGGCGCATTTCGAGGTCCTGCACGCGAAATATCCCAATGCGCAATTCATCTGCACCACGCGGCCTTTCGCGAGCTGGCAGGACAGTGTGCGGGCTCATCGCATTCGTGTGCGCGGCACGGATGTGCCGCGCGATATCGATGCGATCGCCGCGGCGGAGGGACCGGACTCGCCGCTGGCCGCGCGTCTGCCGATCCATGATTCGATCTGGCGCCATGCCGATCTGGCCAGCGTGCACGCCAACTGGGCTGACAGGGTGGACCGGTTTTTTGCGGACAAGCCTGGCAAGCTGCTGCGGTTTTCGGTGTTCGAGGGCGATGGGTGGGAGGCGCTGTGCGGTTTTCTGAAAGCCGAGGTGCCGGCGGCAAGTTTTCCGCACAGCAATTCCAGACGGGCCGAAATGTCGTCGTTGAAAAAGACTGGGGGAGCAGTGCCTGCCCCCCCAGACCCCCCGTCATTATTTTAGG
>CAXUNZ010000252.1:0-2949 GCA_964252525.1 uncultured Acetobacteraceae bacterium
AGCCCCTGCGTGACCAGCGCGCGGTTCAACCCGGTCAGCGGCATCACGTCGCACACCGTGGCCAGCGCCACCAGATCCAGCAGCGTGCGCAGATCGGGCTCGGCGCGCGCGGCAAAGCAGCCGCGCCGGCGCAACTGGCGCAGTGTGGCAATAGCCGCCATGAAGGCCACGCCGGCGGCACAGAGGTGGCGCAGGCCGGACGTATCATCCAGCCGGTTGGGATTGACCGTGGCCAGCACCGGCGGCGGCGGCCCGTCGGCCTTGTGGTGGTCCAGCACCACGATATCGGCCGGCGCGCCGATCGCCGCGAACGCGTCCGCGGCCGCGGTGCCGCAATCCACGCACACGATCAGGCTGGCCCCCCGTGCCACCAGGCCCGCCAGCGCCGCCCCGTTTGGGCCGTAGCCCTCGCCGATGCGGTCGGGCACGTAGGGCAGCACGGGGCAACCGAGTCCGCGCAGGAACAGCGTCATCAAGGCCGCGCTGCACGCGCCGTCCACGTCGTAATCGCCGAAAACGGCGACGGTTTCGCCCGCCATGACCGCGTCCGCCAGGCGCGCGGCTGCCACCTCCATGTCCAGCAGCAGCGCCGGATCGGGCAGCAGCGCACGTAGCGTGGGGGCGAGGAAATCGGCCGCCTCATCGAGGCCCACGCCGCGCGCGGCCAGGATACGCCCGACGATCTCCGGCACGCCGAGGCGCTGGGATAACGCAAGCCCGATGCGACCGTCGGCGCCGCCGCGCAGGCGCCAGGCGCGCCCGGTCAGGCTGTGGGTGACGCCGAGCGCGTAGTCGTGCCGGGGCGGCGCGACGTGGCCGTCCATTAAGGATGTTCTTTTTTGAAAAAAAGAACCAAAAAACTTTTACTTGTCGGCGTACGTGTTGCCGCAACACGTACGCCAATTTGCAAAAGTTTTTTGCTTCTTTTTTTCAAAAAAGAAGACCTTTCCTACCACGCCGCCCAAGTTTTGGTCGCGAAATTATGCTGCGCCTCAATCGTTCGCACAGTACCACTCTTGCTGCGCATGACAATGGAATGCGTGCTCGCCCCCGAACCGTAAAGCCGCACGCCCCGCAGCATCGCGCCGGACGTCACACCCGTGGCGGCAAACATCACGTCCCCCGCAGCCATCTCCTCGATCGTGAAGACATGGTGGGGATCGGCAAGACCCATGGCGCGTGCACGCTCTTCCTGCGCGGCGTCCTCGTAGTTCAGCCGCCCCTGCATCTGCCCGCCTGTGCAGCGCAGTGCCGCGGCGGCCAGCACGCCCTCCGGCGCGCCCCCGGTGCCGATGAATATGTCGACGCCGCTCTCAGGCAGCGTGGTGGCAATGGCACCCGCCACGTCGCCGTCCGGAAGCATGACGATGCGCACGCCCGCCTCGCGGCAGACGCGCACAATGTCATCGTGCCGCGGCCGGTCCAGCGTGCACACGACCAGATCGGACAAATCACGCTTTTTGGCTTTGGCCAGGGCACGCAAATTTTCCGCCAGCGGCGCATCCAGATGCACGAGCTCGGGCGGCAGCCCGCCGCCGATCGCGATCTTTTCCATATAGCAATCCGGCGCGTGCAGGAATTTGCCCGCTTCGGCCAGCGCAACCACGGTCAGCGCATTCGGCCCGCCCTTGGCGGTCAGCGTCGTGCCTTCCAGCGGATCGACGGCGATGTCCATCGCCGGCCCGCCGCTGCCCACCTTTTCGCCGATATAGAGCATCGGCGCCTCGTCCATCTCGCCCTCGCCGATCACCACCGTGCCGTCGATGGCCACCGTGTCGAAGGCACGCCGCATGGCTTCTGTCGCCGCGCCATCCGCCTCGATCTTGTTGCCCCGCCCCATCCATCTCGACGCGGCCAGCGCCGCGGCTTCCGTGACGCGGACCAGGTCCAGCGCCAGGTTTCTGTCGGAGGCTTGGTAGGGCATCGGCGACTCCCAAAGGAAATATTGGGGGGCGCGCCGCCCCCCAAACCCCGTCCATTTTTTATCCGTGCGCGATGCGGATCATCGAGGGACGTTCCAGGACAGACTCTAGCCTCTCGATCCGGTCGATGGCGTGGCGCATCCTGACCTCGCGCGTGTCGTGGGTCACCAGAACGATCGGCACGGCCTCGCCCGGCGCACGTCCATGCTGCAGCATGCTTTCCAGCGACACGCCCGAGTCGCGCAAGGCGCCCGCTACATCGGCGATCACGCCCGGCTGGTCGCGCACCATCAACCGCAGAAAATACGACCCCACGTGGTCCGCCATCGGCACCGTCGCCGCACTCGAGAGATGCGCGCTCTCCGCGCCCCACACCGGCGCGGCACGCCCACGCGCGATATCGACCAGATCGGCAACCACGGCTGACGCCGTCGGCCCCGCCCCCGCGCCTCGCCCCTCCAGCATCACGCGGCCGACGAAATCGCCTTCCGCCACCACGGCGTTATACACCCCGTCTACCCGCGCCAGCGGCGAGCGTTCCGGCAACAGGCACGGATGCACCCGGCTTTCGATGCCAGCCTCGGTACGCCGCGCGATGCCCAGCAGCTTGATGCGGTAGCCAAGCTCCCGCGCAAACGCGATATCCAGCGCGGTGATGTGGGCAATCCCCTCGACATGCACATCGTCGAATCGCACCGCGCGCCCGAACGCGAGTGCCGCCAGGATCGCCAGCTTGTGCGCGGCATCGATGCCATCGATGTCGAAGGACGGATCGGCCTCGGCGTAGCCCAGCGCCTGCGCTTCGGCCAGCACGTCGGCGAATTCACGCCCGCGCTCGGCCATGCTGGTCAGGATATAATTGCATGTGCCGTTAAGTATCCCGGCGATCCGGCGTATCTGGTTGCCCGCCAGCGCCTCCCGCAACGTCTTGATGATGGGAATGCCGCCGGCGACCGCGGCCTCATAGGCCAGGCTGCCATGACCGCGCTCCGCCGCGGCGGCGAGCTCGCCGCCATGACGTGCAAGC
>CAXUNZ010000252.1:2959-5196 GCA_964252525.1 uncultured Acetobacteraceae bacterium
AAGCAGAGCCTTATTGGCGGTCACGACATGCTTGCCCGCCCCGAGCGCGGCCAGCACCAGCGCCCGCGCAGGGTCTTCGCTGCCGCCGATCAATTCGACGACCACATCGAGTTCGGCCTCCGCGAGGCCAAGCGGGTCATCATGCCAATACATGGCATGCAGCTTCAGGCCGCGATCCCGCGCACGATCCCGCGCGGAAACGGCCGTAACCTCGATCGCGCGCCCCGCCCGCGCGGCAATCAGCGCGGCATTATCGTGCAGCATGCGCAGCACACCGCCGCCTACGGTTCCCAGCCCCGCAATGCCCACCCCCAGAGATGACGGGGTTTCTTTTTTCTTCACTGCGCCGCCACGTTCGAATCGGCGCCCAGAAACCCCCGGATATTCCGTATCGCTTGACGCAGCCGGTGCGTATTCTCCACCAGACCGATGCGCACATGGCCATCGCCATGCTCGCCGAACCCCAGCCCCGGCGCCACGGCAACCTGCGCGCGGTCCAGCAGCAGCTTGGAAAATTCCACGCTGCCCAGATGCGCGTAGCGCGGCGGAATGGGCGCCCAGGCGAACATCGAGCCTTCCGGGCTGGGCACGGACCATCCCGCCTGCGCCAGGCCGCGGATCAGCACGTCCCGCCGTTCCTTATACAGCGTCCGCATCTCGGCCACGCAGTCCTGCGGCCCATTCAGCGCGCAGACTGCGGCGACCTGGATCGGCGTAAAGGCGCCGTAATCGAGGTAAGATTTCATGCGCGCCAAGGCGGAGATCAGCCGCGCATTGCCGGCCGCAAAGCCGATGCGCCAGCCGGGCATTGAATAGGTTTTCGACATCGAGGTGAATTCGACCGCGATGTCCCGCGCGCCTTCGATCTGCAGGATCGAAGGCGGCACGCGATCGCCGAAGTAGATTTCCGCATACGCCAGATCGGACAAAATCCAGATCTCGTGCCGTTTGGCGAACGCCACGATCTGCGCGTAGAAATCCAGATCGGCCAGCCAGGCGGTTGGATTGCTGGGAAAGTTCACGATCAGCGCGGTCGGTTTCGGCACCGAATGACGCACGGCGCGCTCCAGCGCGTCCAGCATCTCGGGGCCGGGCGCGGCCGGAACGCTGCGCACGGAGGCGCCGGCGATGATGAAACCGAATTGGTGAATCGGATAGGACGGGTTGGGCACCAGGATCGTATCGCCCGGGCTTGTGATGGCCGAGGCCAGGTTCGCCAGCCCCTCCTTGGAACCCAACGTGGCGATGACTTCGCTTTCGGCGTCGAGCACCACGTCGAAACGGCGTTTGTAATACGCGGCCAGGGCGCGACGCAGTCCGGGAATGCCCTTGCTGGTGGAATAGCGATGCGTGCGCGGGTCCTGAACGGTTTCGACCAGCTTGGCCACGATATGCGGCGGCGTCGGGCTGTCAGGATTGCCCATGCCCAGATCGATGATGTCCTGGCCGGCGGCGCGCGCGCGCGCTTTCGCCGCGTTGACTTCGGCAAAGACGTAAGGCGGCAGGCGGCGTATGCGGTGAAATTCGTCCTGCATCGGGGCTTCTCAGAAGAAAAGGTTCTTCTTTTTTGAAAAAAAGAAGCAAAAAACTTTTGCCATTTTGCCGGGTGTTTGAACCAACGTATACCTTAACGAATAAAGTTTTTTGGTTCTTTTTTTCAAAAAAGAACAAACCTTCTTAAGGCACGTCCCTCACCGCCGCCCCCCGTCCAAACGCCGTCGCCGCGATATGTATCGCCGTCGCCGGCACACGCTGCGCCTGCAGTGCCACCGCCACGGCTTGCGCCCGCCTCAGCGCCAGGTCCAGTGCCGCTTCCTGCGCCGCCGGGGAATCCGATTGCGCATCGCCATGGCCCTCCACCTCGATGCTGCCGCGCCCGCGATGGGCGGCGGCATCCTTGACCGTGATCGTCTGCGAGCTGTCCAGCACCGCATCCGCCGGGCGGAAGTAAATCGCCGCACCTTGCGTGCCCACGGGCCGAGGCGGCAACGCAGGGGGCGGTGTCGGCGCGGGCTGCGCGGCAATACCCTCGAAGGCCGCCGGCGAAGGCGGCGCATCGGGCACATTGGGCAGGTTGGCCTCTTCGGCCGGCACGCCGGCAATGACCAGAGGCGCGCCTGGCGGCGGTCCGCCGTCTCCCACCGGCACTGCGGTCGCCTTGGGCGGAGCAGGTGACGGCGAGTCGGCCGCGGGCAAGGTCGCATTCGCCGTGGCGCCCTCCGTGCCCGGCGGGGGAG
>CAXUNZ010000253.1:0-5195 GCA_964252525.1 uncultured Acetobacteraceae bacterium
GCCCCCGCCCAACCGCACCGCTATCTCGTTCGCTTCACGGCCCCTGAATTCACCTCCCTCTGCCCCATCACTGGCCAGCCCGACTTCGCCCATCTCGTCATCGACTACGTGCCGGCCGAATGGCTCGTCGAAAGCAAGTCGCTCAAGCTCTATCTCGCCAGCTTCCGTAACCATGGCGCCTTTCACGAGGCCTGCACCATGCAGATCGCCGGCGCGCTGACCGAGCTGCTGAGCCCCGTCTGGCTGCGGATCGGCGCCTATTTCGCCCCGCGGGGCGGCATGCCGATCGACGTCTTCTGGCAGACCGGCGCGCCGCCGGATGGTGTGTGGGTGCCCGAGCAGGGGGTTCCGCCCTACCGCGCCCGAGGCTAGACCCAGCCCATGAGCATCATCGGCCGCATACGCACCTGGCGGGAAGCCCGCGCCGAGGCGCCGCCTTCTCCCTTTGCGGGCTACATCGATGAGGTCAGCCCGCACCACGTCGCCGGCTGGCTCACCGGCCCCGGTGCGCCACGCTTCACCGCTTCACTCCCCACGGGCGAAATCCTGGCCCGTGGCCCGGCCGACCAGTTCAAGTTCGGCCCCAGCCATGCCGGCCACGGCCATCACGGCTTCTTCGCCCGCCTCTTCCGTCCGCTGAACGAGGCGGAGCGCGCGGCCCTGCAGGTCCGCGCCGATGACGGCACGATCATCCCACGCGCGGACATCGTGCTGGGCGAATATCGTCCGGTGATGCTGAACGCCATGGACATCGTGGACAATTGCAATCTGCGTTGCCCCTTCTGCGTCTATGATTACAGCCGCACCTTCGCCACCAACATGATGGATGACGCCACGCTGGAAGCGGCGCTGCGTTTCCTGCCCTACACGCTGGACTCGAATTTTTGGTTTTCCTGCCTGCACGAACCCACGCTGCACCCGCGCTTCACCGAGTACCTGGATCGCGTGCCACGTGATCTGCGGCGCAAGGTATTCTTCACCACCAACCTCGCCAAACGTATGAAGCCGGACTATTTCCGCTTTCTTGCCGATGGCGGCTTCGCCAACGTCAACATCTCCATCGAGTCGCTCGACCCTACCGTCTACGAACGCATGCGCAAGGGCGCGCGGCACCGCATCTTCATGGAAAACTGGGACGCGCTGATCGCAGCGTTGGACCGCGGCACGGCGCCGCCCTTCCTTCGCTACATCGTGCTCGTGTATAAATCCAACCTGCGCGAAATACCCAGCCTCGTCGATCACCTTCTGGCCGCGCGCCGCGCCGATGAAATCCAGCTGCGCTTCACCTTCGATGTGCCATGGATTCCCCAGGATTTCCGCGACACCGAGTTCGTGAACGACGACGATTGGGACTGGCTCACGCAACACGTGGCTCACCATCCCGCACACAAAGTACAGGTCATACGCAATCCCTCGGCCGAAGCGCCCGCCCCTCGGCCCGACGCGCCATCTGCGGGTGTGGTACTGCCTGGCCGATATGAATTTCAAACAAGCTGGGATGGCACGATCAAGGTCAAGAAGTTTTGGGCCATTCCGTTCGAGCTCAGCGGCGATCCGCCGCTTGCCACGGTCAATTTGCGCGACATCCCCGATCCGCTCGCCTTTTTCGCCTCCCTTCCGAGCTGAGCCGCATGGACCATGCGGCAAAAGTGGCGCTGCTGACCGCCGGCGCCGATCTCGCCCAAGCGCGCGGCCTGGAAATCGGCCCCCGCAACGCTCCGCTAATCCCGAAATCAGCAGGGCCCGTGCTCTACGCCGATTACGCCGATACGGAGACTGTGCGCGCCAATCTCCACGGCACGGATATCGATCCTGCCACGGTTCTGGACATCGATATCGTCACCGGTGGTGGACCACTTGCGCCCGTCATGCCGCATCGCGTCGATTACGCGGTCGCCAGCCACGTCGCCGAGCACGTGCCCGATCTGCTCGGCTGGCTTGCCGACCTGCACGGCGTGCTCGCGCCGAATGGCACGCTCGGCCTGGCCATTCCCGACCGGCGCTTCACGTTCGACCGCTTCCGTGCCGAAAGCACGATTGCCGAAGCGGTCGAAGCCTATCTGTGCAAGTACACGCGCCCATCGCTGCGTCAGGTCTTCGACTCGGCGTGGCAGGCGGTCGAAATCGGCGTCGATCAAGCCTGGCGAGACGACATTCCGGACCGCGCCGCCCAGTTGCCTCGTCTTACCCTCGCCTTCGACCTGGTGCGCCGTCTGCACGACAACGGCGCTTATAATGACGCGCATTGCTGGGTTTTCACGCCGGCTTCGTTCCTGGAACTGATCGGCCAGGCGGCGCGCCTGGAGTTGCTGCCGTATACGCTGCATGGCTTTTATCCGACCGAATTGAACGGCTATGAGTTCTATGCTGTCTTCCGCCGCGCCGTCGATGGAACGCAAACGGTGCGCTCCATCGAGCAGGCATGGGCCGAATTGCGGGACCAGCCTGACGAGGTTGCGCAGTTGCGGGAGCAGAATGCCGCCTTGAAGCAGGCGCTCGAGATAAGAGAGAACTCGAGGTTCTGGAAGTTGACCGCGCCGGCCAGGAAGATCGTGGATAAGCTAAGGAAGGAAGGTCTTCTTTCTTGAAAGAAAGAAGCAAAGAACTTTTATCTTAGGGCACACACGATGCAAACAGAAAAAAGTTTTTTGGTCCTTTTTTTTAAAAAAGGACTACTTTCTTTTTTTCTTTTTCCGTGCATCGCCCAAGCCGCCACCCCCATCATCCAAGCCATGCACGACCACGACTGGCCGCGCGCGCAAGCCCTGGCATCCCATGAGCCCGACGCGATCGCCGGAAAACTCGTCACCTTCGCCCGCCTGCTCACGCCCGGCGCCGCCACCGCACCTGAAATCGCGGCTTTCCTGACCGCCAACCCGATCTGGCCGGACGCGCCACTCCTGCGTCACCGCCTGGCCGACGCCATAAGCGCGGAGCCCGACCCGCTGCACGATTGCCGCGCCTACGATCCGGCGCAGGACATGGCCGAGTTGGTCTGCGCGGCTGCGGAACGCGAGGCCGGCCACGCCGACCGCGCGATCGACCTCGCGCAACGCGCCTGGATCGGCGGTTTGCGCGACCCCGCGGCCGAGGCGGCCTTTCTGCGCGACTGGCAAGCCGCGGCGACACCCGAGGCCAATTGGCGCCGCTTCGATGCGCAGGCCTGGGCGCGCGATCCGGCCGCCGCGCGCCAGATCGGCCATCTCGATGCCGGCCACGCCGCCGCGGCCACGGCGCGCCTGGCGTTTGCACATGGCGATGCCGGGGCACTGGATGCGCTAGCCGCCGTTCCCGAAACGTTGCGTGCGGACCCGACATTGTTGCTCGAACAGGCGCGCTGGCTGCGCGCCACCAACGCCCAGGCCGCGGCGCTGGCCACCTGGCGCGCCGCCGTCTCCGCGGCCGAGGCGCGCGCGAGCGCGGATCGCCGGCCGGCGTTTTGGTCGGAGCGGGCCCGCCTCGCCCGCGCTCTGCTTGCCACGGGCGAAACCGCCGGCGCCGATTTCCTGGCCGATGACGGCAACGCGACAGGCGATCAGGCCCCGGACTCGCTCTTTCTCGCCGGCTGGATCGCCTTGCAGCGCTTGCACGATCCGGCCCGTGCGCTGGCGAAATTCCAGGCATTGCAGGCGCTGTCGCACTCGCTGATTACGCAATCGCGCGCATGGTACTGGATTGGCCGTGCCTCGGCGCCCGAAGCGGCACGCGCCGCCTATTCGCGCGCGGCCGCTTACCCCACGACCTATTACGGGCAGCTCGCCATTATCCAGACCCAGGGTGCGGCTAGCGTGGCGCCTGCCATCCGCGCCGCCACAGATCCCGCGATCCCCGCCGAGCAAGCCGCCGCTTTCGTGGCCACGGACATGGTGCGTGCGGCCACCATGCTGGTGGCGTGGGACGATCCGCATTGGGCGCGCCAGTTCCTGTTGCGCCAGGTGCAGGGCGCGGACGATCCGGCCACCTTTGCGCTGGCGGCGCGAACCGCGTTGCGCCTGGGGTTGCCGGATGTGGCCGTGCAGACAGCACGGCTGGCCGGGCGGCATGGTGTGGCCTTACCGCGCAGCGGCTGGCCGGCGCCGGTCGATCCGCCTGCGGGCGCGGACGGCGCGCTGGAACTCGGCCTGATGCGCCAGGAAAGCAGTTTTGATGCCGGCATTACCAGCGGCGCCGGCGCGATCGGATTGATGCAGTTGATGCCGGCCACCGCGCGCCAGATCGGCGGCGGTGGCTTATCGATGCAGGACTTAAAGGACCCGGCTGAGAACATGCGCTTGGGTTCGCTCTATTTTCAAAACTTGCTGACGCAGTTTGGCGGCGTACGCGCCTATGCGATCGCCGCCTATAATGCCGGCCCGCATCGCGCCCGCGCCTGGATTGACACAAATGGCGACCCGGGTGAGGCGAACGCCACCGCGATGGTCGACTGGATCGAGCAGATACCCTTTGCCGAGACGCGCAATTACGTTCAGCGCGTGCTGGAGAACGCGGCAATTTACGCCGCACGCGCGCCGTGACGCCGGCGCGGCTGATTGCGGCGGGATTGGGCGCCGGGTTTTCGCCTTGGGCGCCCGGAACGGCGGGCTCGCTGCTGGGATTGGCGCTCGGCGGTGCGCTGCTGGCGGCCTCGCCCTATGTGCTGGCGGCGGCCACCCTGGGACTTGCCTTCGGCGGCCTGCCCATCATTGCGCGTGCGACGGGCTTGAAAATGCGGCCGGGCGGGCAGGGGGATCATGACGATCCCGGTTGGGTGGTGATCGATGAAGTGGCCGGACAGTGCCTGGCGCTGCTGGCGCTGCCGCGGCCGAGCTGGGGCGGGGCGCTGCTGGCTTTTGTGCTGTTCCGCGCGCTGGATATTGCCAAGCCCGGCCCGGTCGGCTGGGCGGATCGCCAGGGCGGCGCGTGGGGGATCATGGCCGACGATCTGATCGCCGGTTTCGTGGCGTGTCTGATTGTTGGAGGTGCGCATGTCCGCTGGCCCGGATTTATTTAGCCTGGCCGAGGCGGCGCTGGCGGCGCTGCGCGCGCGGGGGTGGATGATGGCGACGGCGGAGAGTTGCACGGGCGGGCTGATCGCCGGTGCGCTGACGGAGGTGCCTGGGTCGTCGGACGTGGTGGACCGGGGGTTTGTGACGTATTCGAATGAGGCGAAGATCGAAATGCTCGGCGTGCCGGCGGCAATGATCGCGGCGCATGGG
>CAXUNZ010000254.1:0-344 GCA_964252525.1 uncultured Acetobacteraceae bacterium
GCGCGGCTGCGTCTTCGCTACACGCTGGAGGAAAGCGATTACGCCACCGGCGGCCCGGCGCGCTATTTCACCGTGCGCGAGACCGGGCGGCGGCTGGGTTTCATTACGCCAATGACGCATAATTTCTGCGAGGGGTGCAACCGGGTGCGGCTGACCGCGACAGGCACGTTGTATTTGTGCCTGGGTCAGGACGATGCGGCCGATTTACGTGCCGTGCTGCGCGGCGGTGCCGATGACGCGGCGCTGGAAGGCGCTATTCGCGATGCGATCGCGCGCAAGCCGAAGGGGCATGATTTCGTCATCGATCGCAGACGGCCGGTGGCATCGGTGGGGCGGTTTATGAG
>CAXUNZ010000254.1:354-5096 GCA_964252525.1 uncultured Acetobacteraceae bacterium
CCGCGTGGTAAAAACAGCGCGCGGGGGGGGTGGGGGCGGCTCCCAAACCCCCCCCAGCTTTTTTTACCTCCTGGAAGGCTTGCGCCGCGAGCCCACACGCCCATCGCTGGACGGGCAATTGTCGTTCGGCGACACATCCACGGTGGTGTTGTAAAACGTATTCTTGGTGACGCTGCCCGTGCCGGTTCCATTGAGCACGCCGGCGCAGGCGTAGTTGATGCGGTTGAGCGAAACGGATTTCGCGCCCGATCCCGAGCAACTGCCGTCGATATGGATGGCGGAAAGCTGCGATCCTGAGATCGTGTTGTCGGTCACCGAGGCGCCGGCAGCGCCGCAGATTTCGATCGAGTCGGTCAGGGTCATGTGGGAAACGGTGTTCTTCGAAATCGTCGGGTTGTCGGCGGAGGATGTGCCATCGCCATAGATGATGATGCCGTATTGGCCTTCGTTGATAACGTTACTGGAAATGTTCGCCTTCGGCGCGTCATAGATCAGGATGCTGCTGGCCGCGTAGGTGCCGCCGCCATAGACGAAATCGGCCAGCACGTTTTGGGACACATTGGCGGTGGCGCCATCGGCCACTTCGATGCCGTTCTGCGCCGCGACCGTGGCGGCACCGCCGCCCTGGATCGTGTTGGCGCCGACCGTCGCCTTGGTGCCCGTGTTCTTGATGGTAATGCCATTCTTGTCGAAGCCGGCAATATGGTTGCCGGTAATCGTCACGCTGGCGGCCTTGCTGCTTTCGACAAGGATGCCCTCGCCGTCCTGGCAGCCGGTAAGGCCGCCGCCGAGCGTGTCGTTCAGCACCGAACTGTTCGTCAGCGTCAGTGTCGAATCTTCCGCCAGCACGCCGACCAGGTTGGTCGAGCAATCGGTGAAGGTGCTGCCGGCCGCGTCGAATTCGATGCCGCTGACGACGGCTTTGACCTTGGGCGAGACGAAGAGCTGTGCCGCGACGGGCTGCCCGTTGTTGAGGTCATTGGCGCTGACCGAAAAGCCGCCGGAGGGAACGCTGACGTGGATCAGGCTGCTGTTTGTCGTGCTGCTCCCGCCTGTGTCGATGCCGGTGAGCGTCAGGTTCTTCGTCAGCGTGATCTGCTCCGGATAATTGCCCGGGCAGATATCGATGATGGTGCCCGAAGCGGCGGCAGCGACGGCGGCACCGATCGTGGTAAAGGTCGGAACACCGGAAACGCAGGTGCCGACCTCGATCGTGTTCTGCGTCTTGGCGTAGGCGGGCAGGGCGGCCAGCGCGCTGGTGGCAAGCGCAAGCGCGGCGAGAAGGCGTGTCTTGGACATGAGGCGAGTTCCCTCGGCTAAAGTGGGGTGGGCGGCGTGAGCGGCGTGTCGATGCACTTAGTGCCGGCGCGGCCCTGAGCGGAACGGGGCGAATTGCGTGCGTCGCGAGCGCGAGGCGTCGTCTGCCGTGCACGTGTCGGTGCCGGTCAGCACGTCGTAGGCGGCGCTGAGGAACACCGTGTTCGTCAGGGAAGTGACATCGGTGCCGCTGCCCTCCAGGATGCCGGCGCAGGCTTGATTGACGCGGTTGTTCGATGCAGCGGCCAGATTGGTTGTGACGCCGCAGCTTGCATCGACGTGTACGGCCGAGTTGGCCGAGCCGTCCGCCAAATTGTTGTCCACCGTGCCGCCGGCGGAGCCGCAGATATCGATGGCATCGAACGATGTCAGGATCTGGTTGTAGGTCACCGTCGGCTTGTCGGCCTCGCCCGCGGTGTCGGCAACGACAGCGATGGCATATTGCGCGTTGGTCACCACGTTGTTGGTCGTGGTGATCGGCGTGGCGTCATAGACGAGCACGCCGGCGCTGTCCGGCCCCGGCGTATAGACATCATCGCCCACATCGTTGCCGTTGATCGTGCCTGTGGCGCCGAATCCCACCTGGATGGAGTTCTGCGCGATCACGGCGGTCGGCCCCACGCCCAACGCCACGTTGTTGGTGATGGTGGAAGACGCCCCCGTGTCGTTGACGGTGATGGCATTCTTCTGAAAGCCATCGACGTAGTTGCCGCTGATCGTCGTCGCGGATGTGCCGCCATTCGCCTGCGTGTAGATGGCCAGCCCATCTTGGCAGCCGAACAGGTTGGCATCGTTCAGGTTGGTGTTCAGCACCGCATTGTTGGAAATGGTGCCCGACGCATTCTGGTAGAGGATGCCGACAAAGTCGGTCGCGCAGCCGCTCTGGCTGAAATCGGCGCCGCTGCCGTCCACCGTCAGGTTGTTGATCGTCACGCTATCGCCGCCCGTGACGACGATCTGCGCAACCGTCGGCTGTCCGCCATCGAGATCGGCCGCGTTTACCGCGAAGCCGCGTTGCGGCATGACGAGCCGGGCCTGGCTCGATCCGCTGCCTTTCTTGCCGCCGGTATCGACGCCGGTGATCGTGATATTATGCGAAATGGAGAGCTGCTCCGGGTAGGTGCCGGGGCAGACATCAATCGTGTAGCCGGACGGCACGCTGGCGAGCGCCGAGGAGATCGACTCAAAATTCGTCAGACCCGTCAGGCAACCGCCGACCTGAACGGTTTTCGCCGGCGCTGCGGCGGCAAGCGAGGCGAGCGCCGTGGTGCCGAGCGCAGCGGCGATGAGCGTGCGTGTGATCTGCATGGACGTCCTCTGGAAGATTTGACGGGCTGCGAGCGGCCCGCGGCGCGCTCTTATCGCGGCGCGATGCGGCGGTCCACCCTATTTGTTGGAACGTTACACAATGCACGTGGAGTAGCATATTTGTCCGCGCATATCTCCCCAGGGTAGAACTTTATTACAGTTTGCTGACGAGCTGTGCGTGACAATCAATAGACCTCTGGCGGCGAGCCAGGTGAGCGGTGCGCGCCCCAAGCCGGCTATAGCTTGCGCAGAAGAAACAAAGCCTGCTCGCCAAAAATATTGGCCAGCCACAGCGACCGGCGCCACGGCGAGCTCTGCCCCGCTTCGTCGATCGCCAGCCAACGATCCACCCGATACCCCTCCTGCGCACACAACGCCGTAAAATCCAGCACCGTGCACGGATGGATGTTCGGCGTCTCGTACCAGGCCCGCCCCCAGGTGCGCGTCATCGGCATCCGCCCCGTCTGCACCAGGCGCCAGCGCACCTGCCAATGGCCGAAATTGGGAAAGCTCACCAGCGCGCGCGTGCCGATACGCAGCATCTGCCGCAGCACCTCGCGCGGCCGTTCCACGGCCTGCAACGTGCGCGACAGCACCACGTAATCGAACGCGCCATCCGGATACTGCGCCAGATCGTTATCCGCATCGCCATGCATCACCGGCAGCCCATGTGCCACCGCGCGCGTCACCTCCGCCATGTCGATCTCGATGCCGCGCGCATCGCAGCCGTGCGTGCGGAAGAGGTGCTCGATCAGCGAGCCATCGCCGCTGCCGATGTCCAGCACGCGCGTGCCGGGGGCAATCATGTCGGCGATCAGGGCGAGGTCTACGCGCATAAGGAAGTATGTTCTTTTTTGAAAAAAAGAACCAAAAAACTTTCGAAAGTTCGGCGGCGCGTTGCCCCAAACACCCGGCCAACAGACAAAAGTTTTTTGCTTCTTTTTTTCAAAAAAGAAGAATTTTCAAACAATCCCCGCATGCTCCGCACACCCCGCCAAAAACCCCGCCAGCGTGCGATGAAAATCCGGCTCGTCCAGCAGAAACGCATCATGCCCCCGATCCGTCGCAATTTCCACAAAACTGACATTCGCCGCGGCCCGGTTCAGCGCGCGCGCCACCGCCCGGCTCTGCGCGGTCGGAAACAGCCAGTCCGAGGAAAACGACACCAGCAGAAACCGCGTGCGCGAACCGGCGAACGCCGCCGCAAGATCGCCGCCATGGTCGGCGGCGAGGTCGAACCAGTCCATCGCCCGCGTAATCGTCAGATACGAATTCGCATCGAAGCGGCGCACGAAGCTGCTGCCCTGATGGCGCAGATAGCTCTCGACCTCGAAGACATCGTCGAATAGTGTGGAGCCCTCGCTGTCGCGCCGCAGCTTGCGGCCGAATTTGCGCGTCAGCGCCGCCTCCGACAGATACGTGATGTGCGCCATCATGCGCGCCACCGCCAGGCCGCGCGCAGGCACTGCATTTCCGTAATGGCCGCCGGCAAAAGCAGGATCGGCCGCGATCGCCTGCCGCCCGACTTCGTTGAACGCGATGTTCTGCGCGGAGTGATGCGCCGCCGTGGCGATCGGCACGGCGGCGAAGACGCGCGCGGGGAAGCTGGCCGCCCATTGCAGCACCTGCATGCCGCCCATCGACCCGCCGATGACGCAGAACAGCCGCTCGATGCCCAGCCGCGTCACCAGCAGCGCCTGCGCGCGCACCATGTCGGCAATCGTGACCGGCGGGAAATCCGGTCCCCAATCCGAACCATCCGGCCGCGCGGTGTCGGGTCCGGTCGATCCCATGCAGCCGCCCAGCACGTTGCTGCAGATGACGAAGTAGCGCGCGGTGTCGATGGGCAGCCCCGGCCCCACCAGCGCGTCCCACCAGCCCGGCTTGCCGGTGACGGGATGCGCCTCGGCCACGTATTGGTCGCCCGTCAGCGCGTGGCAGACGAGCACGGCGTTGCTGCGCGACGCATTCAGCGCGCCATAGGTCCGATAGGCGATATCGATCGGCGCCAGGGTCTGGCCACACTCCAGGGTCAGCCCTTCGTCAAAGCGCGCGGCGTGGTGCATCGGGTGGGAATGGCACATTCCCGCCAACTCTTCCTATCCCCGGCCTTTTGG
>CAXUNZ010000255.1:0-4420 GCA_964252525.1 uncultured Acetobacteraceae bacterium
CTCCAGACTTGTCCCCAGTGGGGTCCAGGGGCAAAGCCCCTGGCCTTTGCTTTCCGTCAAAGCCCCAACAAAAGCCGCCGAGGCTCCTCCCCCCCTTCCTTCACCCGCACCAAAAACGACACCGCTTCCTTGCCGTCCACAATGCGGTGATCATACGACAGCGCCAGATACATCATCGGCCTGATTTCGATCTTTCCGCCTACCGCAATTGGTCGATCCTGGATCTTGTGCATGCCCAAAATCGCCGATTGCGGCGGGTTCAAGATCGGCGTGGACATCAGCGAGCCGTAGATCCCGCCATTGGTGATCGAAAAACTTCCGCCCGCCAGCTCGTCCAGCTTCAATTGCCCATCGCGCGCCCGCTTGCCGAAATCGGCGATGCCGCCTTCGATCTCCGCAAATCCCATGCGATCGGCGTCGCGCAGCACCGGCACCACCAGCCCGTTCGCGCCGCCCACGGCAATGCCCATGTGCACGTAGTTCTTGTAGATGATGTCCTCGCCGGAAATCTCCGCATTGACCGCCGGAAACTCCTTCAGAGCGGCCACGCAGGCGCGCACGAAGAAACTCATGAACCCCAGGCGCACGCCGCCATGCTTCTTTTCGAAGCGATCCTTGTACTCGGCCCGCAACGCCATCGCCGCGGACATATCCACCTCATTGAAGGTGGTCAGCATGGCCGCGGTATTCTGCGCTTCCTTCAGGCGCTGCGCGATCGTGCGGCGCAGCCTGGTCATACGCACGCGTTCTTCCCGCGCATCGGCCTCTCGCGGCGCGCGGGCTTCAGGTGCGGGCGCCGGCGCGGGCGCAGGACGCGCCAGAAACTCGAGCACGTCGCCCTTGGTGACCCGTCCATCCTTGCCGGAACCATTCGGCAGGGCGCCCGCATCAACCCCCCGTTCGGCCATGATCTTGGCCGCCGCCGGCAACGGCGCGTGCCCCTGCGCCGATGGCGCGGGCGGCGCGGCGGGCCGGGACACCGGCCCAGGCGGCTCCGGCGGCGCATGCACGCCAGGCTCGGTCATCGTGGCCTTGGCCGCTTCCGGCGCCGGCGTTGGTGCCGGGGCTGCGGTTTGCCTGACGGAGGCGGCAACCACGACGCCCGGGTGCGATGGCGCTACGGTGCCGTCGCCATCCTCGACGTGACCCAGCACGGCGCCGACCTCGACCTCTGCGCCCTCCTGCACGCCGAATGCTCCCATCACGCCCGCGGACGGCGCGTTGACCTCCACGGTCACCTTGTCGGTCTCGAGCTCGACCAGAGGCTCGTCGGCCGCCACCGCCTGGCCCGGCTGTTTCAGCCAGCGCGCAATCGTGGCGCTGGTGACACTTTCGCCCAGGGTGGGCACGCGGATTTCGGCAGACATTGCTTGTTTCCTCTTTGGGCGTGAAAGAACTGGGGGGACCGAGCCGGTCCCCCAGACCCCCGTCATCAGTTAAGGCGAGGTTTCAAAAATCGAGGGGGGGGGCGACGCATACGTCAGCCAGATCCTGCCCGCCCTACTCTACCGTCAGCGCCTTAGCGACCAATGCTGCCTGCTCTGCCGCATGAACCTTGGCCAAGCCCGTCGCCGGGCTCGCCGCCGCGCGGCGGCCAACATAAATCGGCCGCTTGGCCCGATGCTTCAGCGCCGTCAGCACCCGCTCGATCCGCCGGTCGACGAAATTCCAGCCGCCCATATTCTCCGGCTCCTCCTGACACCACATGATCTGCGCCTTGGCGTAGGGCTTGAGCGCAAACGCCAGCGGCTTGTCAGGGAATGGGTAAAGCTGCTCCACGCGCAGGATCGCCACATCGGCGATGCCCCTGTCCCGCCGCTCCGCCAGAAGGTCGTAATAGACTTTGCCCGAGCACAGCACCACGCGCTTGACCTCGACCGCGGGCGCGATCTGGTCCACCTCGCCGATCACCGCGCGAAACCGGCTCTGCCCCGTAAACTCGTCCGCGGTGCTGACCGCCAGCTTGTGCCGCAGCAGCGATTTGGGCGTCATCAGCACCAGCGGCTTGCGGAAATTGCGCTTCATCTGCCGCCGCAGCGCGTGGAAGTAATTGGCCGGTGTCGTCAGGTTGCCAACGGTCATGTTGCGCTCGGCGCAAAGCTGCAAATACCGCTCCAACCGCGCCGAGGAGTGCTCCGGCCCCTGGCCCTCATAGCCATGCGGCAGCAGCAGCGTCAGCCCGCACATGCGCAGCCATTTCGTCTCGCCGCTGGCCAGGAACTGGTCGATGATCACCTGCGCGCCGTTGGCAAAATCGCCGAACTGCGCTTCCCACAACACCAGCGTCCAAGGGTCTGACAGCGTGTAGCCGTATTCGAACCCCAACACGCCGGCTTCCGATAGCAGCGAATTAAATATCTCGATGCGCGCCTGCTTGGGCCGGATGTTGTTCAGTGGCGTGTATTCGTTCTGGTTGGTCTGATCGATCAGCACCGCATGGCGCTGGCTGAACGTGCCACGCTGGCAATCCTCGCCCGAGAGGCGCACGTGATTGCCTTCCACCAGCAGAGTGCCGAATGCCAGCGCCTCGCCGGTCGCCCAGTCGATGCCCTCGCCCGTCTCGATCATCTGCCGCTTGGCTTCGAGCTGGCGTGCGATTTTCGGGTTCGCGTCGAAATTGGCGGGCAGGGCAGCCAACGCCAGACCGACCTCCCGCAGCGCCGCCGTCGTCACCGCGGTCGCCTCCTCCGTCTCGTCATCGGCTTCCGGCCGCGCCAGGCCCCGCCACTTGCCCTCCAGCCAATCGGCCTTGTTGACGCGGTAGGACGAAGCCGCCTGCTGCGCCTCGTCATATTGCGTGAACAGCGTGTTCCACATCGCCTGCGCGTCGTCGGGCCCGATCACACCCTCGCGCACCAGGCGTTCGGCATAGAGTGTGCGCGTGGTCTTTATGTCGCGGATGGCGCGGTACATGATCGGCTGCGTAAAGGCCGGCTCGTCGGTCTCATTGTGTCCGTGCCGGCGATAGCACACGATATCCAGCACGAAATCGACGCCGAAGCGCTGGCGGAATTCGGCCGCCATGCGGGATGCGAACACCACCGCTTCCGGCTCATCGCCGTTGACATGGATGATCGGCACCTGGATCGATTTGGCCACGTCGGTGCAATACAGCCCCGAATAGGCATGCGCCGGCACCGTGGTGAAGCCGATCTGGTTATTGACGATCACGTGGATCGTGCCGCCCGTGCGATAGCCGATCAACTGGCTCATCGCCAAAGTTTCATAGACCAGCCCCTGCCCGGCAAAGGCCGCATCGCCGTGCAGCAATATGCCCATGACGGAGCGGCGGGACTCAAGATCGCCCGCCATGTCCTGGCGCGCCCGGACCTTTCCCACCACTACGGGATCGACCGCCTCCAGGTGGCTGGGATTGGGCTGCAGCGAGATATGCACCATGCGGCCGGCGATTTCGACATCCGTCGAAGTCCCCAGATGGTATTTCACATCGCCCGAACCCTGCACATCGTCCGGCTTGAAGCTGGCGCCGGCGAACTCCGAAAACACTGCGCTCAGCGGCTTCTTGACGATATTGACCAGCGTATTCAGACGTCCGCGATGCGGCATGCCGATGACGAGTTCATTCGTCCCCGAGGCAGCCACCGTGTCGATGATCGTGTGCAGTGCCGGAATGGTGACTTCTCCGCCCTCCAGCCCGAAGCGCTTGGTTCCGACGTAGCGCTTCTGGCAGAACGCCTCGAACCCCTCGGCCTCGGTCAACTGGCGCAAAATCTCCCGCTTGGCCGGTGCATCGAACGCGCCGACCCAAGGTGCGCCCTCGATGCGCCGCTGGATCCAGGCCTTCTGCTCAGGGTCCTGGATGTGCATGAATTCCACGCCGATCGGTCCGCAATAGCTGGTGCGCAGCACGTCGACGATTTCGCGCAAGGTCGCGCTCTCGCGCCCCAGCACGCGGTCGATGAAGATCGGCCTGTCCCAATCGGCCGGCGAAAACCCGTAACTGCGCGGATCGAGTTCGGGATGCGCCTTGGGAATTTGCAAACCCAGCGGATCGAGCTTGGCCTCCAGGTGCCCGCGCACGCGGTAGACCCTGATCATCATCAGCGCCCGGATGCTGTCCAGCGTCGCCGCGCGAACGCCCTCGATCGAGGCCGGCGCCACCCGCCGCTCCGGCAGCCCTGCCGGCCTCGCCGCGGCTGTCTCGCCGTCACTCAGACCGAAATCGCGCGGCGCCCAGGAGGGGCCGGAGGCATCGGTCAGGATCGAGCGCGCCTCATCAGGCAGGGAGGCGAAAAGCTCGGCGAAGCTGGCATCGACCGCCGCGGGGTTCTCCACCCATTTGGCGTAGGTGTCCGCTATGAAGGCGGCATTGGCGCCGCTGAAGGCCGAGGCAAGAACATCAACACCGGGCATGGGACGAGGACTCTTCGATTCGAAAGGGCTGCCAGTCTAGACAGCA
>CAXUNZ010000255.1:4430-5093 GCA_964252525.1 uncultured Acetobacteraceae bacterium
TGTGCGCCCAAGCCACACCGCCAGCCCTGCGCCTGACGCATGGCCTACCTAAATTGAAGACGTGGGGTCCGGGGGGGCAGGCATTGCTCCCCCGATCCTTCTTTCGACCGCAGTAGACCTTCGGTGAGTACTCCAGACCACCAAACCCGACGCCGCAACCAGCAACTCCCGCAGCCGCTTAACCATGGACAGCGCCAACCCCTCCTGCGGCCCGATCCCGAACGCGCCGCATGCCAGGACAAAGCCCGCCTCCTGCGCCGCCAGCCCCGCCGGTAGCGCAAATCCCAAGCTGCGGGCCGCCATGCCCAGCCCCTCAATGGCAAAAGCCGGTCCTGGGCTGACCCCGTAGCCGATGGCGCGCAGGATGACGAAGACCTCGGCACCGCCCAGGCTCCAGGATAAAATGTGCAGCCCGAAGGCCCGCAGCACGCTGTCGCGGCGCGCATGCAGCGCCATCAGCCCGTCATGCAGCCCTGCCATCGATGCGCCGAATCCCAGCCGCGCGGCAGCCCGCTCCACCAGGCGCATCATGCCCGCCCGCTGAGCCAGCGCGAACAGCACCGCGCCCAAGGCCACCGGCACAATCGCCAGCGCGGTGCGGCTGAGTGAAAGCCGTCCCGGCACCAGCACCGCGGTCAACGTCAGTGCCAGCGCGAGAAACGG
>CAXUNZ010000256.1:0-306 GCA_964252525.1 uncultured Acetobacteraceae bacterium
GCCCCACGCCCACCGAACGGGACCGCCGGCGCCGCGCCTACATCCTGGAAGCCGCGCGCGCCATCTTCATCGCCCATGGCCGCCTGCCAGTCACCTTGCGGGAGCTCGCCACCGCCACGGGCCTGACGCAACGCGCCATTCGCGTCCACTTCGCGGATCTGGACCAGCTTTTCGCGCTGATCCTGACCAGGCACCTGGACGAAATCACCGCCGCCATCGGTGCCGTGCCAAGCGGCCGGCCGGACCTCTTCGGGCGCCGCCGCGCCGAATACCTGCGCCTCACCCGCGGCATCTGCGGCATTCCCT
>CAXUNZ010000256.1:316-4542 GCA_964252525.1 uncultured Acetobacteraceae bacterium
ACCGATTCACGCCTTGTGGATGCGCGAGCGCTTCAGCCTGCCGGATGACGAACGCGAAAAGCTGGAACTCGCCCGCCGCACCTTGGGCTTCATGCTCGCCGGCGAGGCGTGGGAGACAGCATTGCTGCTGCTGGACAGTCACCATCTAAATCAGGCTCAGATCGAAACCATGCTCGCCGCCCACGCCGGCCAGCCCCGACAGCAACAAGCCGCCGAGCCTCCTGCCGCCACCGCCGCGAACCCCCCCGCCGCAATGCGCGCCAGTATCCTGCCCACGCGGCCGGTCTTGCCGCGCCCGCCACGCCATCCCGCTTGGCCAACCGCGCAGCCGCCGCCGCAAGCCGCCAGGCCCCCCGCGTGAAGCTTCTAGGAATGGCGTCCTGTAGTCTCAAACGTTCCGACAGCGAAAGATAGAGGGTCCGCACATGGTTCCAAACTCGCGCGTGATGCTGTGGGCGAATTACCGCCAGAACGCCAACGGCCAGCCAACCCTTTCCGTCCCGGCGCCGGTGGACGCAATGACGCCGAACACACCCTGGTGGTACGACACCATCGCCCAGCACGCGAATCTGTGGGCGAGCCAGGGCTTCACGGATATCCTTTTTCCAAACTCGCTGATCTGCCAAGGCGGAAACGGCCCAGGCGATGACGGCTACAACCCGTATGACGATTACGACATAGGATCGAAAGGTACCCCGACCCGCTTCGGCTCCGCCGAGAAATTGCGCCGCGCGGTGGCCATCTGCCGCGCCAATGGCATGAAGGTGTGGCTGGACGTCGTCAATCATCAGCGCATGGGCGGCAACAACGGCACATACCTCTACCGGTCCGCCACGGGCGAAACAAACGGCCGTTTTGCCAAGCAGCCCTCCTTTTTCCGCGGCGATCCGCCCCGCGTGCCCGAAGACCCGGTCCCCGCGCCAGCGGATGATTTCGCCTTCGGTGACGAACTCTGTCCCGTCAACGCAACCCCGAAAAACGCCGTCTGGGACGCCCTGATCGCCGCCGGAAGCTGGCTGTTCCAAACCACCGGCACGCAAGGCGCGCGCCTGGACGACATGAAGGGCATGAACGTCAGCTTCGTTCATGCCTGGATGACCACGTGGCCCATGTCTGCCCTTGAATTCTTCGGTGAATACGATGACGGCAATCCGGACACGGAAAACTGGTGGATCAACCAGGTAGGCCAGCGCGCCTCGGCACTCGATTTCGCCTTTCAGGAAAACATGGCCTATCCCGCGTGCATGAAGGCCGGCGGCGCCGAGGGCTGGCAGATGTCATGGATGGGCACCAACGCGCTGGCATTCCGCAATTCCCTCAAGGCCGTGACGTTCGTCTCCAGCATGGACAGCGAAACGGATGGCTGGGCCACCATCGTCAACAACAAGACGCTCGGCTTGGCCCTGATGCTCGGCATGACCGGCCTGCCCATGGTCTATGTAAAGGACTGGCTGCCCAAATCGATGAACGGCTACGCGCTGGACCGGCAGATCGCCAATCTCGTCTGGTGCGCCCGCAACCTTGCAAATGGAGACGCGCAAATCGCCTACAGCGATGCGCACACCTATATCCTGCGGCGCACCGGCCCGCCCGGCGCATTGATCGCGCTCAGCAACGATATCTGGAATCCGGACTGGACCACCATCACCTGCCGCACGGGCCATGCGCCCGGCACCGTGATGCACGATTATACCGGCCACAATGCCCAGGACAGTGTCGTGGACGGCAACGGCAACATGGTGTTCGGCATCCCGCCCGCGGCCAATGGGCAAGGCTACGGCTTCTGGGCACCGGCCGGTCTGGACGATCACATCACCTTTGCCAAATTGCCTGTCACGCAAAGCTTCTTCGGCGCGGACGATCTGGACATCGGCCCGGCAAGGAACGGCGAAATCACCATCGGCCGCGTCTGGATCGAAAGCGGCTCGGCGTTCAGGACCGAACTCAGCATCGATACCCAGTTCGCCGGACGCGTCTCGGCACGCGTGACGGACACGCAAGGCAACACTCACGCAGAGCCAACCGCGACAGCGGCGGTGACAGGCTGGCACACGATCGTTCTGACCGGAAGCGATGTGCCTCGGACCGGCACGCCGTTTTCTTTTCGGATCGAATACACCGCCCCTCAAACCCTTTCTCCGGAGCAATTCTGATGCGCACCATAAAAGAACAAATCGAGAAACCGGCTTCCTTGCAGCCTTTTCTGTGGGGCATGGCCGCCGCCGCCGCGTTGGATCAGGTTGTGGATATCAAATTCCTCATTGTTCCCATTATCCTCGTCCTGGCGGCGGCAAGCGCGCAGGCCATGCTGACGCGGAGGGCCGCGCAATGACCGCCAACGTCCTCACCCGCAGCTTCGGCAACGCGCGCATGGGCTGCCTGGCCGATCCGTCCTGGACTCTGACGTCGGAGCACGTGCAACGCGCCGGCGTGCGCGTCCTCGGCGAGTTCAAGCTCGATGACCCGCGCGGCGCCGAAGGCCAGGTGCTCGCCGTCGCCGGCCTGGCCATGAACGATGGCCTAACGCACAACGTCGCTTTCGTCTGCGACATGTCCAACAACGTCTATGCCTTCGACGTGCTCACCTGCGCGCTGTTGTGGAAACGTAATGTCGGCCGGCCGGTGACGATCACCAGGCAGTGGGACATGTACATGATCAACCCCTATTGGGGCATCCTCTCCACGCCGGTCATCAACCTCGCCACGCACACGCTCTATTGCGTCTCGACATCGAGCGTGGATGGCACCATGGCGCGCGCCATCTACACGCTGCATTCTCTCTCCCTGGCGAGCGGGGCCGATCTCGCCCCGCCTCTGGTATTGAACGGTGCCACCTATCAGCCGCCCGGCAATGCGCCCGTGCAGACGCTCGGCGCGGTGCCCCGCAAACAGCGCCCGGCCCTGACACTCCTGGGCGCGAACGGCACGACCACGGTGTTCATCCCGTTCGGATCCTTCCTGGAATCGGCATCGACCAATCTCGGCTGGGTGCTCGCCATCGATGTCACCGAGCCCTCCCAGCCGAAAATCGCCGCCGCCTGGACCACGGGGTCCGGCCAATATCCAGGCGCCGGAATCTGGCAGGCGGGCCAGGGACTCTCAGTCGATGCGGAAAACATGTTGCACGGCATGACCGGCAATGGCGCCTTCGACCCGCCGAGCGGCAATTTCGGCAACAGTTTTTTCAAATTGGCCTACACGCCCGCAAGCGGCACGACACCCGCGAGCCTGAAATGCGTGGATTGGTGGTCGCCCTACTCGGATGCTGGCCGCGCCGGTGACGATCCCACGCTGCCCTCCCCCGACAGCGATCCGCCGGACGGGATGGACATGCCGCCGGCGAATGCGGCGAACAACTCCAGCAACGCCCATATCGTCGGCGATGAGGATCTCGGCTCCGGCGGCCCGTTGCCGCTGCCGCGCTCGCTGACCGGCTTTGACCGCGATGTCATCGTCGGCGGCGGCAAGGACGGCATCTACTACGTGCTCGACAGCGCCAATCTCGGCCAGACCCAGCGGGCCGATTTCGCGCCGGATGCCATTGCCGGCAATTGGGCGAAACTGCTCTCGCCGCCCTGGGCGGTCACCTATTGCGGCCTGGGCCTGAATTTGGCGCCCACGCAACTGGACACGCTGCCCTCCGCCTTCGACGGCTACACGCGTCACATCCACGGCAGTCCGGTCGGCTACAAAAGCCCCGATCATGGAATCATGCTGTTCGTGCAAGGCGAGAACGGCACGGTCCAAGCGGCCAGGCTCAACCCCGATTTCAGCCTGAGCTGGATTGCCGCCGGTCAGGAAGTCGCCTCGCAAGGCATGGCCCCGCCCGGCGGCATGCCAGGCGGCATGCTGTCCCTGACCTGCCAGGCGGAGGGCGATAACACCGCCATCCTGTGGGCGCTGATGCCCTGGTATGGCAACGCCAACGCAACAATTACCACTGGCCGGCTGGTCGCCTACGGCGCGAACTGGGTGAATGAAGCGGGTCCGAACCTGATCAAGATCTGGGACAGCGCCGATTGGGGCATCGATTACATGCACGCCAAATTCAATGTGCCGACGCCGTTTTGCAATCGGTTGTTGGTGCCTTCTTATGACGGGCGGGTTTTGGTCTTCGGCTAGAAAGGCTGGGGGGATGTGCCATCCCCCCCAAACCCCCCGGTCGTTTTTTTTAGGTCCAATACAAAACTCTTGCGTTGGGGAGCCGCTGGCTGATCGAACTTTCT
>CAXUNZ010000256.1:4552-5021 GCA_964252525.1 uncultured Acetobacteraceae bacterium
TTCTATGGCGGTTCGCATAGCGCCCATTTCTTCCCGCGGAAACACGTATTTGACGGAGCCGAACTTCGTTGTTTTCCGGCTCCGCAGCGCCTCGTCCATCTCCAGCGCGCTGCCGGGATACCATTGGGCCAGCACATCTTTCGATTTCGGCGTGAAGCGATGAGTGATCAGCTCCGCGGTCAAATCCACGCCGGCGACGCCGTCGAGCGCATCGGCCACATCGGCGAACAGCCGGTCGTACGCCACGGCCCAACCCTCCAGGCGCAGAATGGGCGCCACCGTCAATCCCACGGGGTAGCCCGCCTGCGCCATCGCCCGCAGCGCCGCCAGCCGCCGGGCCATGCGCGGCGCCCCGCCCTCGTGCCGCTCCGCCGCGCGGGCATTGAGCGAAAATCGCACCCGCGTGCGGCCGCGATGTGCCAGCCCCAACAAGGGCTCAACCGCGTCGAATTTGGTCGTAAAGCGCAAC
>CAXUNZ010000257.1:0-4706 GCA_964252525.1 uncultured Acetobacteraceae bacterium
GTTCTTTTCTGAAGAAAAGAACCAAAAGACTTTTGCAAATGGGCATCAGGACATTGGGAAGAGGTCCTGCCATTGGCGAGCCACCGTTTTCCAGTCCCGGCCGGTGCGGGTGGAGAGCGCGGCGGCTTGCATGCGCCGCCACATCGCATCATCGGTCAGCAGGGTTCGCGTGCGTTCCGCCATCTCCTTGTAGCTGCTGCAGATGAACCCATCGACGCCATGCCGCACGCGTTCCTTCAGCGAGCCTGTACCTAGTGTTACCACCGGCACCCCCACGGCAACCGCTTCCGCCGCGGCAAGACAAAATGTTTCTGACACGTGGCCGGGTGCCAGGAGCATGCGCGTTTGCCGAAGCCGCTCCAGTACGGCATCATTGCCAATTCGTGGCGCAATCCTGATGCCGGATCGCGTGACGAGCGCGCGATAGGCCGCAACGTCTGCTTCGGCGATAAAAGCGTGTAATTCGGCGTTGGGAACGGCCGCGGCAACCTGGCCCTGCCAGATCGCCAACACCTCCTTCAAGCCACGATAGGCCTGGCTGGTGAACATCGCCGTGGGTAGCGGCGGCGTGTTGGCCCACGCTGCGCTCAGCACGCGATCCGACAAGCCGTAGGAAATGACCACGCGCCGCCGGAATGGCAACAGGCGAGATGCCGCGCGTGCCTGTTCCTTGCCGATGAAGACCGCCACAGGCCGGTGGCGGATTAGCGCGGACAGTCGGAAGCGTCGAAGTTCCTTGCCCAGCTCTACCTCATTGTGAAACCACACAGCCGGATTGGACGCGTCCGGCGGCAGCAACCGGGCGTCATTGATGGCCACTGTGATATCGGCGTGCCCGCTTGCGGCGGGCTGCCAATCCACGCCTTCTAACCTGCGCGCCTTGACCACGGCGCCGGCAACGCTGACGTGATCGCCAAGCGCGGCCAGCGCGGCCGTGAGGTGGATGACCGCCTGTTCGGTGCCGCCCAGCCCCGCGGCAAATGGGTCGGCACAATCGGGCAGAAACGGGCGGCCGGCGATGAAGTGCCAACGCCGGCCGCTCATCACTCCGCTTGCGCCGCAAGGCGCCGGGCGAGCAGCCAGCCGATCAGGCCGGAGGCCGGTGCGCCGGGGATGATGAAGAGAAAGCCGCCATAGATGTGGTTGACCACCATGCCCAGGCCGATGCCCAGCAACAGGCCGCCAACGAGGCCGCCGGTGACGCCCGCGCTGACGCCGAGCCAGATGATGTCCGAGCGTGTAATCACATCTCTCTTGTGCCTCAGGCCACGGCGGGAGGAAAGTGCGCGACGCTGAACGTCAGGAGCGCACCGTGTATTGTTACATAATTGGAATGAGTAACGCCAAAACAGATGACGGGGTTTGGGGGGGCTGACGTGTACGTCAGCAACATCCCCCCAACTTTACTTCTTTGCCTTGACCTTTTTCACCGCAGGCTTCGCCGCGGCCTTGACCACCGGCGCCGCCGCCCGCGGCTTGGCGCGCGCCGCCTTTCCACGGCCCGCCTTCGGTTTCAGCGCCTTGCCCTTTTCGCCAAGCGTGACCAACGCCTCCTCCAGCGTCACGTCTTCGAGCGTCTGCGTCTTGGGCAGATTGGCGACGATCTGCCCGTGCTGCAGATAGGGTCCAAAGCGGCCCTTGCGCACCTGCACCGGCTGGCCGTCTTTCGGATGCGTGCCGATTACGCGTTGACCGGCCATCTTGCGCGCGAGCACATCCACCGCGCGGTTCAGTCCCACGGCGAGGATATCGTCATCCTTGTCAAGCGAGCCGAAAATGGCGCCCATTTTCACATAGGGTCCGAAGCGCCCCAACCCCGCCTCGATCGGCAACTTGGTCTCGGGATGGATGCCGACATGGCGCGGCAGGGACAGCAGACCGAGCGCCTGTTCCAAAGTAATCGTCTCGCCATCAACACCTTTGGGGAGTGAGGTGCGTCTCGGCTTGGCTTTCTTGTCGTTCGGATCCGGCTCGCCCTGCTGGACATAGAGTCCGTAGGGGCCACGGCGGACAGTGATGTCCTCTTTCGTGTCCGGGTGCGCGCCGAGATTGCGCAGCCCGTCCTTGAGCACCTCGCCCTCGCCCTCGCCGCCCTCCAGCGCGAGGCGCCGGGTGAACTGGCATTCGGGATAATTCGAGCAGCCGATGAAGCTGCCATAGCGGCCGAGCTTGAGGCCGAGGCGGCCGTTGCCGCAGGAGGGGCAGGTGCGCGGATCGCTGCCATCCTGCCGCGCGGGGAAGAAATGCGCGCCGAGGTCTTCGTCCAAGGCATTGATGACATCGGTGATCTTGAGGTCGCGCGTCTGTTCGACGGTGCGCGAAAAATCCTCCCAAAACGCGCGCATCAGCGCCCGCCAGTCCAGCCGCCCGTCCGAGACTTCGTCGAGCTTTTCTTCAAGTCCGGCGGTAAAGCCCGCATCCACGTAGCGTTCGAAGAAGCTGGTCAGGAACGCGGTCACCAGCCGGCCACGATCCTCCGGCACGAAGCGGCGGTTTTCCAGGCGCACGTAATTGCGGTCACGCAGCACGGACAATATCGAGGCATAGGTGGAAGGGCGGCCGATTCCCAGCTCCTCCATCTTCTTGACCAGGCTCGCCTCCGAATAGCGGGGTGGCGGCTGGGTGAAATGCTGCAGCGCCTGCGCGGATTTGCGCACGAGGCGGTCGCGCTCGGCCATGGAGGGCAGGACGCGATTGTCTTCACCATCGGCGCCCTCCGCCGCCTCCTCGTCGCTGCCCTCGCGATACAACTTCAGAAAGCCGTCGAAGGCAACGATGCTGCCATTGGCGCGCAATTTCACATGCCCATCGACGACATCGACCGCGACCTGGTCGAGTTCGGCAGACGCCATTTGGCTGGCAACCGCGCGTTTCCAGATCAGTTCGTACAGTCGCTGCTGATCGGAAGACAGATAGCGCGCGACATCGGCCGGCGTGCGCGAAACATCGGTGGGGCGCACCGCTTCATGCGCTTCCTGCGCGTTCTTGGCTTTGGAGGTGTATTCGCGCGCGCGGTCGGGCACGTATTCCGCGCCCACGGCGGCGCGGACATGGCCGCGAATGGCTTCGATCGCCTCGCGGGCCATCTGCACGCCATCGGTGCGCATATAGGTGATCAGTCCGGTGGTCTCGCCGTGCAACTCCACGCCTTCGTAGAGTTGCTGGGCGGTGCGCATGGCCGCCTGCGCGCCCATCCCCAGCTTGCGGCTGGCTTCCTGCTGCAGCGTGCTGGTGGTGAAGGGCGCGGGCGGGTTGCGCTTGACGCGGCGGCGCTCGATGGTGCCCACGCTGAAATTGCCGGCTTCGACCGCCGCGCGGGCGCGGTTGGCCAGTTCGGCCGTGCTCAAATCGAACTGGTCGAGTTTCTTGCCGTCCAGATGCGTCAGGCGGGCGGTGAACGGTGCCCCGGCCGGGGTCAGGAACGCGGCCTCCACAGTCCAGTATTCGCGGGCGCGAAAAACCTCGATCTCCGCCTCGCGCTCGCAGACCAGGCGCAGCGCCACGCTCTGCACGCGCCCGGCGCTGCGGCTGCCGGGCAGCTTGCGCCACAGCACGGGGCTGAGCGTGAAGCCCACCAGGTAGTCCAGCGCGCGGCGGGCCATGTAGGCCTCGATCAGCGGCTGATCGAGCTGGCGGGGATGGGCCATGGCGCGGGTGATCGCGCTCTTGGTGATTTCGTTGAACGTGATGCGTTGCACGTCCACGCCGGCCAGGGCCTTTTTCTCCGCCAGCATGGCGCGCACGTGCCAGGAAATCGCCTCGCCCTCTCGGTCGGGGTCGGTGGCGAGGTAGAGGGTCTTGGCGCCTTTCAGCGCCTTGGCAATCGCGCTCACCTGGCGCTGGCCGCGTTCGTCGGCGGCCCAATCCATGGCGAAGTCCTCGTCCGGGCGGCCGGAGCCGTCCTTTGGGGGCAGGTCCCGCACATGGCCGAAGCTGGCCAGAACCGTGTATCCGCCGCCGAGGTATTTGTTGATTGTTTTGGCTTTGGCAGGGGATTCTACGACGACGACGTCAGACATTTAAGTTCCTAAGAAAGCAGTTCTTTTTCAAAAAAAGAACCAAAAAACTTTTGTTTGTTGAGTCGAGCGCTGGCCCCACGGCCCGTCTAAATGGATAAAAGTTTCTTGGTTCTTTTTTTCAAAAAAGAACAGCCTTTTTATAACAATAACGCTCGGTTCCCCGGAACGATCTCCACGCGCAAGCCCAGCTCCAGCTGAGACAAAGCCGCCATGACCGCGGACGGCGGAAACTGGCTACGCCGGATCAGATCGTCAATGTCGGTCGGCGTGGGACTTAGCAATTCGAGCACTCGGGCGCGGATGCGGGCCAGTTCGGCGGGCGGCGGGTCCGGTGCAAGGGGTGCGGCGGCAGGCCGTTCGGCGAAGCCGTCGGGAGAGCCGGCGGCAAACAGCGGGTCACGTCCCAGGCCACGGCGGCCAGGGTGGTCGGGCAGATGGGCGAGCACGTCGGCAGCACCCTCGGTCAAATGTGCGCCCTGGCGGATCAGGTCATTGCTGCCGTGGCAGCGCGGGTCCAGCGGCGAGCCGGGGACGGCGAAGATCTCCCGATCCGCGTCCTGCGCCAGGCGGGCGGTGATCAGCGTGCCGCTGCGCAGCGCCGCCTCGACCACGACCAGACCCAGGCTGAGGCCGGCGATAATGCGGTTGCGGCGCGGGAAATGGCGCGATTGCGGCGCGGTGCCCAGC
>CAXUNZ010000257.1:4716-5008 GCA_964252525.1 uncultured Acetobacteraceae bacterium
AGCGGGGCTTCGGCCACCACGACGCCGCGCTCTGCAATCCTGGCCTGCAGCTCGGCGTGTTCGGACGGATAGGGCTGGTCCAGGCCGCCGGCGACCGCGGCAATCGTGTGGCCCACGGCCATGGCGCCGCGATGGGCGGCCGCATCAATGCCGCGCGCCATGCCCGAAACCACCACGATGCCGCTTCTGGCCAAATCGGTGGCGAGCGCTTCGGCCATGCGCATGCCGTTGGAGGAGGCATTGCGCGCGCCGACGATGCCGATGCTGCGCTCAGACAGCATCAGCGCGGGAT
>CAXUNZ010000258.1:0-3053 GCA_964252525.1 uncultured Acetobacteraceae bacterium
GAACGGCACCACGCCGCGGCTGCGCAAGCCGATCGGCATCTACTGGCTGCAGGCGCCGGCGGCCGCGCTGGCCGGGCCTGGCCTGGCGAACCCGATCTGGCCGTATCGCATCCCCTCGCTGCTTGGGGCGATGACCGCAATCCTGGCCACCTACAGCCTCGGCCTGACGCTACTGGCGAGCCGACAGGCCGCTTTGACCGCGGCCGCGCTGCTTTCCTCCTGCGTGCTGCTGACCGTGGAGGCGCACCTGGCAAAGACGGACGCCGCCCTGCTCGGCGCCACGACGCTTGGCATGTCCGTGCTCGCCCGCGCCTTTATCGGGGTGCCGGTCGGCCGCGCCGCCTGCGCGCTGTTCTGGCTGGCGCTGGGTGCCGCAATCCTGATCAAGGGTCCGATCGCGCCCATGGTCGTGGGCCTGACCGCGCTTGCGGCCTCGCTCGCCACCCGCGATGCCGCCTGGCTCTCCCGGCTACGTCCCGCATGGGGCATTGCGCTGCTGCTGCTGACGGTCGCGCCCTGGATGATCGCCATCGGCCTTGCCACGCACGGCGCCTTTTTCGCCGATGCCATCGCCGGCGACCTCGGCCGCAAGCTCGCCGGCGCGGAGGAAAGCCACGGCGCCCCGCCCGGCACGCATCTGCTGCTCCTGCCGCTGCTCGTCTTCCCCGCAACCGTGCCTGTCTTGTGGGGTCTGCACGCCGCCTGGTCCCGCCGGCGCGAACGCGCGACGCTCTTTCTGCTCTGCTGGCTCCTTCCAAGCTGGGCGGTGTTCGAGGCCGTTCCGACGAAATTGCCGCATTACACCCTGCCGCTCTATCCAGCCTTGATGCTGCTGGCGGCTTCCGGCCTGGCCGATCCGCCGCGCTGGTTGAAGCTTGCCGCACCGGCACTGGCCGCTTTAGCCGCGTTGGCAATCGGATGCGGTGCCGCTGTGCTGCCCGTCCTGCTGCATGCGCCCTGGTGGCTCGGCCTGCCGCCTCTTGTCTGCGCGCTTTTCCTATCGGCCTGGATCATCCGCCCGGGCGGCATGATACGCCTGGGTGCTGCAACCGCTCTGCTCTATGCCAGCATCCTCGGCCTCGAACTTCCGCGCCTGGATGCGCTCTGGATCGCGCCCCGCCTTCAGGCCGCCTTGCGCGCGACCTGGACCGGCGACACGCCCTTGGGCACAGGCCTTGTCGCCGCGGGCTATGCCGAACCCAGCCTGATGTTTCTCTCGGGCACAGATATCACGTTGATGCCGAATGGCCGGGGCGCGGCCGACATCCCCGCCGCCGCCCTGATTGTCACGGCTGCGGACACGCCGGCATTTCTCGCCGAGGCAGCGAGGAAGCATCGCGCGCCTCGGCAAACCGCGCATGTCGAGGGGTTCAATTACAGCCGGGGCGCGTGGACAGGGTTGAACGTGTTTTTGCCGTAGAAAAGGAAGCTGTTCTTTTTTGAAAAAAAGAACCAAAAAAACTTTTGCTGTTTGAGGAGGGTTTTATCGAAACGCATTCGGGCACACGGCCGCAGCTTGTGGCGGTTGGCGCGTTGGCTTTCCTGCTGCTGCTCATGGGGCTTTATACGCTTCAGCATTTTCTTGCGGCCTTGGCCTGGGCCGGAACGTTTGCCATCGCCCTTTGGCCGCTCTACCGCCGCACGGAAGCGCGGCTGGGCGCGCGGCACACGATCCTTCTGCCGGCGCTCTTCACCGGCGCCGTCGCGCTCATCTTCATCGTGCCTCTCGGCCTGATCGGCCTGCAATTGGCCCACGAGGTCCACGCCGCCACCGAGTGGATGCGCAACGCCCAGGCTCACGGCATCCCCGAGCCGGAGGCGCTGCACCACCTGCCCGCAGGGCAGGCGCAATTCGACGATTGGTGGCAGAAGAACCTCGGCAATCCCGGCGCAGCCCGCGAGACGATCGAACGCGCGACACATGGCCAGGCCGGCTCGGAAGGCCGCCGCTTCGGCGAGGCACTAATCCGTCGCCTGACCCAGTTCTTCTTCACCCTGCTGACCCTGTTCTTCCTCTTCAAGGAGGGCCACGAACTCACGCAGCAGATGCGCCGCGCCGCGCGGCGGGCCTTCGGCCCCGGAGGCGAGCGCGTCGGCCGCCAGATCATCGCCTCCGTTCACGGCACGGTCGATGGCCTGGTGCTGGTTGGCCTGGGCGAGGGCCTGGTGCTGGGCGTCATTTACGCCATCGCGGGCGTGCCGCACCCCACGATCCTGGGCGCACTCACCGCCGTGGCCGCGATGATCCCTTTCGCCGCGGGCCTGGCCTTCGGGCTGGCCGCCCTGCTACTGGCCGCCAAGGGCTCGATGGCCTGGGCGCTGGCCGTGCTCGGGGCGGGGCTGGTCGTGACGTTCACCGCCGATCATTTCATCCGCCCCGTGCTGATCGGCGGGCACACCAAACTGCCCTTCATCTGGGTGCTGCTCGGCATATTGGGCGGCGTGGAAGTTTGGGGGTTGCTCGGGTTGTTTTTGGGCCCGGCGATCATGGCGGCGCTGATCCTGCTGTGGCGGGAATGGGCGTGCGCGCCGCAGGCCTGAAGGAGGAAAGCGGTTCTTTCTTGAAAGAAAGAACCCGAGAACTTTTTCTCGTTTAGCGATACGCTGCCGCAAACACACGCGCAGACAAACAAAAGTTTTTTGGTCCTTTTTTCAAAAAAGGACAACTTTCTTTTCTGCCGGGAGACGACCCTGATCACGCCAAAACGCCACCGACGCCTAGGCCTCGCCATGCGCTCGCTTCTTTACGCGCTGCGCGGCGGCTTTCTCGTGCGGCCGTTAATGATTGCGTTGCTGCTCGGCGCGGCGGGAATGATGTTCTCCGAAGCCGAGGAGGCGTTCCCCGTGCTGAGCGCCTGGGTGCCGCACGCACTGTTTCCTTCGCGCGCGGACCCGGCGATCGCGCAGCTCATCCTCGGCGATATTGCCACCTCGACCATGACCGTGGTCTCAATCGTCTTCGCCATTCTGCTGATGACGCTGACGCTCGCCTCTTCACAATTCTCGCCGCGCATTCTGGTCAGTTTCATCCGGGATCAGACGACGCAATGGAC
>CAXUNZ010000258.1:3063-4991 GCA_964252525.1 uncultured Acetobacteraceae bacterium
GTGCAATGCTGCTGGCGCTTCTGTGCGTCAGCTGGCTGATTTTTTTCATTTTCCATATCAGCCAGGCGATCAGCGTCAATCATATCGTCGACCGCATTGCGCGTGAGACGGAGGACGTCATTACCGAGCTGATGCCGTTTCCCCGCGCGCGCCATTCACGCATCGATGCCGGCCGGCCGCATTGGGATGCATCCTGCACGTCCGTTGCCTGCCCCATTTCGGGCTACATCCGCTATATCGATACCGGCGGGCTCGTTGCCGTGGCCAAGGCGAGAAATCTGCGGGTGCACGTGCTCCGCAGGATCGGTCATTTCGTGCCCGCCGGCGTGCCGCTGCTGCGCGTCAGCCGCGAGGATCGGCTCGACGCGGAGGCACTGGATGCGCTGCTTGGCACATTCGACATCGGGCCAGCCCGCACATTGCAGCAGGATGTGGAGTTCGGCGTGGTGCAGATCGTCGACATCGCGTTGAAAGCCATATCGCCTGCGGTGAACGATCCGAGCACGGCGATTACCTGCCTTGATCAGCTCGGCCGTATTCTGATTTGCTGGATCAGCCGCGATCCTCCCGCGCACCAGATGTACGATCCGCCGAACGTGTTGCGCGTCACCATCCCATGGATCGATCTGGATGGCTTGATGGAAACCGCCTTCGAGCAGATACGCCACTACGCGCAAAACGACCTGCCGGTCAGCTTGCGCCTGCTGCGCATCTTGCAGGATATCGCCGCGTCCACGGCCGCGCCGGCGATACACGATCAGTTGCTGGCCTGCGGCTCGCGCGTGCTAGAGGGGCCGCATAGCCTGCTCGATGAGCGCGCGGTGGCGCGGATGCGCGAGCGCTTCGGGGCGTTGCAGGCCATCGTGGGCGCAGTGCCTGTGCCCCCGCCATAGTTCCAGGCCAAGCGCGACAATCCCGGCCGGCGGTGCGCTACCCTTTGGCGGTCCGCCTGAGCACGTCCCGCAGGCCGTTGATCCATTTGGCCGCTTCGTTGGCCGCCTCGCTGTTGCCGTGCTTGTCCGGGTGAAGCAGTAGCAGCATCGCCCGCAGGCGGGCATCCGTCAGGCCCAGCGTCTCCATGGCCCCCTCGACCGAATGCAGGCGCTCAAGCTCGCAGATCTTTGCCCTCAGACCATCCAGTTCCGTCAGAAGCCGTTCGCGCTCCGCTGTGTCCTGCTGCCTTTGAGAGGGTGGCGCGGCGGCCGACGCTCTGCCCAGGCTGCCCCGTCGTGCCGGTTCGGCCGATCGGCGCTCCTCCTCCGCGCGGTCGAATTGCGTATGCAGGGCGTAAGGCGGGCCGGCCGCACGGATGAAGGCGGTCACCTCCGCCTCCGTGCCCGGCCAGAACATGGCGGTGACGAGGTCGGCCCGATGGGACAAGACGCAGCCTCGATAGGCGCTGGCAATCAGGTTTCGACGCAGCGCATCGGCCGCGCGGGTCTTGAGTTTCGCCGTGGGAACCGCCGCGAAGAACAGGGTGGGCGGCGCGCCGAAAAAGAATCTCGGCCTGCGGAAGGAGGCTGCCTGGATGCTGCCGGCGGCGTCCAGGATTTGCCCGATGCCGGCCGGCACGCGTGCCGGCACGGCTTTCTTGGCGCCGCGTGTCTTTGGATCGGCGGCGGCTGCCGTGCGTTCGTCGAGTTCGAAATTCTGCTTGCGGCTGCCCGCGACGGCGGGGAGGGTGATGCCGACGACCTCGCCTTCGGTCAGGACGGAGGGATCGAACCACTCGGCCTCCTCCCAGCCGCCAAGGGCGCGCAACGGTGGCGGGATGGATGTGTCGGCGGGTTTGCGGGCCACGTAGCGACGGTACTGGACCGCCATCGGGCGAACAAGCGCGCCGATGGCATGTTTTCAGAAGCTGCCCCTGGGCCGCCCGGGCCGGCCATCACGCGGCTTTCTTGAACTTGAGCGGCCCGCCACGAACC
>CAXUNZ010000259.1:0-4988 GCA_964252525.1 uncultured Acetobacteraceae bacterium
TTTTTGAAGAAAAAGAACCAAAAGACTTTTGAATGTTGGCACCCGCGTAATCGCAACGCATACGCCAACTGACAAAAGTTTTTTGGTTCTTTTTTCAAAAAAGAACCTCTTAGACTAAACCTTCACGTCCGCTATTCTCACCAGATTCTCCAGCACATCCCCCGCGGCCCGTACCCGCTCCGACGTCGTCATATCCCGCACCAGAGATAATTTATGATCCGGCCGCAACCGCACGGTGCCCTTCGTCGTGCCTAGCCATTCGACCAATCCCGCCGGATTGCGGAACTTGTTGGCGCGGAACTGAAACACCATACCTTTTGGTCCCGCCTCCAGCTTTTCCACACCCGCCGCACGGCAGGCGCGTTTCATGCGCATGACGTTGAGAAGGTTTTCGACCTCACCGGGCATCTTGCCGAAGCGGTCGACAAGCTCGGCGGCAACCGCTTCACCCTCGGCGTCATTTTCCAGTGCGCCGATGCGGCGATAGAGGCCAAGGCGCACCGGCAGGTCGCGCACGTATTCCTCGGGAATCAGGATCGGCAGGCCGAGGTTGATGTTGGGCGTCCAATCCCGGTCTTCCGTGCGGCGGCGGCCTTTGGCGGCGCGCAGATCGGCGACGGCATCTTCCAGCATCTGCTGATAGAGTTCGATGCCAACTTCGCGAATATGGCCGCTCTGCTCATCGCCCAGCAGATTGCCGGCGCCGCGAATATCCAGATCGTGCGAGGCGAGCGTAAAGCCGGCGCCCAGCGTATCCAGCGTCTGCATCACCGTCAGCCGCTTTTCGGCCGCCGGTGTCAGCTTGTGCGCGGGCGGCCAGGTCAGGTACGCGTAGCCGCGCTGCTTGCCGCGGCCGACGCGCCCGCGCAACTGATAGAGCTGTCCCAGGCCGAACATGTCGGCGCGATAGATGATCAGCGTATTGACCGCGGGCATGTCCAGCCCGCTTTCGACGATGTTGGTTGAGAGCAGAATGTCGTATTTGCCGTCGCCGAACTCCGTCATGACGCGTTCGAGCTCGGTGGGCGAGAGCTTGCCATGCGCCTGAACCATGCGCGCATCGGGCACGATTTCGCGCAGGCGTTCGCCCATGCGGTCGAGGTCTTCCACGCGCGGCACGACGCAGAAAATCTGGCCGCCGCGGAAGCGTTCGCGCTGAATGGCTTCGCGGATGACCACGTGGTCGAACGGCATGATGAAGGTGCGCACGGCCAGGCGATCGACCGGCGGCGTGGCGATCAGGCTCATTTCCCGCACGCCGGTCAGGGCCAGTTGCAGCGTGCGCGGAATGGGGGTGGCGGTCAGCGTCAATACATGCACGTCCGCTTTCAGGGCTTTCAGCTTCTCCTTGTGGCTGACGCCGAAATGCTGCTCCTCATCGACGATCAGCAATCCCAGATCGGCAAAGGCGATGTTCTTGGCCAGCAGCGCATGCGTGCCGATGACGATGTTGATGTTGCCTTCGGCGATGCCGCGCTTGACTTCTGCCGCCTCCTTGGCGGTGACCATGCGCGAAAGCTGCGCCACGGTTGCGCCCAGCCCTTCGAAGCGCCGCGTAAAGACGCGGTAATGCTGGCGTGCGAGCAATGTCGTCGGTACCACCACGGCCACCTGCGCGCCCGACATCGCCACCACGAAGGCCGCACGCAAGGCCACCTCGGTTTTGCCGAACCCGACATCGCCGCACACCAGGCGATCCATCGGCTTGCCCGCGGCCAGATCTTCCAGCACGTCGGCAATGGCGCGCGACTGGTCGTCCGTTTCGGCAAACGGAAAGCGGGCGCAGAACTCGTCCCAGCTTCCCTCGGCCGGTGTCACCGACACCGCATCCTGCACGCGGCGTTCGGCCGCAATGCGGATCAGCTCGCCGGCAATTTCGCGTATGCGCTGCTTGGCGCGCGCCTTGCGCGTCTGCCAACTCGCACCGCCCAATTTGTCCAGCCCGGCTCCCGCCTCACTGCCGAAGCGGGAGAGCAGCTCGATATTCTCGACCGGCAGGAACAGCTTCTCATCGCCGTCATAGATCAGGCGCAGGCAATCGTGCGGCGCGTTGCCGACCGTCAGCTTCTCCAGCCCGTCATAGCGGCCGATGCCGTAATCCTGGTGCACGACCAGATCACCCTCGGCAATTTCCACCGCATCGGCGATGAACTGATCGGCGCGCTTGCGCTTGCGGGCGGGGCGGCTGATGCGCTCGCCGAGCAGATCCTGCTCGCCGACAATCGCCAGCTTTTCGGAGACGAAGCCGCGCTCCAGCGCCACAATCATCAACCCGATCGTACCGCGCCGGATGCGCGGATATTCGGCCCAGGCCTCGATCGCCTCTGTCTTCAGCCCGTGTTCGCGTAGCAACGCGCCGAGCCGCTCGCGTGACCCGCGCGACCAGGCGGCAACGATAACGCGCCGGCCCTCCGCGGTCCATTTTTCACTCTGCGCGCGCAACTGATCGAACAAGCCGCCGGACGCGTTCGTGCCCGATTGCGTAAAGACCATGCCGGGACGCCCGCCCGCATCGTGCCCGGCCGCGCCGTCCGGCATGCCGTAGGGTGTGAACATGAAAGCCGGCGCGCGCGACAGCATCGTGTCCCAATCGTCACGATCCAAATACAGGGCGCGGGGCGGCAGCGGACGGTAGGGCAATTCACCGTCGCGCGGCACCATGCCGCGCGCTTCGAAATGGTCGGCGATCATTTCCAGCCGGCGCGCCAGCACCTCATCGGCCTGATGATCGAGCGAGACGGATGGATCGGGCAAATAATCGAGCAGCGTATCCATGCGCGCGTGGAACAGCGGCGCCCAATGCTCCATGCCGGGAAAACGGCGGCCCTCGCTGATTGCCTTGTACAGCTCATCCTGTGCCGCGCCGTCGCCGAACGCCTCGCGCCAACCGGTGCGGAACCGTGCGATGTTGGGCTTATCCAGCGGCACTTCAGAGACTGGACGCAGTGAGAAACCCGCCACATCCTCGGTGCTGCGCTGGCTTTCGGCGTTGAAGCGGCGCAGGCTTTCGACTGTATCGCCGAAGAAATCCAGGCGCAGCGGATCGCTCTCACCACTGGGAAACACGTCGAATATGCCGCCGCGCTGCGCGTACTCGCCCGGCTCCATCACCGTGTCGGTGCGGTTGTAGCCGTTTGCCTGCAGCAACGCGACCAGCGCTTCGGGCGCAATCGTGCCGCCGGACTTGATCGACAAGGTCTTGCCCGCGAAGGCTTCACGCGGCGGCACGCGTTGCACCAGCGCATTGATCGTCGTCAGCACCAGGCGCGGCTCCTGCGCGGGTTCGATCAGCCGCGCCAGCGTTGCGATGCGATCGGCAATCGTGGCGGGATTGGGCGAGACGCGATCATACGGCAGGCAGTCCCACGCCGGAAAACGCAGCACCTCCAGCTTGGGCATGAAAAAGCCCAGCATGTCGGCCAGGCGGGCCAGGCGGCCATCGTCACGCGCCACATGCAGCAAGGTGCCGCGGTGTTCTTCGGCGCGGCGGATGAGAAGAAGCGCGTCGAAACCTTCGGGCGCGCCGTAGATCGTGGCGAGTTTCATGAAGTATGTTCTTTTTTGAAAAAAAGAACCAAAAAACTTTTGCTCGTTTGGCGACGCGTCGCGGCAGCGTACCGGCAAATTTGCAAAAGTTTTTTGCTTCTTTTTTTCAAAAAAGAAGCGCTTTCTTGCTTAACGCCGCCTCACGCATTGCAACCAGCATATCGTTCCGCGGCATCGGCGCCCGCCCCGTCAGCCAATCGGCCACCGCCGGATCTGGCAGTTCCATGATTGCCTCCAGCGCGTCCATCTCCGCCTCCGAAAACGCGTCGATGCGCGCGGCGACGAAGCCGCCGACCAGAATATCGTTTTCGCGCGTGCCCCGATGTGTCGCACGGAACAGCAGACGGCGCCGGCGAGCATCGAGTGCCCCGGTTCGAGGAGTTTGATCCATGGTCGGGGTGTCATATAGCGGTGGCCGTGCCGGACGCTACCCCGCAAACGCCACTCCTTGCGCCCTTGCTCGGCCCGTTCACGGCGCTGCCAGGCGTAGGGCCGGCGCTGGCCGCCAAGCTGACGCGCGCCACCGGCGGCACGCGCGTCATCGACATCCTGTTTCATTTGCCCGAATCCTTCGTCGATCGCCGCACGCGCCCCAAGATCGCCGAAGCGCGGGCAGGCCAGATCGCCACGCTGACGGTCGAGGTGCTGCGGCAGGAAGCACCATCGACGTCCCGCCAACCCTGGCGGGTCATCGTCACCGACGGCACCAGCCAGGTGGAACTGGTGTTCTTCAAGCCCGGCCGGGCACAATCGCTCTCCCCCGGCACCCGCCTGCTCGTCTCCGGCAAACTGGAGGCCTACGGCGAGCGCCTGCGCATGGCCCATCCCGATCACATCGTCCCGGCCGACCAGCCCGAGCGCATCCCGCCGCTCGATCCCGTCTGGCCTCTGACCGCCGGCCTTTATCCCAGCCAGTTGCGCGCGGCGCTGACCCACGCACTTGGCCGCATCCCGCCGCTGGTCGAATGGCACGACCCCGCGCTGCTCAAGCGCAAGGCCTGGCCCTCCTTTGGGCAAGCTTTGGCCAGCCTGCACGCGCCCACCCTACCGCCGGATGGACGCGCGCGCGCGCGCCTGGCCTATGACGAGTTGCTCGCCCATCAGGTCGCCATCGCCTGGATGCGCACGCGCGAGCGCACGCGCGCCGGCCGCGCTTTGTGCGCCACCGGTGAATTGCGCGCCGCGGCCCGACGGCGTTTCGGCCATGCGCCCACGGCCTGCCAGGAAGCGGCGCTGGCGGACATCGACGCGGACATGGCGGCACCCGCGCGCATGCTGCGCCTGCTGCAAGGCGATGTCGGCAGCGGCAAGACGCTGGTCGCGGCACTTGCCATGCTCGGCGCTGTGGAGGCCGGCGCGCAGGCGGCGATCATGGCGCCGACGGAGACGCTGGCGCGCCAGCACCACCGCACCTTCACCCGCCGCTTCGAGGGGCTGCCGGT
>CAXUNZ010000260.1:0-281 GCA_964252525.1 uncultured Acetobacteraceae bacterium
GGGGAGCGGGTGTTGCGGACGTTCTGTGGGACGTAGAGAGCGGAAAGAATGTGCTTTTCTGAAGAAAAGAACCAAAAGACTTTTGCTTTTTTGCGTGCGCGGCGCGGAGTGGGCACTTCCTCACTCAGGGCGAAATTTGCCTTCCGTGGCGAAGCTGGTGACCGGGTTGCGGCCGTTCGGGGATTCGCGTTGCTGCAAGGGCTCTGGCAGGATGGAGGGATCGCCGCGGCGGCCGACGGCGATCGCGCATTCCACGCGGTAGCCGGCGGGCACGTTGAGGT
>CAXUNZ010000260.1:311-4910 GCA_964252525.1 uncultured Acetobacteraceae bacterium
GAAAAGGCGCGGGCCATGTCGAAGCCGACCATGCCGTGGGCGTGCCAACCCATGGCGGTGGCCTGTAGCGCGAGGTTGGCCCAAGCGGCGCCTGTATCGAAGCTGTGGCTGTGACTGGGCACGTCTTTGTCCGCGCCAGGCGGCCGCATGATGCTCTTGGACAGCGCGATCATCAGCACGGCGGCGCGGGTGGCCCAGTTTCGATTGCCCTCGTTGAGCAGACCGAGGAAGACCTCCCAATGCGGCGTGTCGCGATGGGCGTAGAGGAAGCGCCAGGGCTGGGAGTTGTAGCTGGAGGGCGCCCAGCGGGCGGCCTCGAAGAGGCGCGCAAGCTCGGCCGGCGGCATGGCCTCGCCGGTAAAGGCGCGGGGTGACCAGCGCTCCAGGAAGATGGACTCAATGGGATGATCTGCCGAGCGGCTGGTCATTGTCTGGTATCCCTAAACAAACGACGGGGGGTCCGGGGGGAATGGCACATTCCCCCCGTTTCTTTCTAGTCTAAGCCGCAAATGGCCGTGCACTGTATCTGGTTGCTGCTGGGACACAGCCACCCCACATGTTGTTGACGGCAGGGGCAGGACGTTCAGGATGGATGGCATGACGACTCGCGACCTTCAGGAGACCGCCTTGCTAGATGATGCCGTTCAGATCAAAGGCGGCCACCAGGTCCGTGTCGACCGCTCGCGGGACGCGCTGCTGACCGATTTCGGCCGCGCCACGCTGGACGACCGCTATCTGATGCCCGGCGAGGGCTACCAGGATTTGTTTGCGCGCGTCGCCAGCTACTATGGCGACGATACCGGGCACGCGCAGCGGCTGTACGACTATATCAGCAAGCTGTGGCTAATGCCGGCGACGCCGGTGCTGTCCAATGGCGGCACGAAGCGCGGGCTGCCGATTTCCTGCTTTCTCAATGAGGCGAGCGACAGCCTCGACGGCATCGTCGGGCTGTGGAACGAGAACGTCTGGCTGGCGAGCAAGGGCGGGGGCATCGGCAGCTACTGGGGCAATCTGCGCTCCATCGGCGAGAAGGTCGGGCAGAACGGCAAGACCAGCGGGGTCATTCCGTTTATTCGCGTCATGGACAGCCTGACGCTGGCGATCAGCCAGGGCTCGCTGCGGCGTGGCTCGGCGGCGGTCTATCTGCCCGTTTGCCATCCGGAGATCGAGGAGTTCGTGGAGATAAGGCGGCCGACGGGGGGCGATCCGAACCGCAAGGCGCCGAACCTGCACCATGGCCTGCTGGTATCCGACGATTTCATGCGCGCGGTGGAGGATGACGACGAGTGGGCGCTGCGCTCGCCGAAGGACCAGGCAATCGTGCGCAAGATTTCGGCGCGCGCGCTGTGGATCAGGATTCTCACCGCGCGGGTGGAGACCGGCGAGCCTTACCTGGTTTTTTCGGATCACGTGAACAATGCGCGGCCCGAGCACCACAAGCTGGCGGGACTTGAGGTTAAGACCAGCAATCTCTGCAGCGAGATCACGCTGCCGACGGGATTGGACCACCATGGCCGTCAGCGAACCGCGGTGTGCTGCCTGTCCAGCATCAATCTCGAGACGTGGGACGAGTGGAAGGACCATCCCTTGTTCATCGAGGATACGATGCGCTTCCTCGATAACGTGCTCCAGGATTTCATCGACCGGGCGCCGGAAGGCATGGAGCGGGCGAAATATGCCGCTGCGCGCGAGCGTTCCGTGGGCCTCGGGGTGATGGGTTTCCACAGCTTCCTGCAGGCGATGGGTGTGCCCTTCGAGGGGGTGATCGCCAAGGTGTGGAACAAGCGCGTCTTCGCGCATATACGCCGCCAGGCGGATGCGGCGAGCAAGTTGCTGGCCGAGGAGCGGGGGGCGTGCCCGGACGCCGAAGAATACGGCTTCATGGAGCGTTTTTCCAACAAGATGGCGGTGGCACCCACGGCGTCCATTTCCATCATCGCGGGTAACGCCAGTCCGGGCATCGAGCCGATTGCCGCCAACGTTTTCCTGCAAAAGACGCTTTCGGGCAGTTTTGCCGTGCGCAACCGCCATTTGCAGAAACTGCTGGAGGCTCGCGGACAGGATAACGAGGATGTCTGGTCGTCCATCACGCTGAACAAGGGAAGCGTGCAGCACCTCGATTTTCTCACCGAGCAGGAAAAGGCAGTCTATAAGACCGCGTTCGAACTGGACCAGCGCTGGGTGATCGAGCATGCGGCCGACCGCACACCCTTTGTCTGCCAGAGCCAGAGCGTGAACGTGTTTCTGCCGGCGAACGTGCACAAACGGGATTTGCACCAAATCCACATGATGGCGTGGAAGCGTGGCGTGAAGTCGCTGTATTACTGCCGTTCGCTGTCTATACAGCGTGCGGACACGGTAAGCGATGCGCCGCGCGGCGCGTCCTCGATGGAATTGTCGGCGGCCAACGACATGGCACCATTGCCGCTGGTGGCGCGAGCGGCCGCGGCGGCCAATTACGAAGAATGTCTGGCCTGTCAGTAGAGGCTTGACGCGGCGGGCCGGTGCGGCGCCCATTCTGAATGGTTGCCGCGTGGCGTTGCCGGACATAGACTTGGCCGACTCGCCGGACGCCGCGTTTTCCCTTTCGTGCATGGAGCCCAGCCTGAATGGACAACCACGTCAGCCAGGATGCGCCGGCGCAGTTCGACCTGCTGACCGAAAATCCGGTCTATAAGCCGTTCCGCTATCCTTGGGCGTATGAGGCCTGGCTGACGCAGCAGCGTGTGCATTGGCTGCCCGAGGAAGTGCCGCTGGCCGATGACGTCAAGGACTGGCACCGCAATCTGACCGACGGCGAGCGCAACCTCGTCACGCAAATATTCCGCTTCTTCACCCAGTCGGATGTCGAAGTAAATAATTGTTACATGAAGCACTACAGCCAGGTCTTCAAACCGACTGAAGTGCTGATGATGCTTTCGGCCTTTTCCAATATCGAAACCGTGCATATCGCCGCCTATAGCCATCTGCTCGACACCATCGGCATGCCGGAGATTGAGTATCAGGCGTTTCGGCGTTTCAAGGAGATGAAGGACAAGTTCGACTACATGCAGTCTTTCACCGTGGACAGCCGGCGGGAGGTGGCCAAGACGCTGGCCGCCTTCGGCGCGTTCACCGAAGGATTACAGCTGTTTGCGTCCTTTGCGATTTTGCTGAACTTCCCCAGGTTCAACAAGCTCAAGGGGATGGGCCAGATCGTGTCCTGGTCCGTGCGCGATGAAACGTTGCATTGCCTTTCCATCATTCGGCTGTTCAAGACCTTCATCGCCGAGAACCCGGAGGTCTGGACCGAGGATTTCAAGCGCGAGCTCTACCTGATCTGCGCCACGATCGTCGATCATGAGGATGCGTTCATCGACCTGGCCTTCGAGATGGGACCGGTGCAGGGGCTGGACGCCCGCGATGTCAAAAGCTACATCCGTTTCATCGCCGATCGGCGATTGATGCAGCTCGGACTCAATGCGTTGTTTCACGTCAGTAAGAATCCGCTGCCCTGGCTGGACGAGATGCTGAACGCCGTAGAGCACGCCAACTTTTTCGAGAATCGAGCTACCGAATACTCCAGGGCCTCGACCGAAGGAAGTTGGGAGGAGGCGTTTACTCCCCCTCGGCCGGTGCCGGCCGAAGGTGTCGTTTATAACGCGGACTAGAATGACGATTTGTGCTACCTTGCGATATGCGATGACTGCCTTAAGTTCATATGGGGCAGAAGGTTGGTCATTCGATTTCGCAAGGCGGGGCTCAGATGAGTGAGTTCGCGGACGAAGATGCTGGCGGCGGGGAAAACCGGGAGCGCGCCGGCGCGGCTGGTCCCAGGCAGGGACGGCGCCTGTCGGACAAGATCCTAGTAGCCTTTCATCATGCCTGCGACGCGCAGGACCTGGCCGTGGCCGAACAATTGCTCAAGACGCTGGAATCGATGCTAACCCGGCGCGGTGTGCCGCCCGAACAGAACCGCCGGCGTGCGCTGGAGAGCCTGGTGGCCGCCCATGAGCGCCTTTGGCATTTGCGGCACCGCGAGAAAGTCAGCTAGCCGCGAGCGGACCGGTCGCCGCAGAGCATCATCCGTTGGCTGCCGCCGCGTAATGGTTGTGGCTGGCGCACCCAGCGTTCACGCAATGCCGCATTGAAATGGCGGACTGGCACTCTCATATGCCGAGTGCTAACACGTGGCTCTCGCCGGCCGGGCGATCTGGTTCATCGCTCTCGCCGCGGCTGCCGATAACCTTCGATCAGGATCAACCCATATGAAGCTTCGTCCCTTGCACGACCGTGTGGTCGTTCGCCGCATTACGGCAGAAGAGAAAACGCGCGGCGGAATCATCATCCCCGACACCGCGCAGGAAAAGCCGATGGAAGGCGAAGTGGTCGCCGTCGGCGCCGGTGCGCGCAACGAGGCGGGCGCCATCGTGGCGCTGGACGTCAAGGCCGGCGACCGCATTCTGTTCGGCAAATGGTCGGGCACCGAGGTCAAGCTCGATGGCGAGGAGCTCCTGATTATGAAGGAGAGCGACATCATGGGCGTGATCGAGGGGCATTCGGCCGAGAAGAAGATCGCCGCCTAAAGAGCCAGGGGGCTTTGCCCCCTGGACCCCCACA
>CAXUNZ010000261.1:0-1019 GCA_964252525.1 uncultured Acetobacteraceae bacterium
CCCCCTGCATCGTAACCGCCGCAGCGCCTCGCCCAACGTCAGTTCACGCGGGTAGAACGCCGCCAGCTCCTTCATCAAGAACCGCCGACCTCAATGGCATCTGGCGGATACGCAATCCACGTCGAGACGCCAGCCGGCGAAGTGGAACAGCGGCAGGCGCAGGGCTTCTGAGGCCCGCTTCGGGGCGGTGATGGTGTGACCCATGTCAAAGCGTGAGCTGTTGGCCAGGCGCCCTGACGACCTGACGCCCAGCCCAATCCAAGGTGGACGCAAGCTGGCGCCTCGTCATCGCCACGGCGCCCCTAGCGCCGCCACGGGCTTGCCGCGCCGCGCAAACCTTGATTGATGTAGGTTAGAGCGTAAGCGTCCGGCCTTCCCGTAAGTCCTATTTGAGCCTGGTGTGCCAGGGCAGCAGCGCGTCGATCGTATTTGTGTGCTCTTCGGCGATCTCGCCCAGCCAAGCTGGCAATCGGCGGGCTCCAAGATCATCGGCATGCGGTCATGCAGGCGCGCCATGTCGTCGTTGGCGGCCGGGGTCAGGATGGCGAAGGTCCGCAGCGTCTCGCCGGCCGGATCGCGCCAGCCTTCCCATAGGCCCGCAAACGCGATCGGCGCGCCATCAGCCCGCGTGATGGCGTAGGGCTGCTTGCCATCCGGCCAGGCCCGCCACTCGTAGAATGCATCAGTGGGCATCAGCCAACGGCGGGCGGCCAGGGCGCCGGCGGGTCGATCTGGTGCTGCGCATACGATCATTGATCGTGACGAATTTGGTGCTTGGGATGATGACGGTGGCGATCGGTGCCCTGGGGCACGTCTAGTAGATCGCGCGAAAACCGGCGAACGCATGGGCATCGTCTCGCCGCCAGACAAATCGATATGGAAAATATATGACGGGGCGCAAATCTCGGCAGCAGCATCTCGACCGGTTCCAAAGAGCAAATGCCCCTCGTTGAAAGAATTTTCGGCTCCTTTGTCGCCACTCACGACGAGGAGAAGCACAGACTAAGCCCTCTAACGGG
>CAXUNZ010000261.1:1029-4905 GCA_964252525.1 uncultured Acetobacteraceae bacterium
TTCACTCGGCCTGGACGCGCTTTCCTCGGCCGCCTACGGTCCCGAGGCTGCGCTTACAATCCTGCTTCCGATCGGCGGGATCGGCATTGTCTGGATCGGACCGCTCACCGCCGTCATCCTGGCGCTGCTTGCCATCCTCTATGTCTCCTACCGCCAGACGATCCCGGCCTATCCCAATGGCGGCGGCTCCTACACCGTTGCCCGCCAGAACCTAGGCCAAATTCCCGGCCTGCTCGCCGCGGCTTCCTTGATGCTGGACTACATTCTCAATGTTGCCGTCGGCATCGCCGCCGGCGTGGGCGCGCTGGTTTCGGCCGTGCCCTCGCTGCAGCCGCACATACTTGCGCTATGCCTGGTCATACTGGCGCTGATCACCTTGGTGAATTTGCGCGGGGTGCGGGAATCCGGAACAGCTTTTCTAATTCCCACCTACCTGTTCCTGGCCATGCTCGGCCTGATCCTGATGCTGGGTACCGCGCGCAGCCTGCTGAGCGGCGGCCATCCACATGCGGTGGAGATGCCGCCCGTCCTGCCCGCGGCCAGCGGCGGTGTGACGCTGTGGCTGTTGATGCGCGCCTTTGCCAATGGCTGCACCGCCATGACGGGCGTGGAAGCCATTTCCAACGCCATTCCCGCCTTCGCCGCACCCGTCGTGCGCAATGCACGCCGCACGCTCACCGCGGTCATCGCATTGCTCGGCGCCCTACTCGCCGGCATTGCCTATCTTTGCCAAACCTATGGCATTGGCGCTACGGACCCGAACGGCACCGGCTATCAGAGCGTCCTTTCGCAACTGAGCGCGGCCGTGGTCGGGCGCGGCATCGTCTATTACGCAACGATGGGCAGCATTATCGCCGTGGTCTGCCTTTCCGCCAATACGAGCTTTGCCGATTTTCCCCGCCTGTGCAGGCTGCTGGCGCTGGACAATTACCTGCCCTACGGCTTTGCGGTCCGTGGGCGTCGGCTAGTCTATTCCCAGGGTATCGTGATACTGGCCGTCATTGCCGGCTTGTTGCTGATTGCCTTTGGTGGCATCACCGATCGTCTGATACCGCTTTTTGCCATCGGCGCATTCGGCGCTTTCACCCTCAATCAAACAGGCATGGTGCAGCATTGGCGGCGTGAACTTGCGCTGCCATCCGCCAAACCGCGCATGCGGCTCTCGCTGGCGATCAACGCAACCGGCGCTGCACTGACCTTTCTTGTGCTTCTGATCGTGCTGGCCACGAAATTCGTCGAGGGCGCCTGGCTCGTCGTGATCCTCGTCGGCGCCCTATTCAGCCTCTTCATTGTCATACGCCGCCATTATGATGGCGTGGCCGCGCAAACTGCGGTCTCCGCCCCGCTCAGCATCGATGACATAAAGCCGCCCATCGTCATCGTCGTCATGCGGCAATGGAGCCATATTTCAGAAAAGGCGCTGCGGTTCGCACTCTCCCTCTCGACGGATGTGGTGGCCATTCACATCACATCCGGCGAGGACCAGGGCGAACATCTGAAACGCAAATGGGATTGTTATGTCGACAGCCCGCTGCGCGCGAGCCCGCTTGCCACGCCGCGCCTGATGCTTGTGCAGTCGCCGTTCCGGCGCTTTTTCAATCCGCTCTTTGCCACGTTGCGTCAGATCGAGGTCGAACATCCGGGCCGGATGCTTGCCGTCATCGTGCCCGAACTCGTCGGATCCCACTGGTACGACTATTTGCTGCACAATCAACTGAGCACGGCACTCAAGGCCGCCTTGCTGCTGCGCGGGAACGATTGCACTTGCGTCATCAACGTGCCCTGGTATCTGGACGCACATCGTCTGAGGCGCGTGGCAGAGCGCGTATCCTCAACGTAAGGATCGGAGTGCGGGCGCAGCCCTCCAACCATTCGTCCAAGTCGCGAAACGCGGTCCCGCACGCTCGAACTAACTGACCGCAAGGGCTGCACGCAGGCCTTTCTCGACGCCGGTCTGCGCGCCCACAACGCAGCGATGCGCAGCGGAGAGGCCGTGTGTGGTCTGGTAAGACCTAGGAATAACCTGAGATCGACGAGTTATGATTGTTAGATAAGTCTTCAGTTTTGATCTTCACCGCGCGGCTTTGGCTGCTGCTAGTCGGTTCGCCACTACCAACGCCTCCACTTCGGTCGCGCACGGAAACAGCCAGTCCACTACCTGCGGCGGTCCACCATCCACAGAATCGACCACCAGCCATGAGCAAACGAGCGCGCGGTTGGGCCAGGGCTGAACGCTATAAGTCTTCATCCGGGGTGTGTGGCACGCCCAGCCGTGCGGCTGCCAAACACCTAACGGGTAGCGGACCCATGTCGACGTGCTCGCACTAGAGCAACTGGCAGTATCGGCTGGTTGACCTCCCAGCAACCAAGGTCGCGGCCAACACAAGGCCGGAGGCCATTCGCCGCTTGATCAAGCTCGGCCCAACCGCCGCAGTCACCAACAAGCCCCCGCGCACGCACACGCCGACCGCACGAATGCCAGGTGATCGCCTCGTTGGTTCGAGTGATCATACCTGGCGAGTTTTACAACAAGTCGGCGCACAAAACCATGGATCTGAACCGGACCTGCTTGGCTCAATCCTGCGGGATCGCGGCGCGGATATGGCATGGTGGTTGCAGCAGGTCGGTGAGGGCGCCTTCAGCGCGGCGCACCGCAACCAGTAGGGTGGCTATGTCCCCAGCAGTGATCCTTCACGCCACCGCAGGCATTCTCGGCATCCTGTCCGGCGCGCTCGCCCTGATAGTTGCCAAGGGTGGCCGTTTGCATCGCCTATCAGGCACGGTCTTTTTTGCAGCAATGCTGATCGTGTCGGCCATGGGGAGCATCCTGGCCGTTGGTTTGCACCAGCGCGGCAACGTCATGGGCGGCGCCTTCACCTTCTACCTGGTGATCACCGCTTGGTTAACCGTACGTCGTCGCTCTCGCGAAACCAGGGTCGCTGAGATTGCCGCGATGCTTCTCGGTTGCGCTGTGGTGGCGCTGGGCGTGTCCTTCGGCATACAGGCATCAACTGCCGCCGATGGCAGACTCAATGGCACGACCCCCGTCACGCTTTATGTTTTTGCTGGACTTGCAGCTTTTGCCGCGTTTCTGGATTTGCGTGTGATCCTACGCAGGAGCTTGGAGGGAAGGCCTCGCATGGCGCGGCATATCTGGCGCATGTGCAGCGGGCTGTTCATCGCGACCGGATCGTTCTTTCTCGGCCAGCAGAAGGTGATGCCGACGTCTATACAAGGATCGCCAATCCTGTTCGTGCTGGCGCTGGCGCCGCTCCCAATCATGGTTTTTTGGCTGCTTCGTATTCGGCTGTCGCGACGTTTCTCGACAGTCAATGCCCAAGCCTAGCAGGTCGTCCGCGTCGCTATGCCCGACGGCGGCACACAAAAGGCTGTGCCGTCCGGCCTGAACGGTCCATCGCTTTGATGACGGCTACGGGTCACAACCTGAGCAACTTAATATAACTGCATGAAATGAGGAGTTCGACCCCTGATGCCCAAGCTCCCAAATTACGGCATTGATGCCCCCACGATCGTCCGCAACAACGCGGCCGGCGGAATATTGTGCTGGCTAGCGGTTCTCGGTCTATTCCTGGCCTATCGCCACCGATATCCCGATTTCGCCTGGTCGGTGCTGTTTCAGGGCGGCATAGCCGGGGCGATCACATTGGCTATGACCGGTTTCATGCTTTGGTCCAGCCGCGTCGGAAAGTTCGGCGTACGCGACAGGCTGCTAAACGGCGTTGCCTGGCAAGGCGGCGAGCAGGTGCTCGATATTGGCTGCGGCCGCGGCCTGGCGCTGATCGGCGCTGCAAGGCGCCTGACCAGCGGCCATGCGGTCGGCATCGATTTATGGAGCCAGCACGACCTATCAGCCAA
>CAXUNZ010000262.1:0-4833 GCA_964252525.1 uncultured Acetobacteraceae bacterium
TATCGTGCACGCCTTCGTTCTGGCCAGCCTGCTGGGGGCGCCGCGGCTCGCCTACCGGCTCTATCACGGCCGGTCCCGCGTGGCGGAGGACGACCCGGGCCTGCAGCGCGTGCTGCTGATCGGTGCCGGCGACGCGGCCGATGGATTTTTGCGTGCGCTGGCCGGGCAGCGTGAGGCCAAGCTGCGCGTGACCGGTATCGTCGCCCTATCCGAACGCCAGACGGGGCGGCGGCTGCACGGCCGGCCGATCTTGGGCGGCATCGATGAACTCGGCGCCATTCTGGCGCGTGCGCGCAAGCGCGGCCGCGCGCCGGATGCACTGGTGCTGGCCGAGCCGGAGTTCCACGGCCCGCGTCTCGCCGAATTGCTGGCCGCCGCGGAGGCGGAGGGCTTGGGTGTGCAGCGTGTGCCGCTGCCCACGGCGCTGACGGATGCGGATCGCATCGCGCTGCGTCCGATTGCGATCGAAGACCTGCTCAACCGGCCGCAGGTGAGCCTCGATCACGCCGGAATGGCGCGGCTGATCGGCGGGCGGCGCGTGCTGGTGACCGGCGCGGGCGGCAGCATCGGCTCGGAATTGGCGCGCCAGATCGCCGAGCTGGTGCCTTCGGAGATCGTGCTGCTCGACAGCAGCGAATTCGCGCTGTGGCAGATCGATCTGGAGTTTTCCGAAAGTTTTACCGCCGTGCCGCGGCGGGCCTGTCTGGCCGATGTGCGCGATGCCGCGCGCATCGGGGCGCTGTTCGAGGAGCTGCGGCCCGAGATCGTGTTTCACGCGGCCGCGCTGAAGCATGTGCCGATGGTCGAAGCCAACAAGCTGGAGGGGCTGCTGACGAATGCGCATGGCACGCGTGTCGTGGCGGATGCGGCGCGCGCGGCCGGGGTTTCGGTGGTGGTGCTGATTTCATCGGACAAGGCGGTCAATCCGACGAGCTGGATGGGGGCGAGCAAGCGGCTGGCGGAGATGTATTGCCAGGCACTGGATATTGCCGGACGCGCTTCGGGCGGGATGCGGTGCGTCACGGTACGTTTCGGCAATGTGTTGGGCAGCACGGGCAGCGTGGTGCCGTTGTTCCGCCGGCAGTTGGAACGTGGCGGCCCGCTGACGGTGACGCATCCTGACATGCAACGCTATTTCATGACGGTGCGTGAGGCGGTCTCGCTGGTCTTGCAGGCGTGCGTGGCGGGGATGGGCGAGGTGGCGTTGCCCGAAGGCGGCGTTTTCGTGTTGGACATGGGTCAGCCCATTCGGATTGTGGATTTGGCAAGACAGATGATCGTGCTGGCCGGGTTGCGGCCGGAGAAGGATGTGGAGATCCGCTTCAGCGGGCTGCGGCCTGGAGAGAAACTGTATGAAGAGCTGTTTCATGGCCAAGAACCGCCTGTGCCGACAGGTCATGCGGGGTTGCTGATGGCCGTGCCCCGCACGAGCGAGGCGGGCGAGGTTGGGGCGATTATAGATATCGTGGCAAGGTCCGCGCATGGTGGTAGTCTCACCGCCGCTTTGTCCGCCGTATGCGCCGCCGTTCCCGAGTTTTCTTCAGAATAAAATTTCTTTGGTTCTTTCCTTCAGAAAGAACAACCTTCGCTTGGATATTCGCCATGATCCGTTTTCTAGACCTGCAAGCCCAGCAAGCCCGCCTGGGCCCCAGCCTGCGCGCGCGCATCGACGCGGTATTGGCGCATTGTCAGTTTGTCCTTGGCCCCGAAGTCGTGGAGCTGGAGCAGCGTCTGGCCGCCTATGCCGGCGCGGCGCATTGCGTGTCCGTGAGTTCGGGCACCGATGCGTTGCAGATCGCGATGATGGCCGAGGGAATTGGCCGCGGACATGCCGTGTTCTTGCCGGCCTTTACCTACACGGCCACCGCGGAGGTGCCGCTGGTGTTGGGCGCCACGCCGGTGTTTGTCGATGTCGATCCGGCGACGTTTCAAATCGATCCCGATGATTTGCGGCGCAGGATCGCCAGCGTGAAGGCGCAGGGTGTGTTGCGGCCGCGCGCGGTGATCGGTGTCGATCTGTTCGGTCAGCCCTGCGATTGGCCGGCGTTGCGCGACATTGCGTGTGCGGAAGAAATGTTCTTGCTGGATGATTGCGCGCAGAGTTTCGGCGCCAGCCTGCATGGCCGCAAGCTGGGACGGGAAGCGGATGCGACGGCGGTCAGCTTTTTTCCGAGCAAGCCGTTGGGGGCGTATGGCGATGGCGGCGCGCTGCTGACCGAGAGTGCCGAGCGGGCGGCGCTGTATCGCAGCTTGCGCAGCCATGGCGAGGGCACAACGCGCTACGACGTGCTGCGCACGGGCATGAACGGGCGGCTGGATACGCTGCAGGCGGCGGTGCTGCTGGCGAAACTGGAGGTGTTCGAGGACGAGTTGGCGTGCCGCGAGCGCATCGCCTCGATGTATGATGCTTGGTTGCCGGAGCGTGTGGTCACGCCGGCGCGGGTGGCCGGCAGTGCGTCCGCCTGGGCAATCTATGCGGTTCTGCTGGAAGACGGTGCCGCGCGTGACAAGCTGGCCGCGGGGTTGAAGGCCCGAGGCGTGCCGAGCGCGATTTATTATCCCCGGCCGCTGCATCTGCAGCCGGCCTATCGCGCGCATCACTCGGGCAATGCCTTGCCGGTGTCCGAGGATCTCGCGGCGCGAATATTGGCATTGCCCATCCAGCCCGATCTGACCGAAGCGGAGGTGGCGCAAGTGTGTGCCACGGTGCGCGGGGTAATGGCGGCAGGCTCCGCCGGGACGTGATCTACTCGGATCAGCCAAACGTGCTGGCTTGCCTTGCGGCTCATCGCTGCATCCTACCGCCCTCGTTTACGTTGCCTGAAAGCAGCAGCCTTAGGGAGGCGCCACGATGTCCGACAGCACCAATGGCCATACCGACGAGCATGGCAACATCACGCAGAACGACGTTCCTGTTCACGCGACCGACGAGGAGGCCATGGGCGCTCCGAGCACGGACAGGCAGCATTCGGAAACCGCCGGCTCGCCAGGTGGCGGCAACGCGCAGGCGCCCAAGCATGACCACAAGGCACGCGGAACTTAGCTTGCGGAAAGGCTCCGGAGGCCGACAGCGCTCCCTGGCATCACTTTCCTATAAAGGAGATTTTGTGCATGGCGAAAGCCGAACCACGTGACTGGCTGTTCCCCAGGTTGGAGGCTCTTGTTGCCGACGCGGAGAACGCGGGCATCGCGCGCGACATGACCGTTGCCCTGGTGACCGACATCATCAATGGGCCACCGTTCAATGTCGGCGCCGTGATCAACGCGGACGAAGGCTGGAACAAAGACATCGGCGAAACGGACGCCATGGTGAACAAGGACACGACCGGCGGCCTGGCGCCGTTGGATGAGGCTGTTCCCGGCGTTGGGCTGATGACGCCAGGAATAGGCGGGATTGGAGGCCGAGGCCTTGGGGCCGGCCGATTCTGACCGCAATCCTCGCGCCGGACGTCGCAGCGTAGGCGCGCGGGGTCTCATAAGCTCAGTCGAAAAGTCAAAAATCGACGGGGGGCTTGGGGGGGATGGCATATCTCCCCCAATCTTCTGTCAATCTGTCCCCTTACCGTGCTGCCAACTTCCTGGGTGCGAGACGCTGCCAACTCAGCCGCAGTACGTCTTCGAACCAGGCGGGATCCACGGCCGCGAGGCGCACCAGCACCACCGGATAGCGGCGATAGTGTTCGGTGAAGAAAAACGCCTCCGGCGCCGTCGCCATCAGCACGTCGCGTTCGTCCGGAAGCACCGCACAGAGCGCGATGGTCTCGCGATCTTCCTTCAGCCGCAAAAGCAGCTTGCCGCGAACTTTAAGCGCCGGGGTTCCATAGGATGTGCCTATTTCGACGCCGGCCAGGCGCAGCGCCAGGGCTTGAACATCGTCGTAAGTCACACGCCACCTTCCTTCAGACGCACACCATCAAGCGCCACGAGCTTATAGGAGTAAGCAGAAAGATTTGACTCTCGAAAAACTGGGGGAGCAGTGCCTGCCTCCCCAGACTCCCCGTCATTATTTTGGGGCGCCGCCTTGAAGTCATGACGGGGGGTTTGGGGGGATGGCACATCCCCCAAACCTTCTCTTCAACTACGTGTCAGTCACGCGGTTTAGTATCAGGCCGGTGGAAGCAAACCGAAAAGGTGCTCTGGCCATCAACGTCACAAACCCGCGGCAACCTGACAGGATTTAGTGGAGACCTTCGATCAACTCAGACGGTGCCAAACGGCGCTCGGCGGCTTTGTTCTCCTTGGTAAACGTATCCGAAGTTTGCTGACCACCGATCGTCACGGTGCCGCCGAAGACGGAACAGCTGCCCATGAAGGTGAGGGTAGCACTGAACGTCCCGCAGGATTTGGTTTTATTCTTTCCCTTGACGTTGAACCCCGTCTTGGTTTCGTCGGAAATCGTGAAGGTATAGGCTGTTGAGCAAATCAGGCTGTTGTAAATGGACCCCTTCTTGCCCTTGATGGATGTTGTCGAGCCGTAGTCATCCGAGTAATTGCCGGTGAGCTTGCACAGGCCGCCGCTTGAGGCATTGGCTTGTCCGCAGACGAGCGCAAACGTCAGAGCAGCGTAGGACGCGGTCCCTATGAGCATTTTCATTTTCTGATCCTTGATGAGACGAGTTGCCGATGCCAAACGCCAAGTTGCTCCGCGCGTGGCGGGTCATGATCTACGATGATGTTGGGCGGTTGTGCAACAAATGGCGGGACTGTCCGAAAAAATGCACCGTACAGTCTCGTCATAGAAATTCGCGTTACAAAGCATGAACATTCTTATCGTTTCGCTTAAGAACACCTTTCAAAACCTGCGATACAGAGCTCTGAGGCAGATAAGCGAAC
>CAXUNZ010000263.1:0-4824 GCA_964252525.1 uncultured Acetobacteraceae bacterium
GACGAGGATTACACGCGCGCGCAGGGCGGAGAGGTGGAGCCCGGGCCATACGTGGTGATTTCGGCCCCCGACAACGGCGTGGGAATGACGCCCGAGGTGATCGAGCGCGCCTTCGAACCGTTTTTCACCACCAAGCCGGTTGGGCAAGGGACGGGGCTGGGGCTGTCGATGCTGTATGGCTTCATCAGGCAGTCGCGAGGGCATGTGCGCGTTCTCAGCGAGGTCGGCCGGGGCACGACTTTCCGCCTCTATCTGCCGCGAGGCGGGCGGCGGGCGGAAGATCTGGCGGCCGCGACCGGCGGGCTGGCGCGCGCGGGCGCGGGTGAGCGGGTGCTGGTGGCCGAAGACGAGCCGACCCTGCGCGCGCTGATTGTCGAGACGCTGCAAGATTTGGGGTTTTCGGCGGTGCAGGCGCAGGACGGGCCGGCGGCGCTGCATATCGTACGCGCCGGTGAGGCGCTGGATTTGATGATTGCCGATGAAAGGTTGGTCGGCATGAGCGGGCGCGAGGTGGCCGAGGCCGTGCGCGCGCTGAGACCGGGGCTGAAGGTGCTGTTCATTACGGGGTTCGATGGGGTCGGCGCCGGAGTGCTGGAGGCCGGGATGCAGATGCTGGCGCGTCCGTTCACGGCGCAGGCGCTGGCTGGCAAGTTGCGGGCAATGATGGCGCCGTGAAGAAAAAAGCTCACTGACGAAGGGGTTTGGGGGTAGGTACTGCTCCCCCAATTCTTTCTTGTTGTCTGTCACGAAGCCTTCGCGATTCTGCCGTCGATCTCAGCCAACATCTGCACCTGCCGCGCCAGCCGGTCCAACGTCTCCACGCCCGATGCTTTGACCGGTGCTGCCGCCTGCGCTGCGCCGCTGCCGAGAGCCTGCAGCGCCACCACGATCCATGCGGCTGCCCCTGCAACGGCGGCCGAACGTGGCGTGGGCAGCGGATCGAGCGCCAGCGCGGTAAGCCGCCCCGAAATGCGGCGCAGCGTGGCGTCCGCAGTGAGCACCGCCTGCAGCCGGTCACGCTGGCCCCGCCGCGGCTCCTGCATCACCCGTGCCAGCGAGGCTTCGAGGTTGTTGCTGGCAAGCCCCGCCTCACGCCGGGCGCGGTCGGCGCCGCGGCCGGGATCACCCCCATCTTCGCGCGACCCAAGCACGACCGCCGCATAGGCCGCGTGTGCGGCAATGGCGGCTTGCAGGTCGGCCATCACGCGGTCCGGCTCCCAGCTCGGCCAGAGCACGGTATTGGCCGCCACGGCGATCAGGCCGCCCAGGATCGTGAAGCCCGCGCGCGCGGCCGCGATGCGCCACTGGCTCTCGTGGGGATGGGTGCTTTCGACCAGCAGGATGACCGTGGGCGTATAGACGGCGATATAGACGCCGTAGCTGACCTGCCGCACCGCCAGTGCCAGTGCGCCCAGCACCGGCAGCAAGCCCGCGATGTGCAGGCGCGAGGTCATGACCGCCGAAAGGATTGCCGCCACGCCGCCGCCGAGCAGCGTGCCGCCGACGCGTTCCAGTGAGCGCTGCCAGGTGCTGGCGAAGAAGGGCTGCATGACCAGCACCAGGGTGATCGTGAGCCAGTGGGTGTAGGCACCATGCCATACCAGGGTGAGGGCGAGCGCCGCGCTGACGACCAGCGCGCTGCGCGTGGCATGGCGCAGGCTGGCGCTGCGCCAGTTGGCATTCGCCCGTGCTGGGCCGAGCAGGCGGGCGATCAGGGGCACTCCTTCCTCGCCCTGTTTGCCGCTGCCGGGCAGGTATTGCGCGGCATCGACCGTCTTGGTGGCGACATGCAGCCGGTCGGCCAGGCGGCGTGTGTAGGGGGCGAGCGTGGCGGGAAGCATGTTCCCCGTGCAAAGCGCATCGATGCTGCGGTCTATGCGGCCGCCCCGGTCGAGGGTTTCGGTCTGGGTGGCGCGCGCCATGACGGTGAAAAGCGCGCGAAGACGACGCAGAGTGGGTACAGCCTGCGCGCGGGCGGCTTGGGTTTCCGATTCCAGCCGATCGGCAAGGGCGATCCCCGCCGCGAAAACTTGGTCGGCCGCCTCCAGGCGCAGCAAGTTCTGCGCCGAGGCGCCGCTGGCCGAGCCACGCGCATCCATCGTGTCCATGAGGACCGTGCGGGCGCGTTCAATTGCCTGGCGAACGGTGCCGCGGCCTGCGCGGGCGTGGGCATCCCAGCCGGAACCTTGGTAAGTTGGGGCTTCGCACAGGCGGCGGGTCATGGCGGTGAGGTCGGCCAGCGCTGCCCAGACGTCCGCGACCGCGCGCCGGGCCGGGCCGTAAGGGTGTATGCGCCAGATGGCGATCGTCAGCAGAAGCGCCCAGGCGCCGCCGGCCGCGAAGGTGGCGGACACCTCGAGCGCATCGCGCCAGCGCAGGGGCGCGTCGGTGCCGAGCAGCAACACGACGGCGAGCAGGTTGCCGAGCGCGCCGGCGGGCTGGCCCCAGACGCGCAGATAGGCCGTAGCCATCAGCAGGGGTGCGGCGAGTGCGACGGTGGGGACGATGCCCAACTGGCGCACCAGGCCAAAGCCGCCGAGTAGCAGGCAAGCGGTGAGGATGAAGCCGGCCAGTAGAGGCAGGCGGCGGCGCATGGGGCCGGCGGGATCGACGATGCAGGTCAGGAGCGCGCCGAGGGCGGCCAGTGTGAGTTCGGGGCGGGAGAGCCAGATGCTGGCGGCGACCGGCACCGCGGCGGCAAGGCCGGCGCGCGCGCCTTCGATGACGCTGATGGCGCGCAGGTTCAGGCCTGTGGCCAAGCGGGTGGGATCGGCGCCGGGGTGCAGGGTGGTGCCGCGAGGCATGGTGTTCGGCTGTCAAAAAGTTGGGGGCATGTGCCACGCCCCGGAAAAGCTGCAAATAGATGACGGGGGTTGGGAAGCAGGCACTGCTCCGCAAACCTCCCTCTTGGGGGAATGTTGATGAAGGATTGGCGGCAGCTGGAACGTCGCGAATGCGGCGCCTATTTCGCCGAGGTGCATCGGCAATTGCGTCGCGGCGAACTGAACCTTGGCCGCTACAATTATAGCGCGGCGCTTGCACTGGGCATTCAGGTGGCGATCAATAGCGGCGCGGAGAGCATCGCGGCGGTGGAGATGGGCGTGGCGGGCGGCGAGGGGTTGCTGGCGCTGTGCAGTGCGGCGGCGCATTTCCGGCAGGCCATCGGTTTTGACGTGCGCGTCTATGGGTTCGACAACGCGACCGGACTGCCGCCGCTTCAGGGCCATCGCGATCATCCGGAGCTGTGGCACCAGGGCGAGTTCCTGATGCGCGATCAGTCCGCGCTGCGGGCGAAATTGCCGGAATTTGCAGACTTGTTCATCGGCGACGTGGCCGAAACGATCGATGCGTTCCGCGCGAATTTGGCGCGGCACCCGCTGGGGTTCGTTGCAATCGACCTGGATTTGTATTCCTCGACGAATTCGTGCTTTCGGATGCTGGAATGGGCGCCGGATTTCTACCTGCCGGCCGTGCCGTTCTACTTCGACGACATGGCGGACTATATTACATACAACGATTGGTGTGGCGAGCAGTTGGCGATCGAGGAGTTCAACGCAGGCCACGAACTGCGGAAGTTTCAGCGCCAGCCGGATTCCAATATCAGCAATCTGTCGATTTTGAACGTGCTGGACCATCCTTTGCGCACGGGCGCGCAGAGGCCGCGTTTTCCGCTGCGGATCGGCACGGTGTCTTTGCGGCCGCCGCGGATGCGGGCGGGCGATTGGCGGGGAACCTGAATAGAGGCAGGCAAGCAAGGCCTGCAACTCAGGCGACGTTCGGAAAACGACCGGGGGGTTTGGGGCTTGGGCGGAGTCAGCCGGCGCGTGCACCGATTTGACCAAGGCACATCTCCAGCAACCTTCCCGGTCTGCATCACTATATGGCGCGTCCGGCGAGATGCACCGTGCAGGCGCACGCTGACCGGGCCAGTCGACCGGCGCCGTCTTGCACCTTCCGGCGGCGCCCGCTTTCTTTCGGCGCAAAAATGCGCGAGGTTCGTGCCGTCGCGGGAGGCGCCGATGAGAATTCTGCTTGGTTTGATGGTGATGCTGGCCGCGGGCGGTGCAAGTGCCGCGCCGAACCAGCCCGGTCTGAGCGTATTTGCAGCCTCTAGCCTGACGGATGCCTTCCGCGATCTTTCCGCGATATGGGCGGCGCAGGGGCACGCGCCGCTGACGCTGAATTTTGCATCCAGCTCGACGCTCGCGCAGCAGATCGAGCATGGCGCGCCGGCGCAGATCTTCGCGTCGGCCGACGCGCTGTGGATGGATCGGCTGGTGGCGGACCATTACATCATCGCCGGCACGCGCAGCGATTTCGTCAGCAACACGCTGGTGGTGGTCGAACCCAAGGCCACGATGAAACCGCTGCAGATCAAGCAGGGCGTCGATCTTGGCGCCTATCTGGGGACGGATGGGCGGTTGGCGGTGGGCGATCCGGCGCATGTGCCCGCGGGCATCTATGCCGCGCAGGCGATGCGCAAGCTGGGCATGTGGGACAGTTTGCGGCTGCATCTGGCGCCGGCGGAAAACGTGCGCGCCGCGCTTATGCTGGTCAGCACGGGACAGTCGCCGGCCGGAATAGTCTATGGCAGCGATGCGCATGGCGCGGCCGGCGTGGCGGTGGCCGGTGTTTTCCCCGAGGACAGCCACGATCCGATCCGTTATCCGGCCGCGGCGACAAAGCTGGGGACGGGTCCGGAGCCTCGCGCCTTTCTGGATTTTCTGCATAGCCAGGCGGCGCAGGATGTGTTTGCGCATTGGGGATTTTTGCCGCCTTGAGATTCTGTGCCTTCAGGACTCCATTTCTGCGGGTGCATAACAA
>CAXUNZ010000264.1:0-4817 GCA_964252525.1 uncultured Acetobacteraceae bacterium
GGCCAGGGGCTCTGCCCCTGGACCCCGCTGGAGGCAGGGCCTCCAGACCTCCATTTGTTTGTATAAGTAAACTGATGCGGGTCTGGGGCCTCAGGCCCCAGCGGGGTCCAGGGGCAGAGCCCCTGGCCTTAAAAGGCCAGGAAACTCCATGGACTTCAAAACCCTCGACCACGCCGACGTCGCCAACAAGCGCGTCCTGCTGCGCGCCGACCTCAACGTGCCGCTGCGCGACGGCGCCATCACCGACCTCACCCGCATCGAACGCCTCAGCCCCACCATCCGCGAGCTCGCCGACAAGGGCGCGCGCGTCATCATCGTCAGCCATTTCGACCGCCCGAACGGCCGCCCCGTCCCGCACATGTCGCTGCGCCCCATTTCCGCGGCATTACGGGATGTGCTCGGGCGTGACGTCTTCTTCGCCGATGATTGCGTCGGCCCTATCGCCGAGGAGGCAGTCGCCAAGCTCGAACCCGGCCAGGTCCTGGTACTGGAAAACACCCGCTTTCACGCGGGCGAGGAAGACAACGATCCCGCCATGGCTCGCGCACTGGCGAGCCTCGCCGATATCTATGTCAACGATGCCTTTTCCGCCGCCCATCGTGCCCATGCCAGCACAGCCGGTGTCGCCGCCCACCTGCCCAGCCATGCCGGCCGCCTGATGCAGCGTGAGCTCGAGGCGCTGACCGCGGCGCTGGACCACCCCGAGCGCCCGGTCGGCGCCGTGGTGGGCGGGGCCAAGATCTCCACCAAGCTCGACCTGCTGGGCAATCTGGTCGGGCGCGTGGATGTGCTGATCATTGGCGGCGCCATGGCCAACACGTTCCTGGCTGCCAGGGGTGTCGCCGTCGGCCGGTCCTTGCAGGAACCGGATATGCATCAAACCGCGCGCGACATTCTGGCGCGCGCACAGGCCACGGGCTGCCGCATCGTGCTGCCGCTGGATGCCGTCACCGCCACCGAGTTTCGCGCCGATCCGCCGACGCGCACCGTGCCAGTTGCCGTGGTGCCGGACGACGCCATGATCCTCGATGTCGGACCGCAAACCGTCGCGGCGTTGCGCGAGATTGTGCCCACGCTTCGCACCCTGGTCTGGAACGGTCCGCTGGGCGTGTTTGAAACCCATCCCTTTGACGCCGCGACCGTCGCACTCGCGCATATCGTGGCCGACGCCACCCAGGCGGGCCGATTGCGGTCGGTGGCCGGCGGCGGGGACACCGTCGCCGCCCTGCGGCACGCCGGCGTGCTGGAGCGGATGAGCTACGTCTCCACCGCCGGCGGCGCGTTTCTGGAGTGGCTCGAAGGGCGGATGCTGCCGGGCATACGCGCCCTGCAGTCGCTTGATGGGGTGATCTTTCCGGGCTAGTGCCGGGCGATCTTTGTTCACGTAACTCGCAGGTTTTGAAATACAAGTAACATTGCGTGTTTGACGTTGCGTGCCGATGAAACTTTCGGCATCTTGGCGGCATGACGCGTTATACCGCACCGTCTGTTTTCCTCTTCGGGCTTTGGGCCGCGACGCCGGTCGCCGCCTGGGCTTCCGAAACCGGGCTGACCATGCCGATTCAGGTCACCGAGACTTCGCTGAGCGCTGAGCAACCCCCGCCGCCGGGGCCGGGGGCGCCCAAGACCAGGGCCGACAAGGTGGCCGGCGTTTTCGCTCCGGCGCCCATGCCCGATCAGGATTTCGATCCGCCATCCGGCACCACGGCGCGCGGGCCGTCCCTGTCGCCGGCCCTTTTTTCCCATAAGGCGGAATTTGCCGGGGACGGATTTTCCGCGGCTTCGGATGCCGATCATGGGTTGGATCATCGGCGCGCGCCGGCGGCCGGCTTGAATTGGAGCGTTCCGGTCAAGTAGCCGTGGGCTGGTCACGAACGCGCTCCATGATTGGTGCCGTTAGGCGGATCCCCGCGTCCGTCTAGCTTGCTGCTACTCCGGTGGCGGGAAATGCAGGCTTTGCTCGATTTGCTTGAACCAGGGCTGGTTGCGCATGGGGTCCTGGAACGCGTCGCATCTGATTTGCGAAAGGGCGGGATCGTTGATTTCGCGGGCTTTCGTCAGCCACTGTCTTGCAAGTTCCGGCTCATGCCATTGCGCATAGACCACACTGTAATGGTACGCGTCGGATACGCCATTCTCCGATATCATCTCCGTCAATTCTTTATTGGCATCGTCAGTCTTGCCAAGAGCGTGATCTGCAATGGCCATGCAGCCGTAATCGGGCAGCGTCGCACAGATGCGTCGCCCATCCTCCACTTCGCCCTCCTTGATCAGCAAACTCCCTAAATCGCTTACGCCCTGCGGCAGTGGGTGGCTTATCAGCGTCATGCTTCGCTGCACTGCGTCTCGCGCCGCATCGTATCTGCGGGCGCAAGCCAACACACGGTTCAGGGCAAACCAAGGTTCCGCCCGTATCGGGTCGAGTTCAGTGGCACGGTTGGCGGCCTGAATTGCCTCCGCCACATGGCCAACTATGCTCGCGATCAGAGCATACTGCGTCTCAACAATAGCGTTGCCCGGGGAAAGCACCTTGGCGCGGCGGGCCTCGATCCACGCTTCGTTCATGTCCCGCACCTCGTTTCGTAGAACGAAGGCAAAATTCGAATGGGCGATTCCGAGATCGGGTGCAAGTGCAATGGCGCGCTCGGCGGCGCGCCGCGCTTCCGCCATCATCGCCCTGTATGTGTCGTCGTTCGTGGATGTTTGGCAGATCATGACCAGGATGAAAGCCAGCCTGCTGTGCGCAAGCGCAAAGTTTGGGTCTAGAGCGATAGCCGTTCGAAATTCTGCAAGTGCCGCATCCCTGCCCTCGCCCATACTGCGCATCTGCTGCTCGCCACGCAGGTACGCGTCGAAAGCAAGCGGATTGGTGGTCCCGCCCAGGACCCGGCCGGCCGCATCGGCCTCTCCAAGCTTGACCTGCAGGGCCTCTGCCGCATCGCCGGCGATCTCATCCTGAAGCTTGAGCAGATCGGCGGTACTTCGATCGTAGGATTGCGACCATAGCGGGAAGCCGGTGCGGGCATCACTCAGGCGCGCATCGATGCGCAGACGTGATCCCTGCCGGCGCAGGCTGCCTTCCAGTACGGCGCCCACGTTGAGCTTATGGCCAATCTCCTCGATCGTCGCCGCTTGGCCCTTGAACGTGAAGGATGATGTTCGCGCCGTCACGCGCAACTGATCGACGCGGCTCAAGACGTCGATCACGGCTTCGGCCAGACCATCGGACAGATACTCTTGCGCGGGATCGTTGCTGAGATTGTCGAAAGCCAAAACAGCAACGGTGTGGGGCGGTGGATTGAATGGTTCTTGCGAGGCCGCCGGTCGCGGCCTCACAAGCGGCGAGGCAGGCCGCCAAGTCAACACGCTTACGGAGGCGGCGATGACGAGAATGACGGCGGCTATTCCAGCCTCCCGCCAGCCGAGCATCCGCCTGCCATCGTGCTTATCGCGGTATGCGGGACCGGCCTGCTCCAGCGCGGGCAGCGCAACCGCCGCCGCCGCAGGTGGCTCGATTGCGGCAGTCCCGTCTGAAACCAACAATCTGTAGCCGACCTTGGACACCGTCTCGATCGTGAAGGGGGCGGGCTCCGCCACCTCGGCTAGCTTACGCACCTTGGCGATGCAGCGGTTGATGGCGTCCTCGCCAACGATCCGCCCGGCCCAGCAGCGCTCGATCAGCGCGTCACGCGAAACCACCGTGCCGCCCGCCTGGGCCAGCGCGATCAACGCCTGCATGACCCGAGGTTCGACGAGTTCTTCCCGCCCGCCAAAGCTGACGCGGCGTAGCGAGGGCTGGATCAGCAGGACGCCGAGCGTGAAGTCGGTCTCAGCGGCCAGGTCGATGGGCTGCGGGGGTTTCCCCGGTTCGATGCGACCGTTCATCGGTCTTTGGTCGGCCCGTGGTCGGCGTTTCTCCGGCGCGCCGTCCTTTCGGCCGCGGGCCGAAGAAAGCTCAATCGGGCTGTCAGCCAAGGCAGGTTCAAGGAGACGAGCGGCAACGGCGCAGTGGGCATCCCCGAAGGCATTCGAGGTCTCCGGGCGGTTCTCTGTCACGGACTTTAGGCGAAGTCCGCGGCGCGGTTAAGGCCGGATTCTGCTGAACGTGAACACAGGCTGATCAGCGGCGCCAATGACGGCGCCAAAACGATTGGAGGGTCACTCATGAAGCTTACACTCGCCGCCGCGCTTGCAACCGCGACGCTCGTCGGTGCGTCCATGCAGGCGCAGGCGTGCAACCCGTTGCTGGGTCATAACTTCGGCAAGCACGTGGCGCCGGCCGCCCTTCCTGCCGCCATGCTCGCCAAGAACAGCCCGCATGCCGGCGCGTCCGGTGGCATCGTCGGCTTGTGGCACGACGTTCACACCGCCAGCGACGGCACTCTGTTCCTGGAAGGTTATGACACCTGGAATCGAGACGGCACGGAGAACGAACTGGGCAACCTGCCGCCCGCGAGTGGCAACCTTTGTGTCGGCACCTGGTCACGCAGCGGCAAGACGATCAACCTGACCGCGCACGTCGCCTGGCTGTACGATTTGAACAATAATCAGGTCGGCACGCTGGACATCGTGGAGAGCAACAAGGTGTCGAGCGATGGCAACAGCTACACCGGCACGTTCGACGCGCATTTTTACGACACGAGTGGCAACCAGTTCATGGAAGTCACGGGAACGACGGCCGCCGACCGCCTGGTGCAATAAATTAGAAAGGAAGGCTTTTGCAAAAAACGCAAAAGCCCTCCATCGTAGAAGACTTTCGCAGTTAGAACGCCTTTCAAAACTCTTGTACGACGCGGAATCGCTGATTCATAGGAGGG
>CAXUNZ010000265.1:0-4809 GCA_964252525.1 uncultured Acetobacteraceae bacterium
GTCCAGGGGCAGAGCCCCTGGCCTACCTTTTTGCACAATCCACAAACAAAAAAGGCCAGCCCGAAGGCTGGCCTTTGATGGAGATGACCGTCGCTTACTGGAGGATGATGTGTCCAGTGAGCTCCGAGCCGGAGGAGATGCCGACGAAGGTGAGCTGCGCACCGTCGCTGAGTGTAACCTGCAAATTGCCGCCCATGGTGTTGGAGGCATTTTCGATCATGGCCACATCGGCTTGGGTGAAGCCGTTGGAGAGGACGAGATCGCTGCGGCCGTCGGTGCTGAAATCGTTCAGCACGAGGTTTGCACCATTCGAGGCCTGGGCATCGATGTTGAAGTAGTTTGTTCCCGTGCCACCTGTCAGCGTTTCGTTGCCAGCGCCTGGCGTCAGCACGTTGAAGCCGGTGCCGCCGGACATGGAGGTGCCGTCCGCGCCGAAGGCGTAGAGAGTGCCGGTTTCGGCGGCACCGCTCAGTGTTTCGTTGCCGGCGGAGACGAAGTAAACCGACCCGGGATTGGCAACGGTGTCGCCGAGCGCGCCCAGCGTGATGCTGTCGCCAGCGGCACCGAAGAGGTAGGCGCTGCCCGTGCCAGCGTGGACGGTTGCCGTGACGCTGTCCCCGCCGATGAAATACAGCGTGCCGGAACCACCGTTGATGGTGTTGGCGGAGGTGTAGTCGAAGACGTAGGCGGTGTCGGACGTCAGGGCGCTTACCGTGTCATTGCCGACCGTCGATGTTCCCGCACCCTGGTTGGTCAGTTCGACGCGCAGGATGGTGTTTGTCAGCGTGGACCCGACAGAGTCGCCGTAGATGGTCTGCGAGCCGACCGTGGCGATGACCGCGTCATCGACACCGTTGGCGTAGACCGTGCCGTTGCCGTCATCAAGCCAGACATAATCGTTCACGCCCACGCCTTGCGTAGTGTCCTGCAGGTAGGCGGTGAGACTGCCGGTGCCGCTGTTGACGGTCGTGCTGCCGGACAGGCTGGTGTAGATGGTGTCGTAACCGCTGCCCGCGACGAGGGTGTCCCCGCCCGTGTCGGCGTTGCCGATGTATTCATTTTCACCGGTCACGAAGGTGATCTGGTTGTCGCCGCCGGCGCCGGTGATGGTTGCCTGCGCGTTGACCGCGGCCACGAGGACCGTATCGCCACCGGTGGTTCCGGTCAGATTGATGGTGGCGCCGCCGGAAATGGTGTCGAGCACATAGCCGGACGTGTCGATCGTATAGGTCGGGCTTGCGCCGCCACCTCCGCCGTTCGGCGGCGCTTCGAGCAGGTAAACCGGGGTCATTCCGCCGGTCGGCGTAGAAATCGTGCCAGCCTGAACTGGGGTGATGGAGTCACCGCCGCCCGTAACGGACGCCGGCGCCAAAAGCGCGTTGACGTTGTTCGCGAATTGCTGCGCGTAAAACGTCGTGTGCGTGCCGGTTACGGTAAAGGCGAAGGAGATCGTGTCCGACCCCTGGCCGCCATGAATTGTTACTGAAGTGGCCATCTCGCATCCGCCCCGTAAAAAAGTCAGTTAAAGATACAGTTCACCGCAGCAATGTCCCTGCGGGTGAACCGGTCATAACAAAGCCCATCCGGGGGGACAACAGGTAAGTGGCCCGCGGATGCGTTTTTTTGCCCTGGCCACACTTAAGACACAGCTAATGGCGGACGCCGATTGCGGCCTTATCGGCAGGGCTTCATCCTTTTCCCAATCTTGTGAAAAGCGCGGTCATGGTTGCCCGGCGCGGGGTGATGGGGCAGGAGCCCAAAGGCGCGATTGTTGAGCGGTGCAGGAGCGATCGATGAGCGGCACGTCTTTGCGGCGCGGCCTTTGCCTAGTGATTGCCGCCCCCTCCGGCGCAGGCAAGAGCACGCTGGCGCGGGCGCTGCTGGACGCCGAGAGCGAGATCAGCGCCTCGATCAGCGTGACGACCCGCAAGATGCGGCCGGGCGAGTGCCAGGGGGTGGATTACCACTTCACCGATGAGGCCGGGTTCGAGGCCATGGTGGCGGCCGGCGCCCTGTTGGAGTGGGCGCGCGTTTTCGGGCGGGGCTATGGCACGCCCCGCGCGCCGGTCGAGGCGGCGCTGGGCGCGGGGCGCGATGTGCTGTTCGACATCGATTGGCAGGGCTGGCGGCAAGTGCGCGCGGCCATGCCACTGGATTGCGTGGGCGTATTCGTCTTGCCGCCTTCGATCGAGTCGCTGCGGACACGCCTGGTGGGGCGGGGGAGCGAGGCCGAGGCGGAGATAGAGAAGCGCATGGAAGCGGCGCGCGATGAGATCAGCCACTGGCAGGAGTTCGACCATGTCCTGGTCAATGACCGGCTGGAGGATTGCCTGGCCGAATTGCGTTCGGTGCTGCATGCGGCGCGGTCAGTCTCGCGGCGGCAGGTGGCACTGGCGGCGCGATGGGATGTCTCCGGGAGCTGAGCGTCTCTCTCCATATATATATTAGAGTGAGAGTGCCCTTAGCTGTGCTGCCTGGCGAGTTTGCGGGCCGTGCGTAGCAGGAAGGCGCGGTCTTCGGGGTCGCAGTCCCGGTAGAGGCGCAGGATCGCCAGTTCATCGCCGGACAGGTTGGCGTCGAGCCGTTCGCCATGCAGGAGGTGCTCGACCGAGATTTCGAGCGCGCTGGCAATGCGGGAGATGTTGCCTCGGAGCTGGCCGGCGCGGTCGGTCTCCCACTGGGCGACGGCGCTGCGGCTGACCTCGCAGGCGGCGGCGAGCTGGTCCTGGGTGAGGCCGCGGAGGAGGCGGCGGGCGCGGATGCGGGCACCCACCGTGAGAGAAGGATCAGACATCGGCACGAGTATGATGCCGACAGACGAAGATAGCTAGAGTCTCTAACGCAAGCGTTAGTTTTGTTGACATGGTGGTGTTAGCAGTAATAACGTGAGGCGTCAGGGGAGGTCTGCATGCGAGCGGGAATGGTTTGGACATCGGCGCTGGACGCCAAATTGTTGAGCTTGCGCTCGGCCGGGGTGGCCTGGTGTGACATTGCGCGGGAACTTGAGCTGGGCCGCTACACCGTCGTTGAGCGCGGGCGGCGCTTGGGCGCGAGACGGGCGCCGCGGCCGCGACTGATCGTCGAGGACAGGGACAGGCCGCCGCGGCCCGCCGGCCATCCCGACAGCTGGGGTTTGATTACGGCCGGCACGGTCCTGGACGGCCAGGCCTATCCGTATCCGGTTTTTCTCTAGGAGAACAAAACATGAATAAAGCCGACGAGCAGGATTTCGGATCGGCAGGGGCCGAGCGCGTGGATGCGGCGTTTGTGACGTACCGGCTGGAAGAGGCGGGCGCGACACTGCTGGCGCTGCCGGGAACAGGCTATTCGACAAAAATGCGGGTTACCCAGATCGACGTGGTGGCCAATGCGGCCGAAGCATACGGCCGGCATAAGGGATTTGTGCGGCCGGCCATCCCCTCAGCCTCACGCATCACGCGCATGGATGAGGCGTTGGGATGGATCATGCTGATTCCTCAGGAGAGATACGTGATACGCCGCATTGTGGGCTCGCGCAGCCTCGTGAGTCCGGTGACCGAGCGGCATCTGTATTCGTGGCGCCGTCTCGGCGAGGCGGTGGGCGCGGACCACAAGGCGGTGCAGCGCTGGCACGCGCAGGGGATCGACATGCTTGTGGCCACGGTTGGCGCCATGCGCCGGATGGAGCGCCGCGGCGCCGTGCCTTGCCCTGTGTGATACCGATCCGCGGCGGGACTGATGCAGGTTCGAAATGAAGGCTGGGGGGATGTGCCATCCCCCCCAGACCCCCGTCATCGGTTTAGGCGCGGGTCGGGGCTGGGCAGGCACTGACTGCCCTGCCTTTCTAAAGCCGGCATCAACCCGCCGCAATCATACTGCCCCGCTCAGGCAGGAACCTTCCCGATGTCCGTAAATCTGGCTCGCGCGCAAAAGATCGTGGCCGGCGCCGCGCCGATGCCGCTGTCGCAGTTCTATGCCGTGAGCGGTGCGGCCAATCCCGCCTATCTGATTGTCACCGCCTTTGACCGCAACGCCTACCAGGCGGGTGCAACCGGCACGGTGGGCGCATTCTGCGGCAACGGCGCGCGCCTGAGCCTGGCGCCCGGCATCGGCAATGCGCGGGATGCGGGCATCGTTTTCACCTGGAACGGCACGGCCTACGTGAACGCGACCTATGGCGCGTTCACCACGCTGCAATACGTGCCCTCGGCCAGCGCGGGCGAGGTGACCGACATCTCCGTCTTCACCACGTCCAGCCTGTCCGTGGCCATGCTGGGCGACACCAATCCGCTGGCGTTGGCGCAGGCCGATCCGGCGGGCAATGTTGGCTCGGTCAGTATCGTGACGGACGCGCACCCTTACGCGGCGCCGGCGGGAAGCGTGACGCCGGACGCCATCGCCGCGGCCGCGGCGAGTTTTGTCGGGCGTGCCTGGAACGATGAGGGTTGCTGGAATCTCGCCAGCACGATTGCGGCCGAGGCGGGAGCGGGGCTGCCGATCACGGCGACTGCGCTGGGCGTGCAGGGGCATGGCAGCGGGGAATGGGTGGTGGTCTATGACGGGCCCGCGCATGCCAATGCCGCCTGGCGCAGCCTGGTGAGCACGGGCGAAATCGTCACCTTCGGCACGCCCGGCGGCGGCGGCCATATCACGACCTGCGTGGCGGGCAGCGGCGCCGGCGCGATGCTGATCGACAACATCGTCTATGAAAACGCGCAGGGACAGATTGCCAATGCGGCGGAGGACGGTTCGGCGGCGGACGTGACGGTGGCGCCGGCCCATCCCGCGGTGCAGGAGTTCGCGGGTGTCGCGGCCAATAGCGTGGTGATC
>CAXUNZ010000266.1:0-1705 GCA_964252525.1 uncultured Acetobacteraceae bacterium
TGGCCGCATGCCTGGCGGCAATGCCCGCCCGTGCCGCCGCCCCGCTCGTGGCATCCAGTCCCCCCGCCAATGCGTCCGCGCCCGATGCGGAGAATGCGCCCGAGGATACGCCGCTTCCCATACCGCCGGTGGCGCCCCGCATCGCCGAGGGCGATCAATACGAACGGTGCATGGATATGCTGGCGGACGATCCCGCCGGCGCCGAGGCGTTGGCGACCGCATGGAAGGCCGGCGGCGAAGCGGCGATGCAGTGTCACGCGCTCGCCCAGGTCGAACTCGGCAATCCGGCCGCCGGTGCGGCCCTGTTGAGCCATCTCGCGGCCAGCAGCGCGGCCGCGGTCGAGGCGCGGGCGGAGGTCTTCGGTCAGGCGGCGCAGGCCTGGACGATGGCGGGCGATGGCGCACAGGCGCTGGCGGCCGCCGGTCAGGCAATCGCCCTGGCGCCCGACGATCCCGATCTGCGGGTCACGCACGCCATCGCGGCGCTTGCCATGCATCAGGACGCGCAGGCAATCGACGATTTGACCCTGGTGTTGTCCGCGGACCCGAAGCGGGCGGATGCGCTCAGCCTGCGCGCGACCGCCCATCGCCGCCGTGGCGAGTTGGCCCAGGCCGCGGCCGACATTTCCCTGGCCTGCGCGCAAGACCCCGACAATCCGGACGCGCTGCTGGAGCGCGGCATCATCCGCCAGCGCCAGGGCGATCGCGCCGGCGCGCGGGCGGATTGGCTGAAGGTGGAAGATGCGGCCCCCGATACCCCGGCGGCCGATCTGGCGCAGCAGAACCTGGCTTTGCTGGAGGCTGGGCCGGTTCAGTGACATCAATCCGCGTTGAGGCTGACACACAATCCACAAAAAGGCTGGGGGAGATGTGCCATCCCCCCTCAGACCCCCCGTCACTATTCAAGGCGGAACCCTAAAACAATGGCGGGTTTTTGGTGAGGGGGAGGCACTGCTCCCGGTTTTGACACAAGTTGCCTGAACTGTGTAATTCTCGCGCAACCGACATCCGCAAAAAATCCATATTCGTTGCGGAGATGCATAGCAATTGGATGTGCTGACTTGGCTGGTAAGGCATTTGTGGCGATACCGGTCAGGAACGAAGCCGCCGACATCATCCCCTGCCTGCGCGCACTTGCGGCGCAGGAGGGACCGCCGCTCGATGGCGCCGTGCTCTGCCTCAATGATTGCACGGACGGCACGGCCAGCCTGGTGCGTCAAGCGGCCGCAAGCCTGCCCTACACCCTGCATGTGATGGACGTCGAACTGCCCCCCGAGCGTGCCAGCGCGGGTGTGGCGCGACGCATGGCGATGGACCGTGCAGCGACACTCGCGGGCGAGGATGGCGTGGTTTTGACGACCGATGCGGATGGCCGCGCCAAACCTGGCTGGCTTGCGGCCAATTTGGCGGCGCTGCGTGCCGGCGCAGATGCCGTGGCGGGGCAAGCCGACATCGAGCCGCTCGGCGCGGCACTCATTCCGCAGCATCTGCACGACATCGATGCCCGCGAATGCGCTTATGCCGCGCTGCTCGATGAAATCCGCGCGCTGGTCGATCCCGATCCCGCCGACCCCTGGCCGCGTCATGACGAACATTCGGGTGCGAGCATCGGCGTCAGCACCGCAACCTATCGTCTCGCCCGCGGCCGGCCCCCCGCGCGCCCGCGGGGGGGCCCGGGGGTGTTGGCGGCGGGGGGGGGGGGGGG
>CAXUNZ010000266.1:1715-4806 GCA_964252525.1 uncultured Acetobacteraceae bacterium
GCCCCCCCCCCAACCATGGGGGCGCCGGGGGGGCCGGCCCCCGGCGCCTCTCGGCGAGGACCGGGAGTTCTTCGCGGCGTTGCGGCGCGTGGACGCGCGCATCCGCCACGACAAAGCAGCGCGTGTGGTCGTTTCGGCCCGCATCATTGGCCGGGCGCGGGGCGGCATGGCCGATACGATCAGACGGCGCATGCAGGTGGTGGACCCCTTCATCGACGACCGGCTGGAGCCGGCCATGGACGCGTTGCGCCGCGCCAAGCTGCGCGCGCGCGTGCACGGATTGTGGCGCGGCGAGAAAAAGACGCAGCACCGGCTTGCCCGCGTGCTGCGCTTGCCGATCGATTCGATGTGGCGTACGCCCTATTTCGGCGCCGCATGGGCGGAAATAGAAGCGGCCAGCCCTGCCTTGGCGCGCAGGCGCGTGGCGCTGGCTGATCTGGCGGTGGAGACAGCGCGAGCCACGCGCTTGCGCGATTGGCTGCGCGGCGCAACAGATATCAGCGGCGCAACAGATCGAGCCGATAATCCGCTTCCGCTCGCTGCAGAATAGGCAAAAAACCAGTCGCGGCAATAAAGGCGGCCGACGCGGCATCGCCGCTCGCGGGATAATTCGTCGGTTGCGTGTAGTGCACCAGAAGCGTCACGCCACCAGGCTTCAGGCTGGATTGCGTGAGGCGCGCCGTCGTCGCCAAATCCTCGGGCGAGAGGTAGTAGAGCACTTCGGAGAACAGGATGACGTCGAACATAACTTGCGGCCAATCCTGCGGGATGACCATGCGCGCGAATGACACGTGCTTGAATTCGGCGCAGCGGGCACGCGCCCGATCCAGCGCCGCGTCGACGGCATCGATGGCGAGCAGGCTTTCGCATAACGGCGCCAAAAGCTGCGTCAGCACGCCGATGGAACAGCCGACTTCCAACGTACGCCCCATCGGCGCCGGCGGCAGCGCGGCCAGGGTGGCGTCGTATTTGGCGCGTTCGTATTCGCTGGTGGCGAAGCGCCAGGGATCGGGGTCGCGCGCGTAGATGTCTTCGAAATACGCCGGCGGCAGCGATGGGGTCATGGATCGAGGAACACTTCAAAAGGGCGATCGAAGATCGAAAGCAATGACTGGGGCAAGCAAAAGCCCTCGGGCGAGTCGGTGATCAGTTCGCCATATTGCGAAACATGCGCGGCAATGGCGCGGCGCTTGAGGGGCAGGTGTTCGGCGATATCCAGCCGCCTGCCACGCGCGGCATCGGCGGGCAAGCGGTGGTCCGCCGGCAGCAACCATCCCCACACCGGGTAATACAGCAGCCGCACGCCGCCGCGTTGTGCGGCCGCGGCGGCGAGGGCCGCGACGGTCTGGTGGTCGCCATGCGGATCGTGCGGCCAGGTGGCAAAGATCGTCTGCACACCATGCACTTCGATAAGCGCGGCCATCGTGCGGACGGCCGCGTCGAACGCCGCACCTTGGGACGGCGCCTGGCTGTCCGGCAGGTGCAGGAAATGCACGCGCGCGGCTGACACCCCCAGGATGGCGCACGCGGCCAGCATTTCGGCTTCTCGCAGTTTTTGCAGGCGTTGCGGTGGATAAGCGGCCGAGCCCGGATGCGATGCGGCACCATCCGTTGCGCAGACGACGACAGGCGCCCGGCCCGCCTGGCAACACAAGGCGATCAGGCCGCCGCAACCGAGCGACTCATCGTCCGGGTGGGGTGCCAGGATCAAGCTGGCGCCGGGCGCGATTTCGTGCAGACCGGCGAACGGAAGATCGGCCAGCCGCGCGTGGATGACAGAAGCGGGAAGGACGCCCATTATGCCCGCCTGCGGCCGCAACATCTTCGATAAATCGAAGACGGGGGGTCCGGGGGGGCAGGCACTGCTCCCCCGGCTTCTCTCAAAGCGTCTTGTGTGCCTGAAATCATGTCAGCGGCGGCAGCTCACGCGCCATGAAATGGGCCGTCGCCTCGGTCAAGGTTTCATCGGGCGCGGGCTGGCGCAGGTACATCGCCAGGTCGCGGAAGAGCAATTCGCTCAGCGTGCCGCCGCGGAACGCGCCCATGCCGAGCGCGCGCTGCACGATGCGCAGCGCTTCCAGTGCCGCGGCTTCGACCGCAAGGCGCGCGAGGTTGATGGTGTTGGCAATGTCGCCGGCATCGCCTTCATTGGCCTCGCCGAGCAGAGCTGCGCGGCGGACCCAGAGGCGCGCGGTTTCCTGGGCGATCAACGCTTCGCCGACGCGCGCGCGCTGGTGCGGGTCTTGATCGCGGTGGCGGGCCAGGAGCTGGGCGCGCAATTCCGCCACCAGCGCCTCGATGCCGCCGAGCGTGACCGCGGAGGTGCGCCAGGCGCCGGCGGAGAAATCGGGCTGGCGGAGGTAGTCGCCGGGCTGACCCAAGGGCGGGCCCGCGGTCAGGCCGGTCAGGTCCATGGCTCCGCTGAGGGAGGCACGCATGCCGTGCGCATCCCAGCCCGACAGGTCGGCGCGCGTGCCAGGCGGCAGGGCCACGACGTGTAGTGTCGTCTGACCGTCGGACGCGGCGGTGATGAGGGCGCGGCTGGCGTGGCCGGCGCCCGAACAGGGGGCTTTGCCGCCGGTCAGCGTGCCGTCTCGGGCCAGGCGCAGAGGGTCGTTCGGCGCGTCCGTCACCCAAAGGCCGAAGAGATGGCCGGCCAGGGCGTCCTCGGCCGCTTGGCGCCGCAGGCTGGGGCTGCCGAGGCGCATGATGAGGCGGAGCGCGTTGACGTGCGCTTCGTAGAGGCGCCCGACGCTGAGATTGCCGCGCCCGAGCAGGCGCAGCGTGTCCATCAGCGCCAGCGCGGCCGCCGGCTCGGTGCCCATGCCCAGACCGCCGAGCGTCTCCGGGATTGGCGCGGACAGCGCGCCGAGCGCGCGCAGAAGGGCGATATCCGCCGAAGGAAAAGCGGTTGTGCGATCGAGGGCTATGGCGCGGGCCTGCATGGCGGGCACCTGCTCGGCCAGCGAGACGACAAGATGCTGGCGGCTTAGCGCGATCATCCGCGGCTGAACGCCTGCCGCGTATGACTGTTCACTTAAGAACGCCTTTCAAAACTCTTGTACGACGCGGAATCGCTGATTCATAGGAG
>CAXUNZ010000267.1:0-507 GCA_964252525.1 uncultured Acetobacteraceae bacterium
CCCATGCTCTCCCCAGACACACAAACCCGGCCGCCCAGCTTCCAGGAGCTCATCCTGCGCCTGCACACCTTCTGGGCCGCGCAAGGCTGCGTCATCCTGCAACCCTACGACCTGGAAATGGGTGCGGGCACCTTCCATCCCGCCACCACCCTGCGCGCGCTCGGGCCCCAGCCCTGGCGCGCCGCCTACGTCCAGCCCTGCCGGCGCCCCAGTGACGGGCGCTACGGGCAAAACCCCAACCGCCTGCAGCACTACTACCAATACCAGGTGATCATGAAACCCAGTCCGGAGGACGCGCAGGCGCTGGTGCTGGACAGCTACCGCGCCATCGGCATCGACACAGCCCTGCACGATTTCCGTTTCGTCGAGGACGATTGGGAATCCCCCACGCTCGGCGCCTGGGGCCTGGGCTGGGAAGTCTGGTGTGACGGCATGGAAGTCACCCAATTCACCTACTTCCAGCAGGTCGGCGGCATTCCCGTCATCCTGCCCAGCAGCGAATTCACC
>CAXUNZ010000267.1:517-978 GCA_964252525.1 uncultured Acetobacteraceae bacterium
TTCACCTACGGCCTCGAACGCCTGGCGATGTATGTGCAAGGCGTGGAAAGCGTCTACGATCTCGATTTCAACGGCGCCGGCGTCAGCTATGGCGACGTGTTCCTCCGCGCCGAACGCGAATACAGCGCCTATAATTTCGAACATGCCGACACGGCAATGCTCGCGCGCCATTTCACCGACGCGCAGAGCGAGTGCGCCGCGCTGCTGAACGCGCAACTCCCTCTGCCCGCCTACGATCAATGCATCAAGGCGAGCCATGTGTTCAATCTGCTCGACAGCCGCGGCGTGATCAGCGTCAGCGAACGGGCAAGCTATATCGGCAAAGTGCGGGCACTGGCTAAGGCGTGTTGCGAGGGTTGGCTCAACGGGGACACCAAGTGAGAAGCGCTGGGGGGGGGGGGGGGGGGGCGCCCCCCCCCCCCCCCCCCCGGGGGGGGGGGGGGGGGGGGTTAAAGAACAGG
>CAXUNZ010000267.1:988-4764 GCA_964252525.1 uncultured Acetobacteraceae bacterium
GGGGCAGGGGCAAGGGGGTGTGGCGAGGGTGGGCCAACCGGGCCCACCAAGTCAAAAGCGGTGGGGGGGGGGCCCCCCCCCCCCCAGACCCCCCGTCTTCATTGGTGTTCATGCATATACCGAAAACGTCGGGTATTGCGGTTGCCTGGGCGCTGATCGATGCCGTCAAGCCGCAGCGGACATATTTCGGGTTTGATCGGGCGTATTTCGGCGCATTCGACGCATTTGATACCATCGCGCCGGAAACGCGCGCCTTTATCCACTTCTCCCCGTACACGCTGCCGCCCAGCGAAGCGGTCATCCGCGCCCACATGGCCCTATCCACCCTGCGTGCCGCCTACCCGCAGGGCCGCTTCATGACCGTGCTGCGGGAACCCGTCTGCCGCCTGCTCTCCCACTATCTTTTCTGGCGCGGTTTCACCCCGGCCCAGCTCGATCCCTGGGGCGCCTGGGCCGATTACTCCCGCATCGCCGAACAACCGCTCGCCGTCTTTCTCACCGACCCGCGCATCGCCTGCCAGACAGACAATGTCGCCACCCGCCTCCTCCTCTGGCCCAACGCCGCCATCCCTCCTGGCAACTTCATCGACCCCGCTTACGACGCCGGCCTCATCGCCCAGGCGCGCGCCGCCCTCGACACTTTGCACTTCGCCGATCTGACCGAAAACCCCGCCTTCACCGCCAATCTCGCCGCCTTCCTCGGCACGCCCCCGCGGCCGCTGGCCCGCCACAACGAAACGCCCCGTCTGCCGCCGCATTTGCGCATGCCCGCCGCCGCCGCTCTCTCAAGCGCCGCGCTGGACGCCCTGCGCGCCCGCACGCGCCTCGACAACGCCCTATGGCACGACCGCGCAGCCGCGCTCGGCATCGCCGAACCCGCTTGCCTCGCCGAGGATGCGAGGCTGCAAGGCACGGCCCATTTCGCCGACCTGCTCAACGCCGGCGTTGTGATGTGACAAACCCGCGCGGAGGCGCTACTTCTACCGGCTTGCGAAAACTTTCTACCAAGACAGCGCCATGGCCAGCCAGCTGAACATCAAGAGCGAAGACGGCTACCGCCTCGCCACCGCCCTTTCGGCGTTGACCGGCGAAAGCCTCACCACCGCGGTCACCGCCGCCTTGCGCGAGCGCCTCGATCGCGAAGAACACACCCGCGACCGCGCGCGCAAACGCGCCCGCCTTGCCGCCCTTGCCGCCGAACTTCGCGCCAGCCTCCGCCACCCCGGTCCGCTTCCGCGCGACCCGCTCTACGACACGCTCGGCCTTCCGGAGTGACCGCGGCGTGATCGTGGACAGCTCCGCCCTGCTCGCCATCCTGCTCGATGCACCCGAGGCGCCGGCTCTGCTGGACGCCCTGATCGACGCGGCGCATCCGCGCATGTCGGTCGCCAACTGGCTCGAAGTCGCCATGCTGATCGAGGCGCGTGGCGGCCGCCTGGCCAGCCTGCATTTCGATGAGTTCATCCGCGCCAGCGGCATCGAACTCACCCCCGTGGATGCGGCGCAAGCCGAAATCGCCCGCACCGCCTGGCGCCATTTCGGCCGCCACAAACATTCCGCGCGGCTGAACTTCGGCGATTGCTTCGCCTACGCCCTCGCCAAGGAACGCGGCGAGCAGTTGCTCTTCCAGGGCGAGGATTTCGCCCGCACCGATATCACCGCGGCCGTGCCCCATGCCTGAATTCTTCTGCGAACTTCTCTGCGAGGAAATTCCCGCCCGCCTGCAAGCCCGCGGCGCCGAGGAGTTCGCACGCCTCTTCAACGAGGCCTTTTCCGCGCTGAAACCCACTGCCATTCGCACCTTCCACGGCCCGCGGCGCGTGGCACTCGCGGCCGACATCGCGCCACTTCTCCAAGAGGCCACGACGATTGAGCGCGGTCCCCGCGCCGGCGCGCCCGAGGCCGCGCTGTCCGGATTCCTGCGCAAACACGGCGCCACGCGAGATGCGCTGCGCCAGGAAGGCGATTTCTGGGTCCTGCACAAAACCACGCCCAGCGTGTCGGCGGCCGACCTCATCGCCACCGCCATGCCCACGCTGTTGCGCCGTTTCTCCTGGCCCAAATCCATGCGTTGGGGCGGCACCAGCAGCTTCACCTGGATACGCCCGCTGCGCCGCATCTGCTGCGTGCTTGGCGGGCAAGGCGTGGCCTTTTCCCTTGCCACGTCCGGCGATGACGGCCACGGCCTGGTTGCGGGCGATCTCAGCGAGGGCCATCGCATGCTCTCGCTCGCGCCTTTTCGCGTCACCTCCGCGTCGGGCTGGCAGGCAAGCCTGCGCCAGAACCAAGTCATCGCGGATGCCGAGCAGCGCGAGCGTCTGATTACCGCGGGCCTCTCCGCCCGCGCCCAGGCCGCCGGCGTCACGATCGTGCCCGACGAAGGCCTGGTCAGCGAAGTTGCCGGCCTGGTCGAATGGCCTGTCGCGTTGCTCGGCCGCATCGATGACGCGTTCATGGACCTGCCGCCCGAAGTCATGCAGGTTTCCATGCGCGTCAACCAGCGTTATTTCGCCACGCGTGATGCCGCCGGCGCGCCCGCCCCCTATTTCGCCTTCATCGCCAATATCGACGCGCCGGATGGCGGCGCCGCCATCACCGCCGGCAATGAACGCGTGTTGCGCGCGCGTTTTGCCGATGCGCGGCATTTCTGGGACCAGGACCGGCGCACCCGCCTTGAAGACCGCGTGCCGGCGCTGGATGGTATCACCTTTCACGCCGCACTGGGCACTCAGGGCGCGCGCGTGCGGCGCCTGGTGCACCTAGCCGAGATTGTGGCGGGTGCGATTGGCGCATCACCCGCGCAAGCCGCGCGCGCCGCCCTGCTGGCGAAAGCCGATCTGACCACGGGCATGGTCGGCGAATTTCCCGAATTGCAGGGTGTAATGGGCGCTTATTACGCGCGCCACGATGGCGAGGATGCGGCGGTTGCCGATGCCATTCGCGACCACTACGCGCCCCGTGGCGCTGCGGACCCGGTGCCCTCGGGGATTGTGTCCGTGGCCGTTGCCCTGGCTGACAAGCTGGATCAGCTTGCCGGCTTTTTCGCCATCGACGAAAAACCGACGGGTTCGGGCGATCCCTATGCGCTGCGCCGCGCCGCACTTGGCATCATACGCATCCTGCGCGAACACAGATTGCGCGTGCGGCTGACCTCGTTGATCCGTGCCGCAGCCGGGGGCGTGCCCGCGCCCGATCCGCAAGCCATCGCAACCGATGTCATGGCCTTCATCGCGGAGCGCCTGCGCGTGCAGATGCGCGCCGAGGGTGCACGCCACGACGTGCTGGCCGCAGTCACCGCCGGGCGGCAGGACGACGATATCCTGCGCCTGCTCGCCCGCACGGACGCTATCGCGGCCTTCCTTGCAACCGAGAACGGCGCCAACCTGCTTACTGCCTACAAACGCGCGGTCAACATTCTGCGCATAGAAGAAAAGCGGGATGGACCCCACAATTTTGCGCCGGACGAAACCGCGCTTGAATTACCCGAGGAGCACGCGCTGCACGAGGCCTTGCGCAAAAGTGCTGATGTGGACGCGCTTGTCGCGCGAGGAGACGACATGACAGCGATGCGGCGCTTGTCCGAGTTGCGCGCGCCGCTCGATGCGTTCTTTGACCGCGTGACCGTGAATGCCGAGGCGCCGGCGCAGAGAGCGAACCGGCTGCGGCTTTTGTCGGGCGTGAGGACGATGATGGATCAAGTCGCGGATTTTTCGGCAATCTAGGAAGACGTCGTTTGAGTGTCGGATCTTCGGTCACCATTTAGACCGGGCCAAACA
>CAXUNZ010000268.1:0-3891 GCA_964252525.1 uncultured Acetobacteraceae bacterium
GACCGCCATGGCGCAAGCCGCAAGGCTGGCCGGCGGCACCGTGATGGGCCATTGCGCGGCGAACTCCCCCGCCAGCGCGGTAATGGACGCGGTTGTTCCGCAGAGGCGCAGGCGACAGGCCGCCTCATCGCGCGCTACGCCGCGCAGCGCGCCCTCGATGATGTCCAGCCCGCCTGGCTCGCCGGCGAAATCGAACGGCTGGTGGCGCAGGGTACCGGTGAAAGCCGCGATTGGCGCCAGAGTCGCCAGCATGGGTTCGTTGATGCGGCGATGAAGCTGGGTCGGTTCGGCGCCCTCGGCCAGGATCACGGGGGGGCAAGCGGGTTCGGCCAACAGGCGTTCGAGGCGCCACAGCCCGTCCTGTTCGGACAAGGCGAGGCCGTGCGCGCGCAGATGGCCGCCCGGCGTGTCATGCCAGATGCGGCGGCATCGCCTCAGGCGCGCCCGGCCTGCCCGGCGGCCGGCCAGCATTGTGCCGCGTAGAAGCCGCGGCAGGTGCTCCGCGGCGATCTGCAATTCGATAACGGAGGCGCCGGGCGAGGGCGCCACGGTCGGGAACGGCTCGGCCGCCTCGTTCAGCGTGCCAGCTCCGGCAGGTCGGCGGGGCTGAGAAAGCGTTCCAGCCGGCCGGCGCCTTCGGCCAGATCCGTCCAGTGCGCGGCCAGCGTGAGTTCGGCGAGCGTGCAGGTCGGAAAGCCCGCGGCCAGGCGCGCGGCCGCGGCGCCCCTTCCATCGGCAAGCAGCAGCGCCAGATCGTGCAGGCCTGGATTATGGCCGATGACCATCACGCTGCGCACGGTCTGCCTGACCCCGCGCAGGATGGCGAGGATCTGGGGCGCGGCGGCGAGGTAGAGCGCGTCCATGGGTTCGATCAGCGGCGTTTCCGCCCAGGGCTCGAGTGCCTCGAGCGTCTGCAGCGTGCGGCGGGCGGAGGAGACCAGGACCATGTCGGGCGCCAGGCCCAAGGCCCGCATGGCGGCGCCCATCGCAGTGGCGGCGGTGATGCCGGCGGGGTTGAGCGAACGCGTATGATCGGCACCCTCGGGGGTGCCGCGGACGCCCTCTTGGGCCGATTTGGCATGGCGGAGAAGCAGGAGCTGGCGCATGGCGTCCGGGCCGGCAGGGCGGGTTTATTACTGCTTGCATGCCCCCCCTTGTCGAGAGGCAAAGCGGCGCCACTCCATCAGGGCATTGGCGCGGGGATATGAATGATTGGCGCGTTGCGTGTGGTGCTGGGGGACCAGCTTTCGGCGGGGCTGGCGAGCCTGACGGATCTGGACGCCGGGCGCGACGTGGTTCTGATGGCCGAAGTCAGGGACGAATGCACCTATGTGCGCCACCATGTGCAGAAGATCGTGCTGGTGCTTTCCGCCATGCGCCATTTCGCGGCGGAACTGCGCGCGCGCGGCGTGCGCGTTGACTATGTGACGCTGGACGATCCGGCCAACACGCACAGCCTGCGCGGCGAAATGCTGCGCGCGGTGGCGCGCTTGGCACCCGCGCGCATGGTGGTGGTGGAAGCGGGCGAATGGCGCCTGGCCGAGGATATGCGCCATTGGCATGAAGCGGCCGGCGTGGAAGTCGAGATACTGGACGATCTGCGTTTCTTCTGCCGCCGGCGGGATTTTTTTGCCTGGGCGCGGGGGCGCGGCCAGTTGCGCATGGAGTTCTTCTACCGCGACATGCGGCGGCAGACTGGCTTCTTGATGGACGGCGATGCGCCTGTCGGCGGCAAATGGAATTACGATCCGGAAAACCGCAAGGCGCTGCCAAGGCAGGTGGCGGTGCCCGAAGCGCCGCGTTTTGCACCCGATGCCATCACGCGCGAGGTCATGGCGCTTACCGCGCGTGAGTTCGGCGATCATTTCGGCGAACTGGAGCCATTCGCCTGGCCGGTGACCGCAGCCGACGCACAGGTGGCGCTGCGTGCGTTCGTGCGCGAGCGTCTGCCGAATTTCGGTGACTGGCAAGATGCGATGAAGACCGGCGAGTTCGCGCTGTTCCACGCGCTGATCTCGACCTCGTTGAATTGCGGGCTACTGGAGCCGCGCGAGGTCTGCGCCGCGGCCGCCGAGGCATTCGCCGCCGGACACGTGCCGTTGAACGCGGCAGAGGGGTTCATCCGCCAGATATTGGGCTGGCGCGAATTCATCCGCGGCATCTATTGGCTGCACATGCCCGGCTACGGCACCCGCAACGCCTTGGGTGCGGCGCGCCCCCTGCCATGGTTCTACTGGTCCGGCGAGACAGAGATGAATTGCATCCATCAGGTGGTGGTGGATACGCGCCGGCATGCCTACGCGCACCACATTCAGCGCCTGATGATCACCGGCAATTTCGCGCTGTTGGCGGGGATCGATCCGGGCGAGGTCGATGAGTGGTACATGATTGTGTTTGCGGACGCGTATCAATGGGTCGAGATGCCCAATACGCGCGGCATGGCGCTGTTCGGCGATGGCGGCGTGGTCGGATCCAAGCCTTACGCGGCCTCGGGCGCGTATATCAACCGCATGAGCGATTATTGCCGGGGCTGCGCGTATGACGTGAAGGATGCGGTAGGGGAGCGGGCTTGTCCGTTCAATTACCTGTATTGGGATTTCATGGCGCGGCACCACGACAAGCTGGCGGCCAATACGCGCTTGGCCATGCCGTTGCGCACGCTGGAGCGTATGGATGCGGGACGGGTGGCGGCAATGCGGGAGAATGCGGCGAGGTTTTTGGCGGAAAAGGTTGGGGGAGCAGTGCCTGCCCCCCCAAACCCCCCGCCTTTAGTTTAGCGTAGATGCAAAAAGACGACGGGGTTTGGGGGGCGGCGCGCCCCCCAATCTTTTTACCTTTCTGACCCCTGCAAAAGTCGCAGGAAATCGTTATCCGGCGACAGCACAATCCGGCTGTGTCCTCCACTGAACGCGTCTTTATACGCCTGATAGGTTCGCCAGGTCGCGAAAAACCCAGGATCACGCTGAAAAGCCTGCGCGTAAATCGCAATCGCCGCCGCTTCGCCCTCGCCGCGCAGGCGATCGGCCCCGGCGCGCGCCTGCGCGAGCAGCACGGTTTTCTGCCGGTCCGCGTCGGCGCGTATTTTTGCCGAGGCCTCTGCACCTTCCGCGCGGGCCTGGCGCGCGACGCGATCGCGCTCGGACTGCATGCGCTGCAGGATGGCTTGCGTGTTTTCGGCCGGCAGGTCGGCGCGGCGGATGCGCACATCCTGTACGGCGACACCGAAGCCGCCCATTTCGCCATTCACCTGGGTGCGGATGGCGGCCATGATGCGCTCGCGCTGGTTGGAAAGCACGTCCAGCAGGCTTTCGCTGCCGAGCACACGGCGCAGGCTGGAAGTGACGACCGAATTGAGCCGCGCGCGTATGCCATCCTCGGTCGGGCCAACGGCTTGGTAGTATTCCAGTGGATTGGTGATGCGGTAACGCGTGAAGCTGTCCACGATCAGGCGGCGCTGGTCGCCGAGGATCACCTCCTCGGGCGGCGAGTCATAATCCAGCAGGCGCTTGTCGAACGGGATCGCGGTTTGCAGGATCGGCCATTTGGCGTGCAGGCCAGGCGTGTCGATCACCCGCACGGGCTGGCCCAACTGCGTGATCAACACCATCTGCGTCTGTTCGACTTCGAAAAAGGCAACGTTGACCAGGACCAGGACCAGCGCAAGGAAGCTGCCGATCAACCAGATAACGCGGGTCATCGCGGCGCCTCCGGCTGGGCGTGGCCGTTGAGCGAAAGCGTCGGCAAAAGGCTGCGCAGGCGGTCATCGACCACCGTCGTTTCCGAGTTCTTCAGCAGCTCCTGCATCGTTTCGATGTAAAGACGCTTAAGCGTCACATCCTTGGCTTGCGCGTAGGCCGCATACACACTGAGGAAGCGTTGCGCTTCGCCGGT
>CAXUNZ010000268.1:3901-4754 GCA_964252525.1 uncultured Acetobacteraceae bacterium
GTGGAGCGTGAAATGGCCGCCTGCTTGTCGCCGTCCGCCTGGAACAGGATGGCGGCGGCATCGCCGCGGGCACGCGGCACGACGTCATTGCTGTAAGACTGGGCTTCGTTGCGGGCGCGGTCGGCATCGGTATTGGCGCGCTGCACGTCACGGAAGCTTTCGATCACCTCCTCCGGCGGATCGACCTTCTGCAACTGCACCTGGGTGATTTCTACGCCAGTGCCATAGGAATCGAGAATCTTCTGCGTGCCGGTTGTGACTGCCTGTTCGATGGCGGCGCGTCCCTCGGTCAAGGCGGACTGGATCCTGGTGTGGCCGACGACCTGGCGCAGCACGCTTTCGGACGCGGATTTCACCGTGTCGCGCGGATTGCGTGTCTTGAAGGCGTAGTCGGCGGCGTTGCTGATGCGCCAGAAGACCGAGGCGTTGATGTCGACGATGTTCTCGTCGCCGGTCAACATCAGGCTTTCCTCGCGCAGATCGCGGTCCGGCGCGGTGCCGACCGCTTCACTGCGGCCGTCCGGCGTGGTCGGCACGGGCGTTTCTTCCTCGGTCTCGCTGCTGCGAAAGCCGATTTCGATTCGATTGATGCGGGTGACAGGCAGCAGCAGCGCGCTTTCGATCGGCCAAGGGGCGTGGTAGTTCAGGCCGGGCGGCGCGTTGCGGACATAGGCGCCGAAGCGCAGCACCAGCGCCTGCTCGTCCGGCTGCACGCGGTAAAAGCCCGTTAGCAGCCAGATCGCGGTCACGGCGATGGCGGCCAGGGCCAATGCGCGGGCGCCACCTGACAGGAAGCTGGCCAGCAAGGCGCGCAGATGCGCCAGAAGGCGCTCCAGATCGGGCGGCGTGGGGC
>CAXUNZ010000269.1:0-1994 GCA_964252525.1 uncultured Acetobacteraceae bacterium
CCCCTGTGCGATCCCCCGTCCAGCGCCGATAAAGATGCACGCTCCACAGGTGAAAACATAGATCAATGGCAATTTTGGCCAGGATGATGGCACCCACGGGTACCAGCACGCGCAACCGCCCGGTCAGCGCGTAATCCACCAACAGCGCGAACGCTGTTAGCCCAAAGACCGGCTGCAGCGTATCGGCCGCTTTCACCGGCAGCATCCACGTACCGAGATGGCCGTAAGCGGCGTTGCCCACCATTTCCCGATACCAATACTGCGTCTGCAAAAAACCGCCGAACCAGCGCCGGCGCTGGCGCAGGAACGCACCGACCGCGCCAGGCGCGTCCGTGCGCGCTTGCGCATCGCCCAACACCGCCGTGCGCCAGCCCAGGCGGTGCCGCGCGCCATAACGGCGCAGCCGGTGGATCAACTCATAATCCTCAACCAGGCAGTCGGCATCGAACCCACCCACCGCCAGCACCGCATCCCGCCGGAACCCCGCGAACGCGCCTGAGATCAGCAGCAATCCGTCCGCGCGCATCCACGCGAAACGGGAGAGGAAATTGCGCACGTATTCGTAGGTCTGGAACCACTCGAACATGCGCGCGCCAACACTGCGCCCGCACACGGGCCGCAGCACGCCGGTCGCCGCCACCAGGCGCACATCGCCGGCAAAAGCCACCCGCATGGCGGCCATGGCGCCCGGCTCCAGCAGCGTATCGGCGTCCACCGTTACGACCACATCGGTATCCACCAGCCCAAGCGCCGCATTCAACGCACGCGCCTTTCCACCGCGCGGCAGTCGCAGCCAAGACAACCCGGCTACGGAGGCGCTCCGCGCCATGCCGCCCAGCGCGGGCGCGTCCAGCCCGTATACAAGCAGCGCCGCCGGCGTTCCGTCGCTGGAACCATCATCGGCAATCAGCACCGAATCGGCCGGGTCGCTTTGCCGCGCCAAGGCCGCCAGCGTTACCCCGAGCACCGCCGCCTCGTTATGCGCGGCCACGATCACGCCGATCGACACGCGCCCGCCCCCCGCCAAGGACTGGCCGATGCCGCGCGTCTGCCACGCGGTAAATCCCAGCAGCGCCGTGTCATAGGCCACATACACCATGCCGGCGCCCCATCCCAGCACGCCCGGAAACCACGCACGCACCAGCAGGACCAGCCACAATGCGGCAATGCCGCCATGGATCGCCAGGCTCGCCCAGGGCGTGGCAATCCGCCCATGCCGCGGCGATGCCGCGAGAAAATTGGCTTGCAGATCGCCCATGCCCGGCAAAATCGACCCTTGTCTGATGCCCCAAAGATGGGACAACCGGCCGCGATGCCAAGGAAGCCGCCCATGAGCCTGACCCTGCCGGCCCGCTACACCACGCCCGCCATCGTGCTGCACTGGGTCGTGGCTCTCGGCATCATCGCCAACGTGGCCATCATGTGGGTGCTCGGCGCGCTGCCCGAAGCCAGCCAGCGCCCCGCCGTGGACCTACACAAATCCATCGGCATCACCATCCTGGGCCTGGCCGTCATGCGCCTGCTCTGGCGCCTGACCCACAGGCCGCCTGCTTTGCCGCACGGCACACATGGCTGGGAACGCAGGCTTTCCTGGACCGTGCACATACTACTTTACGTCATGATCTTCGTGCAGCCGCTGACCGGCTGGATTCACGACAGCGCCTGGAAAGCCGCGCCCGCGCATCCGCTGGTGCTTTTCGGCATCATTCCCTGGTTTCGCATCGCCGTGGTGCGGGACATGAATCCCGCCGCCAAGGAGCACTGGCACACGCTGTTCGGCAATATGCACGCGGCGGGCGCGCTGGCGCTGTACGTGCTGGTTGCGCTGCATATCGCCGGCGCGTTGAAGCACCAGTTTTGGGATGACCGGCCTTCGCTGCGGCGGATGTGGATCACCTAGGAAGAGTTGGCGGAGGAGTGCCCCGGGCGGGGGGGGGGGGGGGGCCCCCCCCCCCCCCCCCCCCCCCCACCCCCCCCCCCCCCGGGTTTAAACC
>CAXUNZ010000269.1:2004-4745 GCA_964252525.1 uncultured Acetobacteraceae bacterium
GCGGCGCATGCGCCGACCGGATCCGCCCAAGCCCCCAAACCCTCCGTCTTCGTTTTACCCCAGGCTTTCGCCGTGCAGCACGGTGTCCAGGCCCATCATTTCCTCCTCGGCGCTCACCTTCAATCCGATCGTGTATTTCAAGGCATACAGCAAACCCAGCGAGACCACGCTGCTCCACACCAGCGTCACCGCCACCGCTTTGCACTGGATGACGAATTGCGCGGAACTGCCATCCGTGCCGCCGATCGTCGCCGATGCGAACACGCCCGTCAGCAACGCACCGACAATCCCACCGACGCCGTGCACGCCGAACGTATCCAGGCTGTCATCGTAGCCCACCATATGCTTCAGATACGTTGCTGACAGGAAGCACACAGCCCCCGCCGCCACGCCGATGAACAGCGCCCCGCCCGGCAGCACGTAGCCAGAAGCGGGCGTGATCGCCACAAGACCGGCAACCGCACCCGAAATGATCCCCAGCACGGAAGGCTTGCCCTTGGCGGCCCATTCCGCGAACATCCACGCCAGCGCCGCCGCCGCGGTGGCAATCTGTGTCACCGCCATCGCCATGCCCGCACGCCCCGTGGCACCAGTGGCCGAGCCCGCGTTGAAACCGAACCAGCCCACCCACAGCAACGAAGCGCCGATCACCGCATAAGTCAGATTATATGGCGACATGTTGTCATGCCCGTAACCCACGCGCTTGCCCATCACCAGGCAGCACATCAGGCCGGCCACGCCGGCATTGATATGCACGACCGTACCGCCGGCGTAATCCAACGTGCCTGCCTTGGAGAGCCACCCCGTCGGCGCCCACACCCAATGCGCAATCAGGCTGTAGGAAAAGATCGACCAGCCTACCATGAAAAGACACATCGCCGAAAATTTCATCCGGTCGGCAAACGCGCCCGCAATCAGCGCGGGCGTGATGATGGCGAAGGTCATCTGAAACATCATGTAGACGGATTCAGGGATCGTGTAGGGCACGGGTGTCACGCCCGGCACGTTGTTGCCCAGCACGAAGCCCGTGTCGTCCTGCTTGGAAAAGGCGCCGGCAATGCCGTTCAGCATGAAGCGCGACGTATCGCCCCAATAGGGCGAGGTCGCACCCGCGCCATTGGTGAAGGCCAGCGAATAACCCAGGACGGTCCAGACGATCGTGACCAGGCAGGTGATGGCGAAACTCTGCATGACGGTCGCCAGTATGTTCTTCTTGCGCACCATGCCGGCATAGAACAGCGCCAGGCCCGGCACGGTCATCATCAGGACCAGCGCCGTGCTGGTCAGCATCCAGGCCGTGTCGCCATGGTCATAGGCCGGCGCCTTGATCGGCGCCTGGGCGCATGCAGGCGCCGCCGCAAACAGCAATGTCAGGCACGCGGCCCACGCGCCGGCTTTGAGGGTCCTCATCAAGATGTTCCTTTCACAGGGCCGCGGTGTCGAGCTCACCCGTGCGGATGCGCACCGCACGCTCCAGCGGCAGCACGAAAATCTTGCCGTCGCCGATCTTGCCGGTCTGGCCGACGCGGCAGATCGTTTCGATGATTGAATCGAGCTGGTCGTCCAGAATGGCGATTTCGATCTTGATCTTGGGCAGGAAGCTCACGTGGTACTCGGCACCGCGGTAGATTTCCGTCTGGCCCTTCTGCCGTCCGAACCCCTTGACCTCGGTCACCGTAATGCCCTGCACGCCCAGTGGCGTCAGCGCCTCCCTGATCTCATCCAGCTTGAACGGCCTGACAATCGCGATCACGAGCTTCATGTTTCAGATGCCTCCCCCGCCGCGCCCGTCGCAAGCTCGGCAAGCGGCGGCATCATCCGAGCAAGCGCCGTGCCGTCGCCGGCAAAGGAACGCGCACGGTGCGGCACCTACGGCGCCAAACTGCGCCTTTCGCAGGCAGTCACCTGGGGAGGATGGGGCAAATGCCCAACAGAACGCCAACGTCTAGAAGGAGAGTTGGGGGAGATGTGCCATCCCCCCCAAACCCCCCGTCGTTACTTAGGCTTGGGGGGCCACGCCGCCCCAGCCTTGGCCGATCAGACCGAATAATACATCTCGAACTCCACGGGATGCGGCGTATGCTCGAACCGGTACACCTCGCCCCATTTCAGCTCGATATAGCTTTCGATCTGATCCTGGCTGAACACGTCGCCGGCTAGCAGAAACTCATGATCGGCCGCCAGCGCGCCCAGCGCTTCACGCAACGATCCGCTCACCGTGGGGATATCCTTCAACTCTTCCGGCGGCAGATCGTAAAGGTCCTTGTCCATCGGATCGCCCGGATGGATCTTGTTGCGTATGCCATCCAGTCCCGCCATCAGCATCGCCGCGAAGGCCAGATACGGATTGGCCGCCGGATCGGGGAACCGCACTTCCACGCGCTTGGCTTTTGGGCTCGTGGCATACGGGATGCGGCATGATGCCGAGCGGTTGCGCGCGGAGTAGGCCAGCAGCACCGGCGCCTCGAACCCCGGGATGAGGCGCTTGTAGGAATTGGTGCTTGGGTTGGTAAATGCGTTCAGCGCGCGGGCGTGCTTGATGATGCCGCCGATATAGTGCAGCGCCATCTCCGAGAGGTCGGCATACGCGTTGCCGGCAAACAGCGGCTTGCCCGCCTTCCAGATCGATTGGTGCACATGCATGCCGCTGCCGTTATCGCCGTAGATCGGCTTGGGCATGAAAGTCGCCGTCTTGCCGTAGCTGTGGGCCACGTTGTGGATGCAATACTTATAGATCTGCA
>CAXUNZ010000270.1:0-4741 GCA_964252525.1 uncultured Acetobacteraceae bacterium
GAGGAGGATCTCGGCCCGTCCGTGACCGGCTTTGGCGATGACATCCCGGCCTTCATGCTGCTGCCCAAGCGCGGCCTGCGCGTGCATGAGGAAGCGGCTTGACGCCTCGCCCTTGCCCGCCGTTTCCGGGCCGATAGCAAGCCGGCCGAGGCAGGCTGGGCGCGATGCGCCGAACCTCCCGCCGGCTACGGACGTGGCTGATCTCAAATTGCACATCGACCGCATGGGCGCGGCTGGCGATGGCGCGACACTGGGACCGGACGGGCAGGCGCTTCACGTCGCCTTTACCCTGCCAGGAGAAGACATCCGGGCCAGGCTCCAGCGCGGCACGCGGGCCGTTTGCAGCGCAATCCTCGCGCCAAGTCCCAACCGCGTCGCGCCGCCTTGCCCGCATTTCGGCGCGTGCGGCGGCTGCGCGCTGCAGCATTGGGCCGATGCCTCCTACGCCGCATGGAAAAGCAGCCTGATCGGCCAGGCGCTCGAACGCGCGGGCTTCACATCACCCAGCCTCGCTCCCCTGGCACGCACGCCGCCGCAGGCGCGCCGCCGCATGGAATTCGCCGTGCAACGCAGCGCCGATGGCGTGCGGCTGGGTCTGCACCAGGCCCACTCCGGGCTGATCGTGGACATCGCGGTGTGCCATGTCCTGCATCCGGCGTTGGCCGGCCTGCTCGGCCCGCTTCGCCGCACGCTGCCCACGCTCTCGGGCCTGCGCAGAAAAGCCGATCTCGCGGTCAATTTGCTCGATAACGGCCCCGACCTGCTGATCCGCGCCGACGCTTCGGCCAGTGCGCCCGATCGCGCGAAGCTGGCGGCCTTTGCCCGCGAGCATGGCGTGGCGCGCATTGCCTGGGCGGTGGGCGCGGGCGCGCCCGAAACGGCGGCGCAATTGCGTGTGCCGGTCATCGCCTTCGCGGACGCGCGGATCACACCGCCGCCTGGCGCCTTTCTGCAGGCGAGCCCGCAAGGCGAAGCGGCTATCGTTACAGCCGTTTTGGCGGCATTGCCCGCGAACCTGCCGCCCCGCGCACCTATCGTCGAGCTCTACGCCGGCATCGGCACGCTCAGCTTCCCTCTCGCCGCGCATGGCCGCGTGCGCGCCTTCGAAGGCGCGGCCGACGCCCACGCCGCCCTGCGCCAGGCGGCTGGCGGCACGCGCATCGAAGCGATGCATCGCGACCTGCTTCGCCAGCCGCTGCAACCGCGCGAGCTCAAGGGCGCAGCCTGCGTGGTGCTGGACCCGCCCTATGCCGGCGCGCCGGCGCAGATGGCCGCGCTGGCCGCCTCCGGGCTGCCGGTCATTTATGTCAGTTGCAATCCGGCCGCGCTGACGCGGGATACGGCGGTGCTGGCGCGCGCGGGGTATGCACTGGTTGCGGCTTCGCCGATCGATCAGTTTCTTTGGTCGGCGCAGGTGGAGGCCGTGTGCGCATTTCGGCGCAAGTAATACCAACAGGCAGAAAGGTTGACTCTTCAGAAGACTGGGGGAGATGTGCCATGCCCCAACTTCTTTTCCTACGGCGATATGTCAATCTCAATGCGGATCGGTGTAATAAATGGGGAGCTGGCACTGCTCCTTATCTGAAGGTGGCCGGAGGCGTGGTTATGGCGGGCGCGCGCAGCGCCCCGAACGGGTCAGCATGATTTCCACAGTCACCGCGTGCTGGTATTACGTTCTTGTCTCCGCCGCTTTTATCCATGTGGCCAGGCCATAAAAAAGGGCAGCCCGTCCTGGTGGGGCATGGCCATGTGCACCGGCTCGGCCACAAGAGGCGAGAGCGACGCATGTCCGTTGTTCTGAGTCATGAAATTCCGAGACAACGGGAGCGCGTTTTCGCCGGCATAAACGACTTCGGTCGTCTGCCCCTCCCGCTGCAGCGTGAAATCCGCGGTGTTGTAATTGCCCGCGAATGTCAGTGTATCGACAATGGCGTTATTCGCATCCAGGAGCGTCAGCGTGCCATCGGCATATTTCAGCGAACTCGCCTGGATGTTGTCGAGGTCGATGCGATCGCCCGTGCCGAAACCAGACAGTGTGCTGCTGACGCTGGCGGGCGCGCCGAAATAAAGCGTCTCGCCGCCGCCTGCGCCGAACACGATAGAGGCGATGCTGACCGTGCCGGACGACAGCGCAAGATACGCGTCGCTGTTGAGCGCGATCGACCCCGTGCCGCTGATGGCACCATCCAAGGTCCAGTGCGCGTGGCTGTCCTCGGTGATCGTGGAGAAACCTGTTATGCTCGTGTCGAAGCCGCTGAGCGTGCCATGCAGGCTGCCGGCAAGTTCGAGCGTGTCGTTCACCGTTGGATCTGCAACTATGTTGCCCTCGAAGACGGCACCGGCCATGAGGACCAGCGTGCCGGCGGCTTCGGTGAACTGCACGGCATCGCCCATTGTGCCGCCTACTGTGTCGGGGCCGCCGATGATCGTGCCCGATGTGACCAGTGTGCCGCCCTGGATCTCTACGCCCGCCCCACCGAAGCCGCCGGAATTTCGATCGGGTGAACCGCCGGCGCCGCCCGCGACGGTGCCGGTGTTGGTGAGAACGCCCCCAATCGCAACCGTGGCACCGGCCCCGCCCGACCCGTCGCGATAGGTCCCCGAGCCGCCTTGGATGAGCCCTGAATTGACCGCGGTTGCCGCTGCCGTCATCACGAGACCGGCCGCGCCAGAGATGGAAAAGCTTCCCGAGTCGCTATTTTCGCCCTTTCCGCCCAGGATCGTGCCGTGGTTTGTCAGCGAGGCACCAGCGCCAAGTTCCACGCCGTCATTGCCGCCAGTAGAACTGTAGCTGGCACCACCCTCAATCGTGCCATTGTTGAAGATTGCACCACCCGTGTCGATGACTCCGGCGCCGCCTTGAGTCCCGCCATGGCCACCATACGGAGAGGTGCCGGTGCCACCCGCAATCACGCCAACATTGGTCAAGACGCCGCCGGTCAAAGAGACGCCGTCGCCGCCGGCGATATACGTGTACTTTTGTCCATAGACGCCTTTTACACCCGCCCCGCCGGCAATCGATTCGTCATTGCGTATGGTGCTACCGGCCGCCACGAGACCGATACCACCATAGCCGCCTTTGATTTCACCGCCGTTCACCAGCACGCAGCCAGATGCCAGGGATACCCCCGCGCCTGCGACGACGCCTCAGGTCCGGCAGCATGAGCTGGTGCCGGTGTTACGCAACGTTCCCGCCGCGGTGAAAACCACGCCCACGCCGCCGGCGCCGTGGCCGCTTTCTCCTCCGGAGATGGTGCCACTGTTACTTAGAGCTAAACCGGCACCGGTCACATCCACACCGACACCGCCGCTTTTTCCAGGGAGGCGGTACTTACTGGAGCTTGCCGTGCCGCCCAACACCAAGCCGGAATTGACGATCTTGCCGCCCGCAGCATCGATGCCATTTCCACCGTCTGCAGTGCTCAGGCCATCGCCGGTATAGCCACCATAGCCGCCGAAAACCCTTCCGGTGTTGACGATCGTACCGCTCGCCGAGAGGTCGATGCCCACACCTCCCGCGCCGGCATTGTTCTCGTAATACCCGCCCGTTGCAGCGGTGATAGACCCGTGATTGACAATCTTGTCGCCAGCCTGCGCGCCGGAGATGCCAGCCGCGCCATCGTAACTTTCTACTCTGATGACGCCGGTTGCAGTGACCGTCAATGGACTCGCGTAATGCTTACTGCCTAAGACAACAGTGTGGGTCACAGTCTTAGAGATGCGGCTTCCAGTCATGACTTTCCCCCCAACTGCCCGTTAAGGTAACGTGTTCCGCTAGGTTAGGGTAGACTCGTCTCAACCGGCAACAGCTTTACGAAGACCTTATATTAAGAAGGGAGGTTCTTCTTTTTTCAAAAAAAGAAGCAAAAAACTTTTGTCTTTATTCCTCCATCCATCGGCGTTCGCGCAGGACTGGGACTTTGGCGTTTGGGTCCTCTGGCTTTTGCCAGTCGCGCCATAGCGTCAGCACGGCGCGGGTGGCGGCCGCCAGTTCGGCCGCGAACGCGTCTTCCAGCGTGTACCAGCCGGGTTCCTCCAGCTCCTCCGAGGCGGCCATGGTGCCCCTGACCTCGCCGGCCGCCACCACGAAGAAGCGCGCATCGAAACGAATTGACCGATCGGGCGGCGTGATGGCGCGGCAGAGATAGTCCAGGCCGCCGAGCGCCGGCGGCACGCCAAGCGAAAGCCCGACCTCCTCGGTCAGTTCGCGCGCCGCGGCCACGGCCAGCGCCTGTGCCAGCGCGGGCGAGGCGCCGCGTTCCAGCCGCGCCCGCACCTCAGGCCGCAGGGGCGAGGCGATGGTGGCGTCATGATCCGCCTCATCCACGGCGCCGCCGGGAAAAACCAGCACGTTGGGCATGAAGCGGTGGTTGGCGTGCCGGCGCGCCATCAGCAGCCGCCGCACGCCGTCAAGCGCCTGCACCACAATCAAGCTGGCCGCCGGCCGAGCCACCGCGACGGCCAAGTTATCGTTCATGAAAACCCTTCCCCTCATCGCCAACAAACAAAAGTTTTTTGGTCCTTTTTTTCAAAAAAGGACGGCTTCCTTCCTCCTGACCACCCGGCCCAATCCAAAACGCGCCGCGAGCGTTCAGCCTGCATAGCCCAAAGGACAATCCATGAAACATTTTCTGCTTGCCGCCCTGACCATTGGCATGGCCGCGCCCGGCGCCGCCTTCGCCGGCTGCGCCTCCGGCGCGGCTGTCGGCGGCGTCGCCGGCCATGTCGCCGGCCACCATGC
>CAXUNZ010000271.1:0-4706 GCA_964252525.1 uncultured Acetobacteraceae bacterium
GTGTTGAGTTATGTGGAGAAACGTGATGGCACCCGCAACACGAAAGCCCACACAACGCCACGCAACACCATCGGTCCTTGGGACACATTGAGCATGCGCAGACTTCTGGTGGTGGAGGACGATGTGCCGCTGGCGCAGATGCTGGAGGAATACGTCGCGCCCGAGGGTTTCTCCGTCTCACTGCTGCACGATGGCGATGCCGTGCAGCACGCCAGACTCGAGGAATACGACCTCATCGTGCTGGACATCATGCTGCCCAACCGCTCCGGCTTCGACGTGCTGCGCGATATTCGCAAAACGTGCGACGTGCCCGTGATCCTTCTCACCGCCCGTGATTCGGAGACCGATCGTGTTGTCGGCCTCGAATTAGGCGCGGACGATTACGTGGCAAAACCCTTCAAGCCGCGTGAACTGGTGGCCCGCATGCGCGCGGTCCTCCGCCGCACCAAACGCGCCGAAAGCACGCAACCCAGGCTGCGCATCGGCGAGGTTTCCCTCGATCCCCGCGCCCGCGCCGCCAGAGCAGGAAGCGTGGATCTGGAGCTGACATCGGCGGAATTCGCCATGCTGGAATGCCTGCTGAAAAACGCCGGAAGTGCGGTCAGCCGCGCCACGCTCGGCGGCGCGGCACTCGGCCATAGCGGCGCGGCAGGATTGGACCGCAACGTCGATACGCTGATCAGCAAGCTGCGCCGCAAATTGGGCGCGCATGATGGCATCCGCACCGTGCGCAATGTCGGCTACATGTTCGCGGTCAGCTGAATGCGCAGTTTCCGCGCCAAGATCTTCGCCTGCATGCTGCTGGTGCCGCTGCTGGCGCGTGGCGTGGGCATGCTGCTGGAATCCACCCTGGGCGATCCGCGCCCGCAAAGCGAGCGCACGCTTGCCATGGTCATGCCGGGCGTGGCCAGCCTTGCGGCCGCCGCCTTGCAACATGGCCAGTCGCAGGATGTCGAAACCGCCCTGGCGCGCACGCAGGGCATTCTGAACCTGCTGCCGCCGGCCTCGCACTGCGCCGATCCGCGTTTGGATGGCTTGGCCGCACCTCTGCCCGGCAGCGCGGGCCTGTGTCTGGGCGGATTGCCGCCGCCACGGCCGCCCTTGCTCGGCATCTTGCCGGCACGCTGGTCCTTCCTAATGCCCGTCCTGGGACTGATTTTCTCCGCCGTGATCAGCTTTTTCCTGGCCCGCTACCTCGCGGCGCCTATCCTGCGGACGCGGGATGCCGCGGTGGCTTTTGCCTCGGGCGATCTGACCGCGCGGGCCGCGCCGGCGCGCGCGGTCGCGCGGCGGGATGAGGCCGCCGATCTCGCGCGCGAATTCAACCGCATGGCCGATCGCGTGTCCACGCTGATCGATGCGCAGCAGCGCTTCATCGGCGATGTCAGTCACGAAATCCGCTCACCGCTCGGCCGGCTGGCCATGACCGTAGGGCTGATCAGGCGGGACGCATCGCCCGATTTATTGGCCAAACTCGAACGTATGGAGCACGAGCTGGATGCCATATCGCGCCTCGTGCGCGAATTGCTCGTGCTGTCATCGTTGCAAGGCAGCATCGGTCCCGCGCGCCGAGAGGTGATCGATCTGCCCGACATGCTCGATCGGGTTGTGGATGACCTGACCTTTGAGTTCCACGAGCGCGCGCAAGGTTTTCGCACGATCCGCCGCGCCGGCGGACCGATCGAGGTGCGTGGCGATGCCGCCGTGCTGCGCCGCGCCGTCGAAAACGTCTTGCGCAACGCGCTGTTCTACACGCCAGATGATACGCTCGTCGAAACCATGTTGGAGTGCGATGGCGCCTGGGCCAGGCTTGTCGTGCGCGATCACGGCCCGGGTGTGCCGGAGGTGGCGCTGCCCCATTTGTTCGAGCCGTTCTTTCGCGTCGATCAGGCGCGCGCCCGCAACACCGGCGGAGTCGGGCTTGGCCTGGCGATCAGCCAGCGCGCGGTGGAGCTTCATGGCGGCCGTATCCGCGCGGCCAATGCGCAACCGAACGGTCTGGCGATCAGAATAGAATTGCCCGCGGCCGCAAATTCAGAAAAGACGGGGGGTCTGGGGGGGATGGCACATCCCCCCCAGCCTTTTCCGAGTTAAACTCGGCCAAGCTTGCCCCGGCCCACTTGCCCATGCGCCGGCAACGCGCGAAAGGCGCGCATGACATCGCTGCTCTTCGACAGTTTCGTGCCTGGGCGCGCATTGGGAACGCACCGGCTCGATATGGCGCAGCTTTTGCGCGATTGGATCGCCTGCGGCGGCGCCGCACCGCGTGACGGCCTGTTGCCGACGGGTTTGGTCGTGTCGGCAATGATGCGCGGCTATCTGACGCTGATGGCCGCGCGGCCGCCCGGCAACGTGCATGCAGGCCAGACCCTGCGATGGGGCTTGCCCGCGCCAGCGCAGGGTGACCTGCTTGTCTCCCTGCGCTGCAAGGACAAGTCGCTGCGCCATGGCCGCCGTTGGCTCACTCTCGGCGTGACCGTGCATGGACGGCAATCGCAGCCCCACCTTGAGGGCGAGATGACTTTCCTGTGGGCGGCGTGAGCGCGTGCGCCGGGTTGCCGGCATCGATCGATGTGGTGGCGCCGGTGTTCACGCCCGAGAGGGTTGCAGCGTACGGCACCCTCACCGCGGACACGAACCCGATCCATACCGATGCCGCTTTCGCCGCCGGAACACGCTTCGGCCGGCCGATCGTGCACGGCCTGTGCGTGCTGCTGCCTGTATGGGATGCGCTGGAGGCGGCCTTGGGGATAGCCGCCATGACGGGCATGACGTCCAATTTGCGCTTCAGCGCGCCCGTCTTCGTCGGCACGTCGCCCACCTATCGCCTGAGGCGCATCGAGGCCGGCGGCGACGTGGCTGCCTACGCGTTGAGCGTGCTTGACGAGACCGGTCGCGAGGCAGTGTCGGGCGAGGTGAGGCTGACGGCGGCGAACGTGGAGTCGCCATCCGGCAAGGATCGAACGGCGGAGAATTTTCCCGTCGGCGTGCTGGTTGCGCCGCGCCTGCGACCGCACGTGCACGCATTCTATGCTTTCGCGCGCAATGCCGATGACATCGCCGACAGCCCTGGCTTTGCCGAGGGTGAAAAGCTTGCGCGTCTCGGCGTCATGGAAGATGTGCTGCTGGGGCGGCGGGAGGCGGGCAGCCCGAGCGCGATGGCCTTGCGCGCGAGCCTGGCAGAAACGGGCGTCACACCCGATCACGCATGCGATCTGTTGCGTGCGTTTCGCCAGGACGCGAGTAACGCGCGCACGCCGAGTTGGGCGGCGCTGATGGAATACTGCCGCTACAGTGCGATGCCGGTGGGGCGTTACGTGCTCGATCTGCACGGGGCGCCCCAGGCGTGCCACGGGCCGTCGGACGCGTTGTGTTCGGTGCTGCAGGTGCTGAACCATTTGCAGGATTGCGCGCGCGATCTGGCGGAACTGGACCGGTGCTATCTGCCGCTCGATATGCTGGCGGCGGCGGGTGCGAATGTCGAGGATTTGCGCCGTCCACGTGAAACGCCGGCGTTGCGCGCGGTGTTTTCCACGTTGCTCGATCGTTGCGATGAACTCAATGGCGCGGCGCGGCACCTGCCCGCGCGCACGAACGGCCTGCGGCTGCGGCTGGAATGCGCCGTGATCGTGGGCCTTGCGCGCCGTTTGACCGCGCGGTTGCGCGCGGGTGATCCGCTGGCCTCGCGCGTGAAATTGTCGCGAATGGATGTCGCGCGCAGCGTTCTGGGTGCGCTGGCGTGAAGCGGCGCCTGTCGCCGCTAGGTGCCGATCCGGCCGATTTGACCGAAGTCACGCGGCTGGTGCGCGCGGCGGGCACCTCGTTCTACCGCGGCATGGCGATATTGCCGCCGGACCGGCGCGCGGCGATGTATGCCATTTATGCGTTTTGCCGCCTGGTCGACGATATTGCCGACGAACCCGCGCCGATCGAGGAAAAGCGGCGCGGCCTGGCCGCGTGGCGGGACCGCATCGCGGGCCTGGCGCATGGCGTGGCCGAGGATGCGACCACGCGCGTGCTGCTGCCGGCGATGCGGCGTTTCGCGTTGCGTGAGGCGGATTTTCTGGCCGTGATCGATGGCATGCAGATCGATGCCGAGCACGTTGTGGTGGCACCCAGCGAAATGGAGCTCGATCTGTATTGCGACAAGGTCGCCTCCGCGGTGGGGCGCCTTTCGGTGCGCGCGTTCGGCGATGCCTCCGCCGATGCCGACGAGGTGGCGTGGCATCTGGGGCGCGCTTTGCAGATGACCAATATCCTGCGCGATCTCGGTGAGGATGCGGCGCGCGGGCGGCTCTATCTGCCGCGCGAGTGGCTGAACGAGGCGGACGTGCCGGCGGACCCAAACCGCGCGCTGGCCAGCCCGAACCTGGCGGCTGTCTGTCGGCGCGGAAGCGCAAAGGCGCACGCGCATTTCGCAAATGCACGCGCGGCAATGGCGCGGTGCGATCGGCGCGCGATGCGCCCGGCACGGTTGATGGCAGCCAATTACGCCGCGTTGCTGGCGGAAATGGACCGTCGCGGGTGGCGTGCGCCTGGCGTGCGCGTCAGTTTGCCGTTGTGGCGAAAACTGGCGCTTGCGTTGCGGGCGTTTGCGCGGGCTCTCTAACGGAGAAAAGGTTGGGGAGATGTGCCATCCCCCCCAAACCCCCCGTCGATTTTAGAGCGCGCCTAAAATAATGACGGGGGTCTGGGGGGGATGGCAC
>CAXUNZ010000272.1:0-3613 GCA_964252525.1 uncultured Acetobacteraceae bacterium
TGTATATACTGTGTGTATACCGATGTCGTGAGGCCGGAATGAAGGGTGTTGTGAAGAAATGGGGCAACAGCGCCGCGGTGCGTATTCCGGCTTCGGTGCTTGAGGCGGCGCGGGTTCAGCTGGACCAGTCGGTGGATATCCGGGAGGAGAGCGGGCGCATTGTCATCGAGACGCTGCGGCCTGCGCATTATGACATTGGCAAGCTTGTGGCGGACATTACGGATGAGAATTGTCATGAGCCGGTGCCTATGGGTGGGCCGGTTGGGCGAGAAGTCTGGTAGGCGTGGCGGCGTATGTTCCGGATGCGGGCGACATCGTCTGGCTGCATTTCGACCCGCAAGCGGGGCATGAACAGGCAGGGCACCGGCCGGCAGTGGTGCTGAGTCCGACGGGCTAAAACTGGCGGACGGGGATGATTTTGTGCTGCCCGGTGACGACGCGGATCAAGGGGTATCCGTTCGAGGTGGTGCTGGACGGCGAGACACGCAGCGTGGTGTTGGCGGATCAGGTGAAGAGTTTGGATTGGCGGGCGCGGGGTGTGAGCCGCAAGGGGCGCGTGAGTGCGGCGACGTTGGCGGAGGTAAGGGGGAAGCTGGTGGCGTTGATTGGGTGAGGATTTGTCGACTTGGCCGAAGAGTTCATACTTATCGTGGCCTACCGTGCGCATGCCCTAAAAGGAGTTGGCTGAGCTTTACCGATTTCCTCCAACGGCATCCGCCTCTCGCCGCGCCTGCACGAACGCCCGCAACACCGCATTGATGCGCGTCTGGTAGCCAGGGCCAAGCGCGCGAAACCAGCCCAGCACGTCCTGATCGAGGCGGATGTGCACCGCCTGCTTGCGCGGCGGCAGGCCCACGAACACCAAGTCTTCCCAGTCGGGTGCCAGCTTGCCCTCCTCCTCGTCCGCCAAGCGTTCGACCTCTTCCTGAGCCATGGCTTCCGCGGCGGCCCAATCGGACCGGCTTTCATCGTTGGCGGCCATTGCCTCCAGGTCCTCAGCCGAAGCGTGCAGGGTACGATTTTTCCTCGCCCTCCCTGGCTCTCCCAAAACGGGCTGCATCACAAGACCTCTCTTTGTCCATGCGCCCAGAGACGACCAGCACTGACAATCAACGTCTCAGCGCCCCGTAGTCGCGCCATGATCACGAGCGATCCCGAGACCTCGCCTCTGCCCGCCTGGCTCGAAAGCTTGACCCGTGCGGAGGCCGACATCGCCGGTGGCCGCGTCGTCAAAGGCGCGGCCATCCAGGCCATCCTGCGCGACTCGATCGCGCGCACAAAACAACGTGCGTCGGTGACGCAAGCCGATCCTGGATGATTTGCGCCGAAAAGGCGCAGCGCCAGATCGCCGCGCTCGCGGCGCATTACGAACGGTTTTAGAGGCCGGAAGCCACGCGCAATCTTCGCGCGCTAGAAGAGGCGAAACGCTTCATCGAGCGGCATCCGGACCGGAGGCTGGCCGCGCCCAGGCCGTATCCGTCGCTGGTTCGCGCAGGCAGGTTATGGGTGAAGGCGCGGCGGCTCTGGGTCTGGTACGCGCCCAAGCCTCCGTCTGTCATTTACGGCGTGCTTTTCCATACCGCGGATATCCGGGGCGCATCTGACGCACTGGGCTGCCGCGATGGCCTGCGGCCTGCCTCTGGCGGGCGGGGCTTCGCCCCTGCACCCCGCTTGGGCCTTGAGGCCCCAGACCCTCATAAGATGCGTGCGAAACGGCAGCGCGCGCCGCAGCGGGAGCGCGAGGGCAGCACCTTGAAATCATGTGAACCGCAAAGCGTTTAAAGCTTCTGCCTCACAGCCGCTCCGTGTCTGGGGATCTGCCGTCGGTGGCAAGGCTGGCGCGAACGGAACCCGCGCCAAGACGCCCGCGGATGTTTCGATGCCTGTATGTCAGTGTTCTGCGGCTATTCAGTGCATTTGTCGCCCGATGAGCATTGCGCAATGAAAGCATGGTTCTGGGAATCGGCGTTATCGTAAGCACCGATCAGGGACCCCAGCGCATTGACATGAGTGACGACGGTACTAGTGCTGCCAGGATAGTCAATCTGGTAGTATTTTCCACCACGGTAGATAAAACCGTGTTCGCCGGAACTACTGCTAAACTGACCCACCGCCTCGCCACCCGGGCCGACATCGTTCACGTACGTAGCAGTTGCGTTGGGAAAACTTACCGTGGTGTATTTTTTCTTTTGTAAGAGAAATCCCACCACGACACCGCTGCCATTTTTATAAGAGCCGCCGATGGTGCCGTCAGGACCAATCGATGGAGGGTAGTCGTCCGGATAGGCGTAGGTGGTGTAGCTTCCCGCCTTATAGCTAAAGAGAACCTCCGAGTTTTCACCAGAAGGGATATACATGCCGACGACTTCGCCCGTCTTGTTGATGGCGAACACTTGGGTTAACAGTGAATTTGGATAGCTGATGTCGGTGGACGTGTTTCCGTTGACGAGCAAGCCAATGCCTAACCCATGAAGAGTCTTTTTCGTGTATGCAATGACGTCTCCATTGGCATTTCCGCCCACCAGATAGATGAACTGCTCACCATGGATGGCATTCGACCCGATTTGGCCGTTATTGGCGTGGTAGGTCACATAGGTCTTGCTACGGCTGCCGTTCTTGGCATTTTCGCCGGCGGCGAGTCCCGTCATGTCTATGGCCACAAAGCTGGCTGCTTGAGACACCTCCGTTGACACGCCGTTCGACCAGGCCATTCCGGCCTGATTATTATGGCTATCCTCCACGTAACCGACAACCTGATCTTCATCATTGAGCGCGATCGCCGCCGTGAAGATATAGCCTGGGTCGTCGATGTCGGTGTATTTGAAGGACGCCGCAGATGCCGGCGCAGCGGCACATATTGCCACGGCGACTAACGCACACGCAAACCGCCTGCTATTGTGGCCACTCGACATACCGCACATTCCCGGTTTTCCGCGCAGTTAGGTAACGGCACGAGCAACTACAAACCCTCGCGTCGAAGACTATGTCTAGGAATACAAAGGGTCAAGCTACTGACCTACGAACGCACCAAGCATTTATTAGCGTTTAGCGGGAGTCTGCCTCCGGCGGGCGGGGCTCCGCCCTGAACCCCGCTGGGGCCTCGAGGCCCAAACCCCTAATCATGACGGGTCGAGGGTGCGGCGCGGCCTCCGGCAGGAGCGCGAGGACAGAGCCCTCGCCCACTAACACAGAGCCCTCGCCCACTAACAGCGTCTCGCGTCCCGGCTCAGGCGGCCGCCTCCGCGTCCACCGGCGCGGCGGCGCATGTGCCCGTCGACAGATTCACGCGCAACTCGCGCGCTACCGGCACAGGCCGCACCTCCCGCCCACACGCTCCAGCCGGATCAGCCTATGACCCGCCAGTTGCTGAAGCGAGCGCCAGACGTTCGGCTGCGCCCGCCCGGTCGCCGCCAGGAGATCGGCGATCGTCGCCGGCTTGTCGCGCAAAATGGCGCCAAGCAGGTCCAAGGCCTCGCGCGACAAGGCAGCGAAGGGGCCTCAGGGCCCCAGACCCCCGAAATTTCGACGGGGTCCCGGGGGCGGCCCCCCCCCCCGCGGGGGCGCCCGGGGCCCCACCCCCGCAAGGGAGGCCCCAAACCCCAACCCCCCGGCC
>CAXUNZ010000272.1:3623-4703 GCA_964252525.1 uncultured Acetobacteraceae bacterium
GGCGGGCCGGCCCGCGGCCGCGGGGGGGGCGCCCGCCGCCCCCCCCCCCCCAAAGGTAGAGACTCTCCGCTACCGCGCGTGCCGAAACCGCTCCACCGCCGCGACCAGCGCCCGCCGCACGCCGGGCTCCAGCGCCGAGTGTCCCGCATCCGGCACCAAAGTCATGCGCGCTGCGGGCCAGGCGGCCGCCAGTTCGAAGGCGGTGATCGGCGGGCAGATCATGTCGTAGCGCCCCTGCACGATCTCGGCGGGCAGGTGGCCGATGCGATCCATGCGGCCGAGCAGGCCGCCGGGCGGCAGAAACAGGTCATGGGCGAAATAAAACGCCTCGATGCGCGCCAGGCCGAGTGCCGTGCGGTCGCCGGCGAAGCTGCTGACGGTGTCCGCACTTGGCAGCAGCGTGCTGCAACTGCCTTCATAGACCGACCAGGCGCGGGCGGCGGCCATGTGGATGACGGGATCGGGATCGGTCAGGCGCGCGAGGTAGCTGGCGAGCAGGTCGGCGCGCTCGGGCGGGGTGAGGTGGCCGGTGAAGGCGGCATGGGCGTCGGGAAAGACGGCGCGCAGGCCGTGGAGGAACCACTCGACCTCCGAGCGGCGGCCGAGAAAGACGCCGCGCAGCACCAGCGCGGCGACGTGCTGGGGGTAGGCTTGGGCGTAGGCCAGCGCGAGGGTGGAGCCCCAGGAGCCGCCGAAGAGCAGCCAGCGGTCGATATCCAGATAGGCGCGCAGGCGCTCGATATCGGCGGTGAGGTGGGCGGTGGTGTTGGCCTCCAGGCTACCGAGCGGGCGGGAACGGCCGGCGCCACGCTGGTCGAAGATGACGCAGCGCCAATGGGCGGGGTCGAAGAAGCGGCGGTGCACGGCGCCGGCGCCGGCGCCGGGGCCGCCGTGCAGGAACAGGACGGGGCGGCCGCGGGGATTGCCGACCTGTTCCCAATACATCACGTGGCCGTCGGTGAGCGGGAGGTAGCCGGTTTCGAAGGGGCCGATTTCGGGGAAGAGGTCGCCACGTGGCATGGCGGGAGGATAACCTGCGGCGGGCGCGATTTGAAGGATTTGGGCGATGCTGCCGATTTG
>CAXUNZ010000273.1:0-4677 GCA_964252525.1 uncultured Acetobacteraceae bacterium
CCCCCCCCCCCCCCCCCCCCCCCCCCCCCCCCCCCCCCCCCCCCCCCTTCCTTTCTTACCGGATTCACTTAACGCCGTCCAAACACGCACCGCTTGCACCGTCTCGGCCACATCGTGCACCCGCAGAATGGATGCGCCCCGCTCCAGCGCGAACAGCGCGGCCGCGATCGAGCCTGGCGCGCGGCGCTGCGGGTCGGACTCGCCGCTGAGCGCACCGATGAAGGATTTGCGTGATGCGCCGACCATGATGGGAACGCCGAAGCCGGCAAACGCGGAAAGGCCACGCAGAACCCAAATATTCTGCTCGCCTGTTTTGGCAAAGCCTATGCCCGGGTCGATGATCATACTTTCGCGCGCAATGCCGGCGCGCTCTGCCGCCTCAATACGCTGTGCCAACTCACTCGCGATGTCGGCAAGCAAGTCGCGGTATCGACTCAGTGTGCCCATGGTTTGCGGCGTGCCGCGCATATGCATCAACACGACGCGGCAGCCGGCGCTTGCGACGATGGCGGAGGCGGCTGTATCGTGGCTGAGGCCGCTGATGTCGTTGACGATCGTGGCACCCGCGTCCAATGCGGCGCGCATCGTGGTGGCATGGCGTGTGTCGATGGAAATCGGCAAGCCTTGTCCCGCCAGCGCACGGATCAGCGGGAGCACGCGCGCCTGTTCCTCGGCGGGCGCGATCGGCGCGGCGCCGGGACGCGTGCTTTCGCCGCCGATATCGAGAACGTCGGCCCCCTGCGCGATCATGGCCAGGCCCGCCTCTACGCTGGCGGCGTGCCCACCATTGGCGAAACTCTCCGGCGAGGCGTTCAGGATGCCCCAGACCGAAGGTGTCAAAGATCCTCGTGCCAGGTGCGGCCGTCGCGTTCGATCAACGCGATGGAGGCGGTCGGCCCCCAGCTTCCCGCCGCGTAGGGTTTGGGTTTTTCCGCGCTCTGCTCCCAGGTTTCCAGGATCGGCGCCACCCAGCTCCAGGCGGCTTCGACCTCGTCACGGCGCATGAACAGCGTGGCGTTGCCGCGCACCGTGTCCATCAACAGGCGCTCGTAGGCGTCCGGATAGCGCACGGAAAAGGCTTCCTCGAAACTGATGTCGAGCTCGGCCGGACGCAGGCGCAGGCCTCCCGGCCCGGGATCCTTGGTCATCATTTTCATGCGCATGCCTTCCTGCGGCTGCAACCGGATGACCAACTGATTGGCCTGCATATCGGCCGCGTCCCCGGGAAAGACGTTGTAGGGAATGTCCTTGAACTGCACTACGATTTCGGAGACCTTTTGCGGCAGGCGTTTGCCGGAGCGCAGATAGAACGGCACGCCCGCCCAGCGCCAGTTGTTGATTTCGGCTTTTAGCGCCACGAAGGTTTCCGTCGTGCTGGCGCGTTCTTCGCCAAGGTCGCGGCTGAGGTCGGCCAGGTAGCCGTCCACCGTCTTGCCCGCCACCGCGCCGGCCACGTATTGGCCACGCACGGTGACGTGTGTCACTTCGTGCGGCGCGATGGGTTTGAGCGAACGCAGAACCTTGAGCTTTTCGTCGCGCAGCGAGTCCCCGCGCAGCGCGATCGGCGCGTCCATGGCCAGCAGGCAGAGTAACTGCATCAGGTGGTTCTGCACCATGTCGCGCAGCGCGCCGGAATGATCGTAATAATCGCCACGGCTTTCCACGCCCACAGTTTCGGCCACCGTGATCTGGACGTGATCGATGGTGTCGGCATTCCACAGACGCTCGAAGATGACGTTGGCAAAACGCAGCGCGAGCAGGTTCTGCACCGTTTCCTTGCCCAGGTAATGGTCGATGCGGTAGATCTGCGTCTCCTTGAAGACACAGCCGACATCGTCGTTGATCTGCTTGGCGGAGGCCAGATCGTGGCCGATGGGCTTTTCCAGCACGACGCGGGATGTCTCCGTGATCAGGCCGTGCTTGCTGAGGTTCTGGCACACCGTGCCATAGAGGTTCGGCGAGGTGGCGAGATAGAAGACGCGCACCAGATCGGGGCCTGTGGCGAGGGTTTCGCCAAGCTGATCCCACCCCTCCTCGGTGGCACCGTTGACCGCGACATAGGTCAGGCGCTGCAGGAAGGCCTCCAACTTGGTTTTGTTGCGGTCTTCTTTCTTGACGTGTTCGGCCAGGGCGTCCGCCGCACGGGCGCGGTAATCCTCGGTGGACAGGGGCGAACGCGCGGCGGCGATGATGCGGCAGTGCTCGCCATATTGCTTGTCGGTGTACCGGTAATACAATGCCGGCAGCAGCTTGCGCAAAGTCAGGTCGCCGGTGGCGCCAAAAACCACGCAGTCGAAGTCCGGCACAGGAATAATGGCAGCAGGCATTTAGTGGATCCTACAAACAAAAGTTTTTTGGTCCTTTTTTTCAAAAAAGGACAGCTTCCTTACTTGATGGCAGTCACACGCAAGGAGTTGGTGGTTCCCGCAAGCCCGAACGGAATGCCCCCCGCCACGACGAGCGGTTCGCCATGTTTGCCGAACCCCTCCTCACGCGCCAGCCGGGCGGCGCGTGCCACGGCATCGCCCATGCTGCGCATCTCGGGCGCCACCAAGGCATGAACGCCCCAGACCAGACAGAGCCGGCGCGCCACATCGGCCTCCGGCACGATGCCCATGATAGGCGGGACCGGCCGCTCGCGCGCAATACGCAATGCCGTGCTGCCCGAGGCGGTAAAGGCGGCGATGGCGGGGGCGGTTACGGTTCGGGCCACCTGGCCGGCGGCCGCCGCGATGGCGCCGGAGATCGAGGCATCCGCTTCCGGCCGGCCCGCATCGGTCAGATGCCGCCAACCGGGATCGCACTCCACGCGCGTGATGATGCGGTCCATCATGTTCACCGCTTCGATGGGATACTGGCCGGCGGCGGTTTCAGCCGAGAGCATGACCGCATCGGCGCCATCGAAGACGGCACCCGCCACGTCGGATGCCTCGGCGCGCGTGGGCGCCGGTGCCGCAATCATGCTCTCCAGCATTTGGGTCGCCACAATCACCGGCTTGCCGCGCGCGCGCATTGCGGTCACGATGCGTTTTTGCGCCAGCGGCACTTCCTCGGGCGGCAGTTCCACGCCCAGATCGCCGCGCGCAACCATGGCCGCGTCGGCCATGTCGAGCACCGCCTCCAATTGCGCCAGCGCCTGGGGTTTTTCGATCTTGGCCACAATCCAGGCGCGGCCCGCGGCAATGGCGCGCGCCTCGGCCACGTCCTCCGCGCGCTGAACGAAACTCAGGCCGATGAAATCCACGCCGCTGCCAAGCGCAAAATCCAGGTCGAGGCGGTCCTTGGTCGTCAAGGCCGGAATGTCCAGCAGAATGTCGGGCACATTGACGCCCTTGCGGTCCGAAAGGGCGCCGCCGGTGATCACCTCGCATTCCAGATGGTCCCCCCGGTTGCGCGCGACGCGCAGGCGCAGCTTGCCGTCATCGAGCAGCAGCGTTGTGCCCGGCGAGGCAACGCCGATGATTTCGGGATGCGGCAATTGCACCCGCCGCGCGCCGCCTGGCGAGGGGTCCATGTCGAGGCGGAAATCCTGGCCGGGGCTGAGATGCACGCGCCCACCGCCGAAACGGCCGATGCGCAGCTTGGGCCCCTGCACGTCTGCCAAGAGCCCGATGGGGCGCCGCACCGCCTCCTCGAGCGCGCGTACCGTGGCGATGTTGACCGCATGGTCCTCGTGGCTGCCGTGGGAGAAGTTCAGACGAAAGACGTCGGCACCGGCGTGGAAGAGGCGGGCGATCATGTCCGCGCTGGCGCAGGCCGGACCCAGCGTGGCGACGATCTTGGTGCGGCGGTGGCGGCGCATTCGGGTCTGCGGGGGCATCGCGCGGCTCCAAGGTGAAGGAAAGATTCTTCTTTCAAAAAAAAGAAGCAAAAAACTTTTGCGGTGTGAACGGGTGTTTGCTGCAAAGTATCGCTAAAATTTCAAAAGTTTTGGTTCTTTTTTTCAAAAAAGAACGTTCTTCACTGATCATAATCTCACGAAAAACCATTCACCTTCGTCAACGCAAGGCGTATGGCGCGGGAAGCCTGAGGAGCCTGCCGCATGAACCCCGCCGACCTCGACACACCCACCCGCACGGAGCTGGAGGCGGCCGCCTTCCGCCGCCTGCTCGCCCATTTGCGGGAACGTAGTGATGTGCAGAACATCGACCTGATGAACCTGGCCGGCTTCTGCCGCAACTGTCTCAGCCGATGGTATCGCGAGGAAGCCGAGGCGCGCGGGCTGGCCGTGTCCGATCCGGAAGCGCGCGAGGAGGTCTACGGCATGCCCTACAAGGTGTGGCAGGCGCAGCATCAGACGCCGGCGAGCCCGGAGGCACAGGCCGCCTTTGCCGCCGGCGCGGAGAGTGCCGCGCGTTGACGGAGGCGGGGCCGCGGGCTATCCGCGCCGCCTCGCTTCGGGCCGGGGAGGGCCTGCTGATCGTGGCAGATGTCGCCGAGAAAACCCGTACCGTGGACACCAAGACAGGCGGCATCGCGGCCGACCGCCTGCGCAGCATCGTCGACCGCATAGAGAGGCTGGAAGAGGAGCGGAAGGCACTCGGCAGCGACATCAAGGATATCTATGCCGAGGCGAAATCCGCCGGTTTTGACGTCAAGGTGTTGCGTGCACTCATTCGTATCCGCAAGCAGGAACCGGCGGAAGTCGAAGAGCAGGAGACGTTGATCGACGTGTAT
>CAXUNZ010000274.1:0-4670 GCA_964252525.1 uncultured Acetobacteraceae bacterium
ATGCGGAGGGACATCGGGGGGCGGTGGCGGGCTGGAAGGCGGACGGGCTGCCCTGGCGGCAGTGACCGTCGAGCGATCGGCGCGGCTTGGGCCAGGAAGCATGCTGTTCCCGCTCCCGGCCGGTTGCGGGGCGCATGTGGTTGCGCAAGCGATCGGACGTTCATAGGCTCGTGCCATCGGCACAATCATGTTCGGAGATTTCGATGCGCCCACCTGCGAAACTTTCGGCCAACGCAACCGGCCCGCGCGCCGGGTTCGCTGTGCTCGCGGGCCTTGCGGTGGCGGTGCCGTCATTTGCCTCCGCGCAGACCTGTTCGAACGGAACGCCGACGCCGATCACCGAGAAATGGACTACCAAGAAGGTGCAATCCAACGGTGCCCAGATCACCATCTACAGCGGTCCGGTCGATCGCGGCGCGCAACTTCAGCTCACCTCCGGTCCGGGCAAAGCCTTGTGGGTGGCGTCCACCAGCGCAGCGGCAATCATGAAATTGTCGACCAAAGGCATGGCCACGCTCTACAAGACCCCTACGCCCAGTTCCCTTCCGGAAGCCATCGCTGCCAGCAGCAAGACCGTGTATTTCACCGAATGGAACACGGGTTGCGCAGGTTCCGTCAGCACGGCCGGCAGCATCAAGGAATATCCGACGGGCGCCAACCCGAACAAATCGACCAACATGGCGGCAGGACCCGGAGGCGCGTTCTGGTTCGTCACCGATTTCAACGGCATCGGCAAGCTGACCTCGCAGGGCAAGGTTTCGCTGTATTCCTATCCGTCGGAAAACGATCAACCGACCGCGATCACCGCCGGCCCTGACGGGAACATGTGGTTCATAGAAAACAATGGCCCGAATATCGGCAAGATCACACCGCGGGGGCAGATCACCACGTATAATACCGGGCTGGGGAACAGCTACAGCTTCGGCATCGCCACCGGCAGCGATGGACGGATATGGTTTGCCGACAATGGCAACAACAGCATCGGCGCGATCACCGCAGACGGCAAAACGGTGACGGACTACACGACGGGCTTCACCGGCGATCCGATCTCGATTGTCGCGGGTCCTGACGGCAACCTCTATTTTGGCGAGACCACCCCGATTGTCGGCCGGATCACGCCCGCTGGCGTAGTGACGGAGTACCCGTTCACCGCGACCGAGAGCACGTTTCCTATTCTGAGCTTGGCGGTCGGTCCGGACGGCAATATCTGGTTTACCAACAACTCCCACTCACAGGTCGGTGTGCTGAAGTTGCCGATCAAGTGAGGGGCGTATTGCTGCGACGCGTTCCGGCTTGAGGTAAGGGTGCCATTCTTCTCGTGGCACGCGGGTCTGGGGGGCGAGTACTGCACCCCCCAGCCTTTGCATGAAAGCCGACCTTTGTTGCCCGTCGGACTCTATTTGCTGAAGACGCCAAATGCGGGCGGCTGAGTGGTCGGCGCTGACTTCCACCCCGCGTTGTTCTGATTATACGCAAACGGCGCCGCATCCACCTGGTCGGTCGTCGCCAAGTTCCAGGCGCCGTCGTCCCCGGCCTTGAGTTGTTTGCTGTCGAGCGTGATGGCAACCCAATACGGCGTGCCGCCAGTCAGCGCCACGCCATTCTTGAATTTCGCGGTTATCAGACCGCAACAGGTGCCGAATGCCGTCATGGACGTGATGGTCGTCGACGCAAGTGCCTTGCCTGGAACGCCAGAATCATCTGCGTCGATAGAAAGCGTGTATGTGCTCTTGCCGTCGCCGAAATTGCCGACGGCAACCTGCACCTCCGTGGCTGTTGCATTGTCGGTCGGCGTGAATCCACCGGCAACGAACTGCGTGTAAGGCGCCGCCCCGCCGACTGTGGCGCCCTGGAACGACCAGTACAAGCCCTTCGGGTAATCCGTCGCCAGGTTGCTGAAGATGGTGGCGGATTTCGACTTCCTGACGAAATTCGGGGTGAAATGCGTGCTTTCGTGTGACGTGACGAAAGCTTGGCGGCCATCGCGGCTTAACGAGATGTCGTTCCGCGCCAAGGCGGCGGAAGAGGTGAACGCAAAAGCGGCGATCGCCAACGAGATTGCTTTGCTGTGCATCAAATATATCCTTTTGTTGCCTTGTTGCAGTAGATCACGACTTGTTCGTGACCTTACGACGCGTCGTGCGGCGTTCAGGAAACGAAGACGTTCGCCGCCTGCTTCCCGCGCGAGCCGAAGGGACAAGAGCGAAGATTGTCACATCATCACCTTTGGCCGACGGACCGTAGCAGCTTGGCCGGCAGAATCATCAGTTTTCTGGAGATTAAACGATGGCATACTGTCATGCCTGCGCATGAGCATACCATCGCACGCGGCAAGAATTGGTCGAGTGATCGTTGCTTTCCGAGCAGTAATAGCAATCGGCATTGAGACTGACACATAGTCAATGGAACGGAAGGTGGGGGGAGAATGTGCTTTACCCCCAAAATAACGACCGGGGGGTCTGGGGGGCAGGCACTGCTCCCCAAGCTTTTTAAGAGTCAATCTTTCTGGCCGGGAGGATCGTGATACCGGCGCGCCGCGCGCCTAGCTCACCGGCGCGTCATACTTCACGCGCAGCACCACGAACCACGGATAGCGCGAATCCACCACCACCCCGTCCGGGCCGGCGAGCAGCCCCGCAACCGTTGTCGGCACGTGCTTTTCCGTCACCGCATCATCGACGTTGCCGCCTACCACGGTCAGCATGCCCGGCCGCACGCCCACCACGATGTCGCAATGCGCGGGAAAAGGCGATTGCGTCGGCAGATCCTCGAACTTCATGGATGCCGCACGGCCACGGCCGGTGCAGATCACATCGCCCAGCGTGGGTGCGTAATCCTGTACGCGCTGTGCCTGAAGGCGCGGGCTGGCGCCCGCGGCGGCCAGATTGATGTAGGTGCTGTGCGAGGCCGAATAAGGAAAGCCCGAGGCGGCGCCGGCGATGCGCATGACGTAGCTGATGAAGGCGGCCGACCACGCAAAATTGGCGTCCTCGCGCGCATCGAAGACCGCACCGGCGTCATCGTGCATGCCCGTCCAGTTTGCCTCGCGCGACTCCGCGTCCTGACCGATCCACCAATATTCGCCCACGCGCTGCCACAGGCCGTCCTGCCGTTCCGGCTTGTCCTGGGGTGCCGGGATCGGGCGTGTCTCGGGCGGGTCGTCATCGACGCCCTGGCCCCACAGCCGCCATTCCCGCAGGGCGATGGCCACGACATCCTGGCGCGTGAAAGGCGCCCAATCCTGATTGGCGAACGGCGGAACGTGAGGATTGTCGCGCAACGGGCCTTGCAGATACCGATGGGCAACAGGCGCCACCACCGTGGGCGTGGGAACCATGGCGGGCGGATGCGCGCAGGCGGAGACGGCAAGGCACGGACAAAGCCATCGAAGGCCAAGCCCAACTTTCCCGGAGGAATTGACGGGGGGCCCGGGGAGGATGGCACATCTCCCCCGGCTCTTCACCCGCTTTAACTTTGCGTTGAGCTGCAAGACCAGCCGCGTCTCAGGTGCCGCAATGGATTTTTGTCGGCTTGGGGTCATACCCTGTCAGGCCGGGAACGCCGTAGCCTGGCATGACCATTCTCTGCAGGTCTTCCTCGTTCGGCTCCTCGCCGAGCCAGGTTTTCGACAGGCGTGCCACCGTGCCATCCCGCTTGAGGCAGACCAGCGCGTCCTCAATCTCATCGCGCAGCTCGACATTGGTGTGGGCGACCGCCGCGGCGTCCTGCACGCGCGTTTCGGGCAGATCCAGGCTCGCTTCCATCGAATCCTGGTCGTGGGCGGCCGCCATCAGGCCGGGGCTGTCCGACAGGCACGCATCGGCCGCGCCGCTGCGCACGGCGGCCAGGACCTGGGCCAGGGTGGCGAGCTTTTCGACCGCAAAGCCGTATTTGGGGGCGTTGCGCTCCGCCCACTCGGCGTATTCCGTGCCGAGCTGCACGGCCAGGCGCTTGCCGCGCAGATCGGCGGGCTTGGTGATGGTTAGGCCATGATGGGTGCCGAACTGGTATTGGGACCACATATAGCCTTCGGTGAAGAGCATGTCCGACGAACGCTCGGGCGTTGCCTGGATGGGTCCGGCGAGCACGTCCACGCGGTTGGCGGCCAAATCGGCGATCAACGCGGGCAGCGGCGCCTGCGTGAAGACGATGGGGCGTTTCATGCGCGCGGCGATGGCGCGGAAGAGATCGACGGTGAAGCCGGAGAGGTGGTCGGGTCCATCGGGCAGAACGAAGGGCGGGCTGCCGGGCACGATGCCCGCCCGGAGCGGCGGCTCGTCGGCGATGGCGGCGTGTGCGGCGAGGGCTGAAAGCACGGCGGCCAAGGCAAGGACGCGCATCGAGGTCTCCGAGAGTCGCCTCACCCTATATCAGCGGCGAGGCGGCGCGAAGATAGGGCCGGCCCAGACACAAGATTGAAGGGCTTGAGTAAAGCCGGAAAAGAGCTGGGGGATGTGCCATTCCCCCAGACCCCGTCATGATTTCGGGCGAAGCTAGTAATCGACGGGGTTGGGGGCTGACTTATACGTCAGCCACACTCCCCTCAGCTCTTAATCTTGTGGCCTTGCCCGGCCTGCGCTAACTCCCCCGGTGCCGCGCGGGCGTGGTGGAACCGGTAGACACGCCAGATTTAGGTTCTGGTGGCGCAAGCCGTGGGGGTTCAAGTCCCT
>CAXUNZ010000275.1:0-4648 GCA_964252525.1 uncultured Acetobacteraceae bacterium
TTCCAGGCGATATTATGTAGCACCCGCCACCACACAGCATCAACGTAGAAGCGCGGCCGCCGCTACCCTGCGGCTATGGCAGACACCTTCGTTATCTCCGGCTTTCTCGTTGGCGGGCTGCACCTAGCCGCCGTAAGGCGGTCCGGTTCCTCAAGGCGGAGATGAAGCGGGCTGGCGTTACCTACGCCGAGCTTGCTAAGCGGCTTGAGGAACATGGCCTGCGGGAGACTGAGGCATCTCTAGCGAACAAGCTGAGCCAAGGGACGGTAGCGGCGACCCTGTTTTTAGTGGCGCTGGCATCCCTGGGAGCGGAGGGGATGAAGCTAGAAGACCTGTAGAACGAACCGACTGGAGCGCGATAAGGGCTGCGGCTTTATGTGCGACCCTTTGGTTTGTGATTGCGGAAAATCTCATTTCGTATAAATTTCGTGAGTGTGTAGCTAAGCCTATAAACGAAGTAGCCACCTATCAACTCTACGAAAATGGCTTCCGCATCGCTGTCGTCATCTTTCGTCAGTTTCTGTGCAGTCTGCGTCTTATAGACGAGCATAATGGTTTCTTTGCTTTTATCGGAACCGTCGCTGTCGCGATTTTCACTTATACTCTATGGCGTTCTACTGAAAGACTTTGGGAGTCTGCCGAGAGAGAGCAACGGCGATCCGATCTCGTTTCTAGTCGCCAGGGCGCCCAAATGGTCTCACAGCTGCAAATTGCATCGAGCAGCGCCCAATCCGCGGCCGCTACAGCTCGCATCATGGACGAGACGGCAAAAAGGCAGTTGCGAGCCTACATCAATGTTGAAAGCAATAAGTCTATCCAGCGAGATGCTTACATCACGTTTATAGTAAAAATCAAGAACTTTGGCGTTACCCAGCGTATGCCACGCGACTAGTGAGCGATATGAGACCCGTTGATCTGCCTTTCAGACCAGAGACAAAAACCAGAATAGAAATGCCAGAAAAGGGGTCTGTGGCGGATTTAGGGCCGGGCGCTTTCTTTGATGTCCCGATGACTGTAACCCGCGAAGCGGTCAAAGTAGAAGAGGCGCTTCTCTTGCAAGAAAAAAGGGCAGTCTTGATCAGAGGCTATGTCACTTACAAAGATGCCTTCGGCGGCAGCCACACAACTAACTTTCGGTTTTTCTCTACTGGGCAGGCATGGGCTATCGGGTGCAATCTGGCCACTGACGGCGAAGGGAACGACTCCGATTGACTAAGCCAACCCAACAAAGCGATCATCTACTTACGCCGCCCCGTGAGGCACTAGGACGCCTTCCAGGCACGATGTATGCCGGGCAAGCTTCTTCTAGGTAGCTTTACGTGGTGCCGATTGCTACATAATACCGGTTCCAAGGACTTGTCCTTGGCGGGGTCCAGGGGCAGAGCCCCTGGCCTTTTTAACCATCATTCAAGAAAATGCGCGGTTTCGCATTCGCTGACGAAATTCACGACGCATTGGTTTTCATCTTATCCGCTCTCATCGGCATTGTCTGATTTCCCGCTTCCGACAGCGGACAATGGGGCGGTTGCTGAATTTGGGTAGTGGCGGATTACTTTTTTGACGGGGTTTCTCCGGAGTTCTGCATACCTCCCCCAGCCGCACCCGCCGGTCCTTGCCGCCGTTTGAGATAACAGGTATGCCGCCGTCTCGACATTCCCAACGGCCTTGGGCATGTCTCGCAAAGCGGGCCGCAGAGTTCGCGCTCACCACGAGGGAAATGCCATGCGCGAAGCCGTGATCGTCTCGGTCGCCCGCACCCCGATCGGGCGTGCCTACAAGGGTGCCTTCAACAACACCAACGGCGCCTCGCTCGCCGCCCACGCGGTGGGTGAGGCGGTACGCCGCTCCGGCGTGGATCCCGCCGAGATCGAGGACGTGGTGCTGGGCTGCGCGATGCCTGAGGGCTCCACCGGCGGCAACGTGGCGCGCCAGGCCGCCTTGCGCGCCGGTCTGCCGGTGGGCGTGTCGGGCATGACCGTGCAGCGCGCCTGCTCCTCCGGCCTGATGGGTGTGGCGACCGCGGCCAAGCAGATCGTCGATGACGGCATGGCGGTGGTGGTGGGTGGCGGCGTAGAATCGATCTCCCTGGTGCAGAACGAGCACGCCAACCGCTACCGTGCCGGCGATCCCTGGCTGCGCGCGCATGTGCCGCAGCTCTACATGGCGATGCTGGAAACGGCCGAAATCGTTGCCGAGCGCTACAATGTCAGCCGTGAGGACCAGGACGCCTACGCGCTGCAATCCCAGCAGCGCACGGCGCAAGCCCAATCCGACGGCCGGTTCGACCGTGAGATCATTCCCGTGACCGCCACGATGACGGTGGTGGACAAGGTGAGCGGCGAGGCCAGTGAGCGCGAGGTGACGCTGTCCGCCGATGAAGGCAACCGGCCGCAGACGACGCTGGCCGACCTCGCGAAACTGCAGCCGGTCTTCAAGGATGGCCAGACGGTCAAGCAGGGGAAATACGTGACCGCCGGCAACGCCTCCCAGCTCTCCGACGGCGCCGCCGCGGTGGTGCTGATGGAACGGCGCGAGGCGGAGCGACGCGGCTTGCAGCCGCTCGGTGCCTATCGCGGCATGGCCGTGGCCGGCTGCGATCCGGACGAGATGGGCATCGGCCCGGTCTTCGCCGTGCCGCGCCTGCTGGAACGTCACGGGCTGAAGGTGGACGATATCGACATGTGGGAGCTGAACGAGGCGTTCGCCTCGCAATGCCTCTATAGCCGCGACCGCCTCGGCATCGACCCGGAAAAATACAACGTCTCCGGCGGCTCGATCTCCATCGGCCACCCTTACGGCATGACCGGCGCGCGCTGCATCAGCCACGTTATGATGGAAGGCAAGCGGCGCGGTGCCAGACTTGGGGTGGTGACCATGTGCATCGGCGGCGGCATGGGTGCCGCCGGCTTGTTCGAGATCTTCTGATGACGCGGGATGGGCTGTTCCGGCTTGCCGGCAAAGCCGCGAATTGTCTTGAGCGGCCGTTGCTTTCGATCAGGGCCCGCGATTGCCACTAAGCGCGTCACCTTGGGAGGCACGCCATGTCTGACGAACTCAACCCGATTTTCATCCCGCTGCCCGAGCGTATCCGCGCCCACGCCACTGTTCGGCCGCACCACACGGCCCTGATCCACGGCGAACGCGCGCTCGGCTACGCGGCGCTCGATGCGATGATGGACCGCGTGGCGGCCACGCTGCAGCAGGCGGGGCTTGCGGCGCAGGATTGCGTGGCGGTGTGCGCGTCTAGCTCGATCGATTATGTGGCCGTGTTCTGCGGCGCGTTGCGGGCCGGCGTGATCGTCTCGCCGCTGGCGCCATCCTCCACCGCGGACAGCCTGGCCGGCATGATCGCCGATTGCGGCGCGAAATTCCTCTTCCTCGACAGGGTGACGGGCGCGCTGCTCGCTCCGGTGCGCGAGCGGATCTCCGCGCATCCCGTGTCGCTCGACGGATCTGGCGCCGGCACGCCACTGGCGGATTGGCTGGCGCCGGTGGGCAGCACGCCCGCGCCGGTCTGCATTGAGCCGGACTGGGCGTTCAACATCATCTATTCCTCGGGCACGACGGGCACGCCAAAAGGCATTGTCCAGCCGCATGCCATGCGCACGCCGCCCGCGCCCGCGGGCACGCCGTTCGGCTATGGGGAGGACGCGGTCGCACTCATATCCACTGGGCTCTATTCCAACACCACGCTGGTTAGCCTGTTTCCGGCCCTGGGCGGGGGCGGCACCGTGGTGCTGATGGACAAGTTCGACGCGCGCGCTTTTCTGCAATTGTCCGAGCGCCACCGTGTCACCCACGCCATGCTGGTGCCGGTACAATACCAGCGGATCATGGCGGTGCCCGATTTCGACAGGTTCGATCTTTCCGCCTACCAGATGAAATATTGCACCAGCGCGCCGTTCGGCGCCGCGTTGAAAGCCGACGTGCTGCGGCGCTGGCCGGGCGGGCTGACCGAATATTACGGCATGACGGAGGGCGGCGGCGGCACGGTTCTGTTCGCGCACGAAACGCCGGACAAGGTCCACACCGTGGGCAAACCCTGGCCGCATATCGATGTGCGGCTGATCGGCGATAATGGCAGCGAAGTCTCGCCCGGCGAGGTGGGCGAGGTGGTCGGTCATTCCGCTGCCATGATGAAAGGCTACCACAACCAGCCCGGCAAGACCGCGGAGGCGACCTGGGTCAGCCCGGATGGAAGGCGCTTCATCCGCAACGGCGACATGGGGCGTTTCGATGCCGACGGCTTCCTGATCCTGATGGACCGCAAGAAGGACATGATCATTTCAGGCGGCTTCAACATCTATCCATCGGATTTGGAGGCCGCGCTGCGCGCGCACCCCTCGGTGGTGGAGGCGGCCGTGGTGGGCGTGGCCTCCGACCGCTGGGGTGAGACGCCGGTTGCTTTCGTGGTGCTGCGGGATGGCGCGCGGGAGGCCGGGCACGATTTGCGTGCCTGGGTGAATGGGCGGCTCGGCAAAACGCAGCGTATTTCGGACGTGGTGGTGCTGCCGGCGCTGCCGCGCAGCCATATCGGCAAGGTGCTGAAGCGTGATTTGCGCGACGCTTATGGCCGTCAAGCAGAAGATTGGGGGGACCGAGCCGGTCCCCCCAAACCCCCCGTCAATTATGGAGCCTCGTCTTAATG
>CAXUNZ010000276.1:0-4619 GCA_964252525.1 uncultured Acetobacteraceae bacterium
AGACCCCCATAATCAGGTTCCAAGGACTTGTCCTTGGCGGGGTCCAGGGGCAGAGCCCCTGGCCTTTCTTCATTTCCGTTTTCTAAGGAACACCGGGCATGCCAAGGCGCGTCCTGACCGGACGAGTGACGAGCGACAAGATGGACAAGACGGTCACCGTCTTGGTCGATCGTCGCGTCATCCATCCACTCTACAAAAAATTCATCCGCCGCTCCAAGAAATACGCGGCGCACGATGAAGCCAATGACTGCAAGACCGGCGATCTGGTGCGCATCATCGAATGCCCGCCGATCTCCAAGCGCAAGACCTGGACCGTGATCGAACGCAACGGCGCCACGCTTGGCACGGCGCCGCAGGATGCGCTCGCCTCGGCCGAGGCGCACGGCACTGCGCATGCGCCGCCCGGCCAGGCGCCTGAGCCTCACGCGCCAGACGCGCACGTCTAAGATCGGGAACGCGCAACCATGATCCAGACCGAATCCAATCTCGACGTCGCCGATAATTCCGGCGCCAAGCGCGTGCAATGCATCAAGGTGCTCGGCGGCTCCAAGCGGCGCTTTGCCTCCGTGGGCGATGTCATCGTGGTCGCGGTGCAGGAAGCCATCCCACGCGGCAAGGTCAAGAAGGGCGAGGTCATGCAGGCCGTGATCGTGCGCACCGCCTATCCTGTGCGTCGACCGGACGGCAGCGCCATCCGCTTTGACCGCAACGCCGCCGTGCTCATCAACAAGCAGCGCGAGCCGATCGGCACGCGCATCTTCGGCCCCGTGGTGCGCGAGTTGCGCGGCAAGAAATTCATGAAAATCATTTCGCTCGCGCCGGAGGTGCTGTGATGGCCGCGCGCATTCGCAAGGGCGACCAGGTCGTCGTGCTGACCGGATCGGACAAAGGCAGGCGCGGCGAAGTCCTGCGCGTGCTGCCGAAGGACAATCGCGCGGTCGTTCGGGGCATCAATGTCGCCAAGCTGCACACCAAGCCGAAAGGCATGGGCCAGCCAGGCGGGATTGTGGAAAAGGAAGCGACCATCCACCTCTCCAACATCGCCCTGATCGATCCCAAGACCGACAAACCCACCCGCGTCAGCTTCAAGACGCTGGAGAACGGTTCCAAAATTCGCGTCGCCCGCGCAACCGGCAACGCGATCGAAGGCTGAAGACCATGAGCGATACAGCAAGCCAAGCGCGCGCCATGCCCCGCCTGCAGCAGCGCTACAACGATACGGTCGCGGCCGCTTTGCGCGAGCAGTTCGGCTACAAGAACGTCATGCAGGTGCCGCGCCTGGAAAAGATCGTCATCAATATGGGCGTGGGCGAGGCCGCGGGCGATCAGAAGAAGCTCGACGCGGCAGTTGCCGACCTCACGCTGATCGCCGGCCAGAAGCCGGTCAAGACGCTCGCCAAGAAAGCCATTGCCGGCTTCAAGATTCGCGCCGGCCTGCCGATCGGCACCAAGGTGACGCTGCGCCGCGCGAGGATGTACGAATTTCTCGACCGCCTGGTCACCATCGCCCTGCCGCGCGTGCGCGATTTTCGCGGCATCGGCGGAAAGGGTTTCGATGGCCGCGGCAATTTCGCGATGGGCCTGAAGGAACAGATCGTGTTTCCTGAAATCGCCTATGACAAGGTCGATGCGGTGCGCGGCATGGACATCGTCTTTGTCACCACCGCCAGGACGGACGCCGAGGCCAAGGCCTTGCTGAAGGCCTTCGACATCCCGTTTACCGCCTGACAGCCGCCCCCCAAAACCGGACTATTTTGGAAAACCCCTGCCCCAGGCAGCAGGTTCCCTAGGAACAAAACATCGATGGCTAAGAAATCATCCATCAACCGCAATGCCAAGCGAGAAACGATGGCCAAGCGCGATCTGGCGAAGCGGACGCGACTGAAGGAGACGGTGATGGACCGCACCGTGCCCGTCGAGGAGCGCTTCGAAGCCTCGCTCAAGCTCGCGCAATTGCCGCGCAACGGCAGCCGCACGCGCACGCGCCTGCTCTGCACCGTGTCCGGACGCCCGCGCTCCAATTACCGCAAGTTCAAGCTCAGCCGCATTGCCCTTCGTGATTTGGCCAGTTCGGGGCAAATCCCCGGCATGGTCAAGGCAAGCTGGTAGGAAAGCGCGGCCATGTCCATGTCAGATCCGTTGGGTGACCTGCTCACCCGCATCCGCAACGCGCAGGGCGCGCGCCACAGCTCCTGCGTCTCGCCCGCGTCCAAGCTGCGCGCCAACGTGCTCGAAGTGCTCAAGCGCGAGGGCTATATCCGCGGCTACAGCGCCGAGGAATTGCGCCCAGGCGTGGCCCAGCTGCGCATCGAGCTGAAATACACCGAAGGCGAGCCGGTGATCAAAGAGATCCACCGCGTCTCCAAGCCCGGCCGCCGTGTCTATTCCAAGATCCAGGCCCTGCCCCGGGTGTATGCGGGTCTCGGCGTCTCCATTTTGTCCACCCCGCGCGGCGTCCTGAGCGATGCCGAAGCACGCGCCGCCAATGTCGGCGGCGAAGTGCTTTGCCGCGTCTTCTGAGGCGAACGCTGACATGTCCCGCGTAGGCAAATACCCCGTCGAAATTCCCGCCGGTGTGCAGGTGGCGATCGCTTCCGTAGCGGGGGCTAACGTGCTGACCGCAAAAGGCAAGCTCGGCGAACTCAAGATGGCGCTCACCGACAATGTCGAGACCACCATCGAAGACAACAAGGTCCGCGTCGCGCCGAAAGGCCCCACCACGCAGGCCCGCATGATGTGGGGCACCACGCGCGCCAACATCGCCAACCTGCTGCGCGGTGTCTCCACCGGCTACACCAAGACGATGGAAATCACCGGCACCGGCTATCGCGCCGCGGTCAATGGCGGCAATCTGGTGATCAATCTCGGCTTTTCGCACGACGTGGTCTATCCGGTTCCGCCGGGCATCACGATCACCACGCCGCGCCCGACGGCCATTGCGGTGGCGGGCATGGACAAGCGCCTGGTCGGCCAGGTGGCGGCAGAAATCCGCGCCTGGCGTCCGCCCGAGCCCTATAAGGGCAAGGGCGTGCGCTATGACAACGAAGTCATCCGGCGCAAGGAAGGCAAGAAGAAATGAGCGGCTCCGGGGATCTTCGTGCGCGCCGTCGCGCGCGCCTGCGCTACCAGTTGCGGCAGAAATCGGCGGGCCGTCCGCGCCTGTCGGTGTTTCGCAGCGGCAAGCACATCTACGCGCAAATCATCGATGACGCCGCCGGCCGCACGCTTGCCGCCGCCTCATCGATCGATGGCACGCTCAAGACCGAATTGCGCACGGGCGCCGATCGCGCCGCCGCCACCGCGGTCGGCAAGCTGGTCGCCGAACGCGCGCTGGCCGCCGGCGTCACGCAGGTCGTCTTCGACCGTGGCGCCTACATCTATCATGGCCGCGTGAAAGCGCTGGCCGACGCCGCCCGCGAGGGCGGGCTGTCCTTCTAAGGATCTTCGCAGCATGGCACATCAACCTCGTGAAGGCGGCGGTGGCGAACGCCGGGGCCGCGGCGGCGATCGCGACCACTCCAATCGCGACCGCGACGGTGGCGACGACCTGATCGACAAGCTCGTCACGATCAACCGCGTCGCCAAGGTCGTCAAAGGCGGCCGCCGCTTTGCGTTTGCCGCGCTCGTCATCGTGGGCGACCAGAAAGGCCGCGTCGGTTACGGCGCCGGCAAGGCGCGCGAAGTGCCCGAGGCGATTCGCAAAGCCACCGAGCGAGCCAAGAAGACCATGATCCGCATCCCCATGAAGGAAGGGCGCACGCTGCATCACGACGCATACGGTCATTTCGGCGCTGGCAAGGTGGTGGTGCGCGCCGCGCCCGCCGGCACGGGCATCATCGCCGGTGGCCCGATGCGCGCGGTTTTCGAAAGCCTTGGCATACACGATGTGGTTGCCAAATCGCTCGGCAGCCGCAACTCGCACAACATGGGCAAGGCCACCTTTGCCGCGCTGGCCGGCGCGGCCAGCCCGCGCTCGGTCGCCAACCGCCGCGGCAAGAAAGTCACCGACATCCTCGGCCCCAAGCCAGGCCCTGCGACCGCTGCGGTGGAGACGGCCGATGTCTGACGACACCGCGAAATCCACGGTTACCGTGGTGCAGACAGGCTCACCGATTGGCCGCAAGCCCGGTCAGCGTGAAACGCTGATCGGCCTCGGCCTGAACAAGATGCATCGCCGTGCCACGCTGCAAGACACGCCCAGCGTGCGCGGCATGATTCGCCGCGTCGCCCATTTGCTGCGCGTTGAGGAAAGCCCAAAACCATGAAGCTCAACACGCTCCGCGACAATCCCGGCTCGCGCCTGAAATCCAAGCGCCTCGGGCGCGGCATCGGCTCGGGCAAGGGCAAGACGTCCGGCAAGGGCGTCAAGGGCCAGAAGGCGCGCGAGGGCGTGGCGCTGAACGGCTTCGAAGGCGGCCAGCTCCCCATCTATCGCCGCCTGCCGAAGCGCGGTTTCAACAACATCTTCCGCAAGCAATACGCCGCGGTGAATATCGGCGCCGTGGATGCGGCCATCGGCGCCGGCAAGCTCGTCTCGCCTGTCACCGAGGACGGTCTGCGGGCCGCGGGCCTGGTGCGCGGCGGCAAGGTTGCCGGTGTGCGTCTGCTGGCCAATGGAG
>CAXUNZ010000277.1:0-4542 GCA_964252525.1 uncultured Acetobacteraceae bacterium
GTCCATCATCTTGTGGGCGAGCTCGCGCGGCGCATCGAGCGGACTGAGATGCACCAGACGCGCACCGAGCTTGAGGGCGGCGAAAAAGCAGACGCTGTGCCAGGGCATGTTGGGGAGAAACAGCGCTACCGTACTGCCGGCACCGATGCCGAGATGCCGCAAGCCGGCCGCCATGCGATCGGCCATGCCGGCCAGCGCGCCAAAGCTGATCGTGCGGTCATGGTATTCGATCGCCGGACGATCCGGCCAGGCAGAGGCGGCGCGGTCGAGCAATTTGGGCACGGGCCCGGTTTCGATGGGCATGCCCCAATCGACGTCCGCCGGGTAATGCGCTTCCCACGGGTGGCGCGTCCTGGCTGGCTGTTGATCGAAGGACGCTGCGTGCTGGTCCAATCTCTATAGCCTCTTTGTCTGCCTTGCGGCGCTTGGACTTCCCTGGACCGCAAATTAGGGTATTTGCCTCTAGCGTCAAACCCACGGGCGCGGCGGCGAGCGATATGACAGGCGTGGCGCTCGAACCGGATGGCGGGGTTTTGATCGCCCTGCAGGGAGAAGGGCCGCGGCTCCGCCCGTTGCTCCTTCGATCAGCTTTGGAGCACACCGATGAATGCCGTCGCCCTGTCACGCTTTCTGGGCCTGTTCAGCCTTGCGCTGGGCGCCGTGGAAGTCATCATCCCCCGCACCCTGGCGCGCGGCCTGGGCCTGCGCGGCGGCCCCTGGCTGGTTCGCGCCTTCGGCCTGCGCGAAATCGGCGCCGGCCTGACGATCCTGACGCAGCCCGACAGCATCATCGGCCCCTCCTCACGCGTGGGCGGCGATGTGCTCGACATCGTGGTGCTGGCGGATGCGTGCAACAGGCCCAACCGGAACCGCGATGCCGCCGAGATCGCGCTCGCGGTGGTATTGGGCGTAACCGGTGTCGATATCCTTTGCACCTCTCTGCTGGTGAGTGGTGAACGGCGGCGGCATGCGACGGCGGTGCGCACGCGGGTGGGGGAAGGAAGGAAGTAGTCCTTTTTGAAAAAAGGACCAAAAAACTTTGTTGGTTAGGGACGCCGGCAAAAATCCCAAAAGTTTTTTGCTTCTTTTTTTCAAAAAAGAAGCGCTTTCTTCCTTCACTCAGGTCTTTATAATCAGCTTGCCAAAGTTTTCCCCGGAAAACAGCTTCAACAACGTCTCCGGAAATCCTTCGATGCCCTCAACGATATCCTCGCGCGACTTGATCCGCCCTTCCTTCAGCCACGCCGCCATATCCTTCATGCCCTCCGCGTAGCGATGGGCATAGTTGAACACGACATAGCCTTCCATGCGCGCATTGTTCACCAGCAGCGAGAGGTAATTGCGCGGCCCGACGATGGCCTCGGTGGAATTGTATTGGGAAATCGCGCCGCAGATGATGATGCGCGCGCGGCGCGTGATACGGGCCAGCGCCAAATCCAGGATTTCGCCACCGACATTGTCGAAATAGACGTCGATGCCTTTGGGACAGTGCTTTGAAAGGCCTTTGCCGATATCCTCGTTCTTGTAGTCGATGCAGGCATCGAAACCCAGTTCGTCGGTCACGTAGGCGCATTTGGCCGCACCGCCGGCCAGGCCCACGGCGCGTGCCCCGTTGATGCGCGCGATCTGTCCAACCAGCGCGCCCACGGCACCGGACGCGGCGGAGACCACCACAGTCTGGCCGGGTTGCGGATTGCCGATATCCAGCAGCCCGAAATACGCGGTCATGCCCGGCATACCGAGCGCGGACAAGTACAGCGGCAGCGGCGCCTGGCTTGGATCCACCTTCTGCGCCGCGGCTGCGTCCACGGTTGCGTAATCCTGCACGCCGAACATGCCCACGGCGTGATCACCCTCCCGCCAATCTGGGCTGCGGCTGGCCACCACCTCGCCCACGGCGCCGGCGCGCATGACCTCACCCAGGCCGATCGGCGGGACGTAGCTGCGCGCGTCGTTCATCCAGCCGCGCATGGCGGGATCGAGCGAGATGTAGTGAGCGCGCACCAGGATTTGGCCATCCTTGGGCTCGGGCATGGGGTCGGTGCGGTAGGTGAAATCGCTGCGTTTCGGCAGGCCGACGGGGCGGGCGGTCAGGGTCCATTGGCGGTTGGCCGGTGCGTTCATGGTGGTGTCTCCCTCGGTTTGGCGCAGGGATGGACGCGCGGAGGGCGCGATGCAAGCGGTGCGAGACGCTGGGGGTGTCTGGGTCCATGCCGCTGACCGGGCACAACCTTGAGTGTGGTCAGGTCGGAAGTTTTCCATCTTGGTCGATCGCTTAAGGCGAGGCTGCGAAAAGCGACGCAGATAGGAATAGAGTGGAACATTGACGCGAAGATCAGGGGAGATGATGTTTGAGAGAACGTTTGGAGAGTTGACGTCATGAAGTGGGGTGGAACGAACGCCGCGTTATTTGCCATGGTGTGCGTGGCGGCCGCGGGTGCAGGGGCAAAAACACGCATCACGGTGCCGGCGGACTTTACCGTGCCGTCCATCTCCAGCGCAGGCGCGTCCTTCACCTATACGGGTACCGCCGTGCCGGGAGATACGCTGTCCGTTACGGTGAAAGGGCCGGTATGTCTCGAGTCCGGCCCAGCCTATGGGACGAACGCGGCCGGCGTGGTGCTTGCGGCGGGCGTGGACGGCAATCAGCCTGTCGGTTCCGCCTTGGCGTGCACCACTATCGACAGCGTCGAATTCGATTGCGGCAGCTTGATCGTTTCCATCAGCTCCGGCGGCACAACCTATTACGGGCGGATGTTCCCGGCCAATAAGAGGGATGGCTATGGCCGCAAAAAGCCGCCCGCTTCTCTCACCTATAAAGCCTCTCTGAAGACGCTGTTCGGCAAGGATGCCGGCTACAAGAGCTTCAGGCTTGCCAATCCAACCTTCACGTTCGTCGTCAGCGACACCTTATATTCCGACAACGCGGGCGATTTCAGCATAAACAACAATTAGCCGCACGAACCGCCAGGTCCGACTTTGGGGCCGGCACGGTCATGGAGACTTTGACCGCATGGCGGAACGCTGCACGCTGGTGGAGGTGCTGAGCTACCCGGTCAAGAGCCTGGCCGGTGGCGGCCACGACGCGGCCCAGGTGCATCGCTGGGGCATAGCCTGGGACCGGCGCTGGATGGTGGTGGATGCCGCAGGAAGGTTCATGACGCAGCGGGAACATCCGCGCATGGCGCTTCTGCGCGCGGCGGTGAAGGATGGGGTGCTGACACTGTGGGAGCCGGGGCGGACGCCGTGCACGGTGCCGGCGGGGGCGGATGGCGCGCGGCGTGTGGTGGACGTGTGGCGCGACGAGGTGGCGGCGGCGGATTGCGGCGATGCGGTCGCGGCGTGGCTGACCGCAGCGCTGGGCGTGGGGTGCCGGCTTGTGCATCTCGCCGACACGGGGGCGCGGCGGCTGCGGGCGGATTGTGCGCGCGGCGAAGAGGAGGTGGTCAGTTTTGCCGACGGATTTCCGGTTTTGCTGGCGTCCCGCTCATCATTGGCCGATCTGAATCGCAGGTTGATGACGCCGGTGCCAATGTCTCGGTTTCGGCCGAACCTCGTTGTCAGCGGTGCGCCGGCTTGGGCCGAGGATACATGGCGGCGCGTGCGCATAGGCCGGGTGGTGTTCCGCGTCGAAAGGCCGTGCGACCGGTGTGTGATGACGACGATTGACCAGAGTACCGGCGAGCGACCCGACGGGAATGAGCCGTTGGCCACGCTGGGGCGGTTCCGGCGCGCGGACTCTGGCAAGATCATGTTTGGGCAGAATCTGGTGCCGGAGAGCGTGGGCGATGTCGGGTTGGCCGATGAGATTGTACCACTGGAAGTCGGCGTGGCGAATTTTCGCCTTACGTACCACGATCTCGGCTTTGGCGTTCCTACCGTCGCCTTCTAAAAAGGCCTGCTGCCCTCTTATCTTTAGGTAAAGTTTAGTGTGCAACTTACAGCGTTTTACTCACACTAGTCTAGGTCGCTAGAGGCGGCGAACTGCGAAGGAGGGCATATGGATGAAGCGGCGCTTGATATGCAAACGATAGTCGTCAACTAGAGGTGATGCGTAGCTCAGAATCACTTGACTTTATCTCGGATGCGCAAATACAACAGCTACTGCTGTCGTTGCTACCCTATCAATAGGATTGGTATGGCAATAATTATCAATCCACCCAGCTACACCTGCTGCGTCCATTCCATTCAATGGATCCATACCTTTGAAATTGACTGATCCAACTCCAGACAGAAACCAAAGACCCAACTTTGTTCTTGATATGAAGATAACTGGACGTCTTCTCGTCGATTTTGAAGCCATGTCCCGCAGGAATGTTGACCGACGCCCAGTAACGTAAAGTCTTCCGCATGAGCGGGCACAATTGCCAGCAATGCCAACATACCAGCCAAGCCCATTTTCGTCATAGATTACCTTGCAGTAAATAGTGCTTATACAAAAGTGCGTCTCTACATGTGACTCGAGCGGAATCCTCTCTAAAGTCAAGACGGGGGGTCTGGGGGGGATGGCACATCCCCCCCCGCCGTTAGCGGCTGCCCGGC
>CAXUNZ010000278.1:0-4536 GCA_964252525.1 uncultured Acetobacteraceae bacterium
CCCGCCACATCCTGCGCCACGCGATCCGCCAACTGCCCCAGCAAGCCGCTCATCGTGGCCACCAGCCCCGCCGCATCCGCCCCTCCGGCATCGGCCTGCAGCACGACATGCCGCGCCCGCACAGGCGCGTGGCTGCGCCCCGCCTCGATAGCCATTTGCGCATCCAAGGTCAGCCGCCCATCCGCGCCCTGGTCAAAGCGCGCGATATCGATCTCGACGCGCAAACCCGGATCGGCCGTAATCGCCCCGCTCTCGGAAAAGACCGTGCTGGCCGGCAGACGCTGTGAGATATCCTGCGTCAGCACGCGTCCGATCATATCGCTAATCGGCTCGGCCCAGCGCTGCTGGCTGTTGACGTGAAGCTGATAGCCGGCATCGCGAAGCACGATATCCGGCCGATCGAGATAGCCCGCCAATCCCGGCTTACGCACCTCGATCACCTGCGCGGCGGCGCCATTTGCAACCGTGCCCGGCACCACCTGCAAAGTATAAAGCGCCGGGTCCGGCGAAGCGCAGCCTGCCAGGCCGATGACAACCAGCGCCGGCCACGCAATACGCATGCCGCTCATCGCTCCCTGGCCTCCCCCGTTCTGCCGCGGATCAGCGCTTCGGGATGGCGGTCGAGGAAATCGGCCAGCAGCCGGATGCTGCGCGCCGCTTCGTTCACCTGATCCAAAAGCCGCTGCATGCTGCGCGAAAAATCCGAATTGCCGCCATATCCTCCCTCGCCCAGCAGCGCGTCGGCATGATGGATCGCCCGCTGCAGATCGTCCGAAATCTGCGGCAGGCGCGCCAGCACCGGCGCCATGCCACGGTCGGCATGGCGCACCAGGCTCTGCACATCGGCCAGCGTATCGGACAGCCGGTGCAACGCATTCTGCATATCCGGTCCGCTCACCGTCCGATTGACCGATTTGAGCAAATTGGACAAATTCTGCCCGATATCCTCGAACGGAATGCGATCGAGCTTGGCCGTAATATCGGCAAGCGCGGTCGTAATGCCATCGATCCCGCCTGACTGGCTCGGCAGCAGCAGCGCGTCCCCTTCCTGCCCCAACGTGGCCGCGCCGGCATTGGGCACGTATTGCAGCGCAATGTCCTTCTGCCCGGTGATGAAATTGCTCGACTCCAGCACCGCGCGCAGACCTTGCTGAACCAATGCGCTGGTAACGCTGCGTGGATCCTTCCGCGCCTGCTGTTCATTCTCCGACAGCACGCGCTCGGGCTGGAGATCGAAGCGCACACGCACACGCATCGCCGAGGTCTTGGGATCCATCACCAGCCGGACATCGGTCACGGTGCCGATGCGCAATCCGAACACCTCCACGGAGGAACCGCGCGCCAGTCCGCCGACCGACGTCGTGAAATAGGTCACGAACGGAATGTTCCGAGCATATCCCGCGCTATCGGCTTCTGCCTTGCTGGAAAACAGGGGAAATTCGCGGTTGGCCGGACTTTGCGGATCTCCGGCCAAAATCTTGGCCGTCTCGAACGCAATACCGCCCGAAAGAAGCGCCTGCAGCGATTCCATCTCCACATGCACCCCCTCCGCGCCGAGATTGACCGACAGCCCGGAGGCGTTGAAGAAATGCGTGCCGTCGTGAACGAATTTGTCGAACGGCGCGCGCACGAAGACGCGGATGGTCACCGGTCCCAGCCCGTCGCCCAGATCGTAGCCCAGCACCTCGCCCACCGTGATGTCGCGGTAGAACACCGGCGCGCCCGGCCCGATCGAACCCAGCCGCGGCGCGCGCAACCGATAGAGGCTGCCCGGCTCGTCCGAGCGCACGCCGGGCGGATCTTCAAGACCGGTGAAATTCGATTGCGGCGTGCCGCCCGGATCGCCGGGATCGACCTCGATGAAGGCGCCGGAGAAAAGCGTCTCCAGCCCGGAGATGTTGCCGGTCGTCAGGCGCGGACGCACCACCCAGAAGCGCGCGTGACTGGTCACGGTGGCCGCGCCCTCGGCCTTCATGCGCACATGCACGATCACGTGCTTCATGTCGGGGGTCAGATGCACGTTCTCGACCGTGCCGAGCGAGACGTCCTTGTGCTTAACATCGGTCTGCTGGGCCGTGATGCCGCTTGCGGTATTGAACGTGATCGTGATCAGCGGTCCGCGATCCGCCAGGAAGGTCACGGCCAGATACAGGCTGATCCCGGCGGCGATGATGGGCACCAGCCAGATGATGGGAAAACGGTGCCGCCGGCGGATCGCCTGACCGAGCGTGCCACCCAGCCCGCGCGGCGGTTCCTCGTCCTGCGGCGCGGTGCCGCTCATGCCGGCTGCTCCATGCCCGCCAGCGTGGCCAGAGCGTGCGGCACATCATGGCCGGCTGCCTCGGCCGCATCCCACATCAGGCGCGGATCGAAGGCTTGCGTGGCAAACATCGTCAGCACCACGACCGAGGCAAAACACACAGCACCCGCGCCGGGCAGAACGGTTGCGACAAATCCCATGTGCACAAGGGCGACCAGCACAGTCAGCATGAAGACATCGATCATCGACCAGCGGCCGATGCTTTCCACGAAACGGTAGAGCCGCGTGCGGCCGCACAGGCGCCAAGCCGTGCCCGAATGCGTGGTCAGCAGCATCGTCGTCAAGGCCACCAGCTTGACCAGCGGCACCATGATGCTGGCGAGGAACACGAGCGCGGCCAGCGGCCACATCCTCGCCTGGATCAGTTCGACCACGCCCTCCATGATGGTGCTGGGCTGTCCGCGCCCAAAGCGGATCACGGTCAGTATGGGCAGAATGTTGGCCGGTAAATAAAGCACCGTCGCGGCAAACAGCAGCGACCAGGCGCGCAGCACGCTCTGCCGCTTGCGCTGACGCAATCTGTAACCACAGCGCGGGCACGGCCAGCCGGAGGGCGCGTTCAACACCAGGCGGCAATTGTCGCAGCCGATGCGCCGTTGCGTGGCCGGCGGCTCACGCAGATGCAGCAGCCCGCGCGCGGCCAACGCGTCCCAGACGCTTTCATGGTCCAGTTCCACATCGGCGGCGATCAGGCACACCATGACCCCTCCCAGCGCGTACAGGCCAGGTCCGACATCGACCTGCGCAATGGCCTGCAGGCGCGTGTAGGCCACGAAGACGCCGAGCAAAAAGACCTCGATCATCGACCAGGGACGCACGCGTTCGACAAAGGCGAACAGCCGCGGCAGGAAGGCGGGCGGGCGAGGCAGGCGAAGCCCGATCAGCACGGTCAGCAGCAGCCCGAACTGCACCGCAGGCATGACCACCAGCGTGATGAGCACCACGCCGCTGATTTCCCACATGCCCCTTGCCTCCAGCATGCTCGGCCCGGTGAACAGCCCTGCCTTGTAGCTGCGGCCGACGGCGCGCACGTCCAGAAAAGGCAGTTGCAGCGCCACAAGGAACAGCAGCAGGGCGGCAACCGCGCAAGCCAGGGTGCGCGTCAGGCTGTCCTTGCGGCCATGCCGCAGCACCGCCCCGCAACGCGAACACCGTGCGACCTCGCCCGGCGCCAATTCGGGCAGGCACTGAAACAGGCCGCAATCCTGGCATTCCCGCGCGTGAGGCAGGATGTGGGCCAACTCCGTCATTCAGGCGCCATCATGCGGGCTTGGTGGGACTCGGCTGAGCCCGGTAGTCTGGCAAGGTCGGCATAGGGTGCGGGGAGATCCTGACTTTGGGCAGCGTTTCATACGATCAGCTTCCCCACGTCATCGTATTGGGCAACGAGAAAGGCGGGTCCGGCAAGTCCACCAGCGCGATGCACCTGGTCGTCGGCCTGATGCGGGACGGCTACAAGGTGGGCGCCATCGACCTGGACGCAAGGCAGGGTACGCTCTCCGGCTACCTGACCGCCCGCCGCGCGTTCGCCGAGCGCCACGGCGTGGACCTGCCCCAACCCCACGCCATCAGCGTCTTCCGCAGCGAGGCCGATAGCCGCGCCGAAGCCGAGGCCGAGGAACGCGCCCGCCTGGACGCGGCCTTCACGGAGTTGGGCCGCACCTGCGAAATCATCGTCGTCGACTGCCCTGGCGCCGATACCCATCTCAGCCGCCTGGGCCACGCCCATGCCGACACGCTGATCACGCCGATCAACGACAGCTTCGTCGATTTCGCCATGCTCGCGCGTGTGGATCCGGACAATCACAGCGTAATCAATCCCAGCATCTACAGCGAAATGGTGTGGGAGGCGCGCAAGCGCCGCTTTGCGGTCAATCGCGGGCGCATCGATTGGATCGTCATGCGCAACCGCATGGGATCGACGGAGATGCGCAACAAGCGCGATGTCGGCGCCACGCTGGAAACTCTTGCCAAGCGCATCGGCTTTCGAACGGTCAAAGGCTTTGGCGAGCGCGTGATCTTCCGCGAATTGTATCTGCAGGGCCTGACGCTGATGGATGTGCGCGAGGCTGGTCTGGCGATCCAGATGGGGATGAGCCACATCGCCGCCCGCGCGGAGGTGCGCGCGCTGATTGGCGCGATTAGAAAACCGCAGCCGCGGCTTGCGACCGCCGCTTAGCCTGGGCGAAGCTAATAATCGACGGGGGGTTTAGGGG
>CAXUNZ010000279.1:0-4521 GCA_964252525.1 uncultured Acetobacteraceae bacterium
GGGCGGAACCCCGGCTTGGGGTGCTGACCGCGCTGCTCGGGGCGCCCTTCCTGGTGGCCATTGCACGAAGGACGGTTCCTTGATCGGGGTGCGTGCGTTCTCGGTCCATCTGGGCGGGCGGGCGGTGTTGTCCGAGGTGTCCTTCAGCGCCGAAGCGGGCGCGTTCGTGTCGCTGGTCGGGCCGAACGGAGCGGGCAAGACGACGCTGTTGCGCGCGCTCGCCGGGGTGTTGCCGGGCGTGAGGGAGACGGCGCCGGATCCGCGCCGCGTGGCCTACCTGCCGCAGGGGGCGGGCTGCGCCTGGGGCCTGACCATACGTGAGGTCGCGGCGCTGGGGCGTCTGCCTTTCGGCGGGCGGGATGCGGGTGAGATCGAGGCGGCGCTGCGGCAATGCGGCGTGCTTGAACTGGCCGAGCGGCCCATCGACCGGGTCTCGGGCGGGCAGGCGCGGCGAGCGATGCTGGCGCGGGCGCTGGCCGGACGGCCGCGCGTGCTGCTGCTTGACGAGCCGGTGGCCGATCTGGACCCGGCGGCGTGCCATGACGTGCTGCGCCTGCTGGCGGCGTTTGCACGCGCGGGCGGCGCCGTGGTGGCGGTGCTGCATGCGCTGGAACTCGCGGCGATCTATGCCGACCGCATGGTTGTGATGGCGGCGGGGCGGATCGTGGCCGATGGCGCGCCGGACGCAGTGCTGCCCGCGGCGGCGGCGGAATTCGGCATGGTGTTGCGGCCGGATCATGTGCCCTTGATGACGCCGACGCAGGGCGTGGAAGGCGAGTGATGGTGCGGATCGATCGGGTGGTGACGCGGGGCGGCGATGGCGGCCAGACCTCTCTGGGCGATGGCACGCGGGTGTCCAAGGACGACGCGCGTGTCGAAGCCTATGGCACGATCGATGAGGCCAATGCCGCAATCGGCGTGTTGCGGCTGTTTACGCGCGCGCATCCTGAGATCGATATGATGCTGGGCGGCGCGCAGAACGATCTGTTCGATATCGGTGCCGATCTTTGCGTGCCAGGCGAGGCGGGCGCGCGTTTGCGCGTGACCGCGGACATGCCCGCGCGCCTGGAGCAGGCGGTGGCGGCGCTGAATGCGGCGCTGCCGCCACTGAGCAGTTTCGTGCTGCCGGGCGGAAGTGCCGGGTCGGCGCATGCACATCTGGCGCGCACGATCGTACGGCGGGCGGAACGGCGAGTGGTGACGCTGGGAGAGCAGCAGGCCATCAATCCAGAGATTGTGCGCGCGCTAAACCGGTTGTCTGACTTACTGTTCGTCATAGGACGGCGGCTGAACGCCGAGGGCGACGTGCTCTGGCAACCCGGCGGGGATACCGTCCCCAGATAGCGAGGCAAAAATCGACGGGGGTTTGGGGGGACCGGCTCGGTCCCCCCAACGCTTTCTTTTCGTGGTCAACCAGTACGCAGCAACCCCGCGCCCTCGGCGTGCAGCCAAGCTTCGGCGCGCGCGCGGTGCGGCGTCAGGCTTTCGCAGAGTGCCCAAAAGGCGGCGCCGTGATTGAGGTGGCGCAAATGGGCGACCTCATGGCCGACGACGTAATCCTGCACGAAGGGCGGCGCCATGATCAGGCGCCAGCAGAACATGAGCACGCCGTTGGGCGCGCAACTGCCCCAGCGGCTGCTCGTGTCCTTGACCGTGACACGGCGCGGCGCGAGCCCTGCCGCCTGAGCCTTGATGCCGGCCGCCGCGGCGAAGCGGCGGCGTGCTTCCGCGCGCAGGAAATCGCGCACGCGGCGGGCGAGGAATTCGGGCTCTCCGGTCACGTGCAGGGCGCAATCGGCGAGCCAGGCGCCGCCCTGGGCGCCTGGCTCGTGCCGGATGGGGTAGGCTGTGTCGTCGATGGTGACCGCGCCGCCGGGCGCGAAGGCGACGGGCGGCGGCAGGGCGGCCAGGCGCTGCGCGACCCAGGCGGCGTTGTCAGCCAGCAGCGCCACGCCGGCCGAGCGGGAGGCGCGTGTGGGCAGGGTGACCACGACCTTGCCGGCGCGCGCATCGATGCGCAGGCTGACTCGCCGGGCGCGGGCGCTGCGGCGCCACAGCACGGCGGTGTCGCCGGCATGTAGGGGCAGGCTGGCTTGGGTGGGTGTCACGGCGGTTGTATGCCTGAGGGTGGCGAGTCGCATCCACCCTGGTCCGGTCAAAAACGGATGACATGGGTACGAAGGGCCGGGCGCATACGCGGGCACGATCCCCGGTTTCTCGCTTTCGGTGCGTTCGACTGCTAGGATAACGAGATGCGATGGATGCTGAGCCTAGCTGCGCTGACCTTTCCGGTGACGGCGCTGGGCGCCTGCCCCGGCTACAGCGTCTGCCCGACCGTCGATTACCCGCACGTGCTGGCGCTGAACCCGCAGGCGCGGGCCGTGCAGGCGCAAATCGACGCGACCGAAGCCGCGAGCGTGCAAACGCTGGCCGGCGGCGGGCTGGATTTCTCGCATCTGGTGGCGATGCTGGGGCAGGCGCTGGTTTTCGACCGTTCGCTCTCGGTCAATGACGGGCAGGCCTGCGCGCTGTGCCACACGCCGCAAGCGGGATTCACCCGCGGGGTGGCGGCCTTTGCGCGCGCGGGCGGCATTGCCCAAGGCGCGGTGGCGTGGCGCGCGGGGTTTCGGGTGCCGCAGAGCCTGGCCTATGCGGCATTCGCGCCGGTCCTGACCTATCGGCCGCAAAGCCAGGATTTCGCCGGCGGCAATTTGTGGGACATGCGGGCGACGGGCGCGGTGACGGGCAGCCCGTCGGCAGACCAGGCGGCGGTGCCGCTGACCAGCGCCTTCGAAATGGCGTTGCCCGATCCGGCCTGCGCGGTCAGGCGCGTGGCGCTGGCGCCGTATGCTTACGTGTTCGCGGGCGTGTGGGGCGCGCAATCCCTGCAGATCGCCTGGCCGCGCGACACGGATGCGCGTTGCGCGCGGCCGGCGGGCGGGAGCACGCCTGGGCTCGATCTCAAGCCTGACGATCGCGCGCGCGCGGCGCTCAGCGTACAGCAGATCGGGCTGACGATTGCGGCCTACGAGCAATCCGCGCTGGCCAGTCCGTTTTCTTCAAAATTCGATCAGGTGCAGGCCGGGGAGGCGCAGTTCAGCGCGCGCGAGGCCGCGGGCTATGCGCTGTTCACCGGCCGGGCGCATTGCGCGAGCTGCCACAGCGCCAGCGGCGTGCACGCGCTGTTCACCGATTTCACCAGCGCCAATATCGGCGTGCCGCGCAATGGGCGCGATCCTTTCCTGGGAGAAAATGCGCCAGGCGCACGCGGCTACGTCGCCAATCCCGCGGGGGCATCGTTTGCCGATCCGGGATTGGGCGGGTTTTTGGCCAGCGGCGCCGATACCGACCCGCAATGGCAGGCGCAGGCGGCGCGTTTCATGGGCGCCTTTGCGGTTCCGAGCTTGCGCAACGTGGCGGAGGGATCGGGCGGCTTGCGGCGCACCTATGGGCATAACGGGTTTTTCACGAGCCTTGATGAGATCGTGCATTTCTTCAATACGCGTGATGTGCTGCCGGCCTGTGGCGCGGCGGGCCGCGTGGGCGTGGATTGCTGGCCGGCGCCGGAACGGGCGGCCAATGTCAATACCGCGCTCATGGGCAATCTGGGATTGAATGCGGCGGAAGAGGCGTCACTGGTGGCGTTTCTCCGCACGCTGAGCGATGGCGCTTCGCCGTAATGGAGGCGCTGGTTTTGGGCGCCGCGGCGGGCGGCGGCTTTCCGCAATGGAATTGCGGGTGCGCCAACTGCGTGCGGGCACGGGCGGGCGATCCGGCCGCGGTTGCGCGCACGCAGGCGAGTGTGGCGGTATCGGCCGGGCGCGGATGGCTGGTTGTGGGCGCCTCGCCCGATTTGCGCGCGCAGATTTTGGCCAATCCGTGCCTGGCGCCGCCGGCGGGCACGCGGGATTCGCCAATTGGCGGCGTGGTGCTGGTGAGTGCCGATGTGGACGGGATCGCCGGGCTGCTGGTGCTGCGGGAAGGGCACCGGTTCCGGCTGTTTGCGCCGGCGCCGATTTTGGATGTTTTGGCGGATAACGGGATTTTTGCCTCGCTCGATGCGGCGCTGGTCGAGCGGGTGGCGATCGGCGTGGGTATGGATGTCGATACGGGGCTAGGCTTGTCGCTGCGCTTGCTGGCGATGCCCGGAAAGGTGCCGCTTTATCGGGAGGAGGACCGCGCGGCCGGGGCAGTGGAAGCGGCTGTGACCTATGCGGCGCGCATCGAGGCGGGGGGGCGGGTCTGCGTCATCGCACCCGCTTGCGCGCGCATCACCGATGATGTGCTGGCTGCGTTGGCGGATGCCGATCTGCTGTTTTTCGATGGCACGTTGTTTGCCGATGACGAAATGATCCGCGCGGGGCTGAGCGGCAAGACGGGACAACGGATGGGGCATGTCAGCGTCTCGGGGCCGGATGGCGCGTTGGCGCGGCTGGCTGGGCTGCGGGCGCGCCGGGTGTTTTTTCATGTCAACAACAGCAATCCGATGCTGATTGCGAAGACGGCCGAGCGGGCGCAGGT
>CAXUNZ010000280.1:0-4512 GCA_964252525.1 uncultured Acetobacteraceae bacterium
GGAAGAACGGTGACGTCGTCGCCCGCGGCACGCTGATCATCCTGGGCATCATGTCGCTCGGCACCTGGTACATCATGATCAGCAAGTTCATCGAGCAATCCCGCCTCTTCGCCGCCGGCCGCACGGCGGCCAAGGATTTCTGGGTAACCTCCTCGGTGCGCGAGGGCATGGGACGGCTGAAGGAAAGCTCGCCCTTCCGCTTCATCGCCGAGAACGGCCTCTCCGCCTGCGAGCACCATGAGGGCTCCATGACGGATGCCATCGACCGCCATACCTGGATCACCATGTCGGTCCAGCGCGCAGTGGACGCCATCAATTCGCGCCTTCAGGGCGGTCTGGCGTTCCTGGCCACTGTCGGTTCGACCTCGCCCTTCGTCGGCCTGTTCGGCACTGTGGTCGGCATCTATCGCGCGCTGACCGCGATCGGCGCCGCCGGCCAGGCCTCCATCGACAAGGTGGCGGGTCCGGTGGGTGAGGCGCTGATCATGACCGCACTCGGCCTGGCGACCGCGGTGCCCGCGGTCCTTGGCTATAACTTCCTGGTTCGCCGCAACAAGAGCGCGATCGAGCGGGTGCGCAATTTCGCCTCCGACGTGCATAGCGTCCTGCTCTCCGGCAGCCGCGTCAGCGGGCACACCACGATCGCGCCCACCGCCACCAAGGTCGCCTGATCATGGCGATGAACGTCGCCTCCGATGGGGATGACGACGAAGTCGTCTCCTCCATCAACACGACGCCGCTCGTCGATGTCATGCTGGTGCTGCTGATCATCTTCCTGATCACCATTCCGGTCGTGACACACACCGTTCCGCTGACGCTGCCGCCCGAGACGAACCAGGCGCTGCAGACAAAGCCGCAGAACATCGTCATCGCGGTGACCAAGGATGGCGATTACTATTGGAACGAAAAAAAGGTCGACGACATCGCGGCGCTGAAGGAAAAGCTCAAGACCGTCGCCAATTTGGTGCCCCAGCCCGAGGTGCATATCCGCGGCGACATGAACGGCCGCTACGAATTCGTCGGCCGCGTCGTCGTCGCCTTGCAGCAAAGCGGCATCTTCAAGATCGCCTTCATCACCCAGCCGCCGCCGAAGGGTGGCGGCTGATCCCCTCCCCTTCGGAGACTTGACGCCATGTCCATGAACGTGGGCTCAGCCGACGGCAGCGATCCGGATGTCGTTGTCGAAATGAACACGACGCCGCTGATCGATGTCATGCTCGTTCTGCTGATCATGTTGATCATCACGATTCCGATCCAGACGCACGCGGTCAAGCTCGACCTCCCGGCGGGCAACCCGCCGCCGCCGCCGGTGCCGCCGGTCGTGGTCAACATCGATGTCGATTTCGATGGCACGATCAGCTGGAACGGCCAGCCGCTGGCCAACGATGACGATCTGGTCAGCCATTTGCGCGCCGCCTCCGCCACCACGCCGCAACCCGAAATCCACCTCAAGCCCAACAAGCTCGCAACCTATGCGGTGGTCGCGCATGTCATGGCGGATTCGCAGCGGTTGGGCCTGAAGAGTCTGGGTCTGGTTGGCGCCGAGCAGTTCGTAGGAAACTGATGATGCAGAAAGGAGACGCCGTGACGCCGTTGCGCGCAAATACGAGGTTTGGAATATGCGCGGCTGTGTTGCTGGCGGGGATTTCGGCGGCCGCACCGGCTTGCGCCCAGCAAGCGGCGCGCCCGGCGGTGGCCAAGCCGCTGCAAAGCGCGGCGGCGTCCATAAATGCGCACAATTACGCGCGAGCCATGGCCTATGTCCGCCAGGCCGAGGCGGTGCCCAACAAGACGCCGTATGAATCGCAAATCATTTCGCAGATGACTGCCTCGATCGCCTCGCGCTCGGGAGATAGCGCGACGATCAACCAGATCCTCGCCAGCGGCCGTCTGCCGCCTTCCGAAGCGCTGAAGCTGATGAACAACATGGTCAGCATCGCCTCGAGCCAGCACAATTACCAGCAGGTGGTCTACTGGGCCGACCGTTACCAAAAGGCCGGCGGCAACGAAGCGGCCATGCGCGAGTCGGTGATCGATGCCTATTTCAATCTTGGCCGCGTGCCCGAAGCGGTGAAGATGCAGACGGCACTCGTGCAGGCCGAAACGCGCGGCGGGCGCGCGGCGCCCGAAGTCGATTTGCAGCGCCTCTACACCTACCAGGCCAAGGCGAACGACACGGCTGGCCAACTCGCGACGATGAAGCAGCTCGTCACGTATTATCCCAAGCCGCTCTACTGGCAGAACGTCATCGCCTCCCTGCGCGGCCGGGCCGGCTTTGCTTCATCGCGCCTGCTGCTGCAGGTCTATCGGCTGGAATTCTCGCTTTCGCTGGTCAACAAGGCCGACGAGGCGATGGACATGGCCGAATTGGCGATCCAGGCGAAACTGCCCGGGTTGGCCAAGGATGTCGTGGACAAATGCTACCAGGGCGGCCTGCTGGGCACCGGTCCGGACGCGCCGCGCCATGCGCGCCTGAAGGCGCTGGTCGAAAAGACTTACGCTGCCGACAAGGCCGACCTCGGCAAGGAGGACGCGGCCGCGCAATCCGATCACGACGGCAATGCGCTGTTTGCCCTGGGCAACACCTATGCGTCCTACGGCATGTACGACAAAGGCCTGCCGATGATGGAACAGGCCCTGGTCAAGGACGACCTGCGCCACCCTGAGGACAGCAAGCTGGAGCTGGCGCTGGATTATGCGGCCGCGGGCCAGAAAGCCAAGGCGCTGGCCGCGCTGAAGCGCGTGGGCGGCACCGATGGTACGGCGGACCTCGCGCAGCTTTGGCTGCTGAGGTTCAGACAGGCGTAGGAAGAACCGGGGAAGCAGGCACGCCTCCCCCAATGTTGGCTTGCACCACCGCGTCGGCCAGCCAGCACGCCGCCGGGCCAACGATCGTGTCCGCCCGGTGCAGCAAACTCAACTGATACTCCACGCCGGGCGCCTGTCCGATACACAGGCGCCGAAGGCGGCCGGCGGCGATGTCCTCGGCGACGAGATGGTCGGGCATGTAGCACCACCCGAGCCCCGCGCGCAGCAACGCGTGCCGCGCGCCCATGTCGCCCAAGCGCCAGGTGTGCAGGCTGATGACGCCCTGATCCCTGCCCTGTGACACCCGGCTGGCATCGGAAAGCACGAGCTGCGTGTGTTCGCGCAGGGCCTCGACGCCGATTTGCTTCAGCGCCGCCAAGGGGTGGCTGGGCGCGGCGACGGGCACCAGCTGCAGCGCGCCGACGAAGCGCGCGCGCACCGCATCCGGCAGAGGCGCCGGCCCGCCCGAGACGCCGAGCACGCAATCACCGGAGAGCACCATCTGCAGCACGCCCCCGAGCGCCTCGATGCGCAGACGCAGCGTGACCGTGGGAAAGGCGGCCGCAAACCGGCGCAGCACATCGACCAGGCAGGCGATCGGGAACATCACGTCCACCGCCAGGCCGAGTTCGGCCTCCGTACCCTGGCGCAGCGCGCCGGCGCGGGCGCGCAGATCATCCACGGCGCCGCCGATGCGGCGTGCATCGGCCATCAGCGCGCGGCCGGCCTCCGTCAGGATGGGCGCGCGGCCGGAGCGGTCGAAGAGCGCCACGCCGAGCTGAGCTTCCAGGTTGGCGATCGTGTAGCTGATCACCGACTGGCTGCGGCGCAGGCGGCGCGCGGCGGCGGAGAAGCTGCCTTCATCGGCGATGGCGGCGAGCACGCGCAACTGGTCCAAGGTGGGATCGCCGGCCTGAGGCATCGAAAATCCTGGTGTTCCCGATCGAGATTATCGGGGTTTTGTCGATACGTCACGCCGCCCATCTTGCCGCCGATAACGGACGGAGTTTTCCATGGCCACCAAGGTGCTGATTGCCTTTTACTCCCGCAACGGATCGACCGAGGCGCTGGCCCGCGCCGTCGCCGAGGGCGCGCAGGCGGACGGTGCGGAGGTGCGGCTGCGTCGGGCGCGTGAACTCGTTTCGGCCGAGATCATGGCGCAGGCGCCTGGCTGGCGCGAAAATGCCGAGCGGATGAACGCGGCCTATGAGGTGCCGAGCGCCGAGGATGCGGAATGGGCCGATGCGATCGTATTCGGCACGCCGACACGCTTCGGCAATGCGGCTGCAGAGCTCAAGGCCTATATCGACGGCCTCGGCGGTCTGTGGTTTCAGGGCAAGTTGAACGGCAAGGTGGGTTCGGCTTTCGTCAGCACGCAAAGCACGCATGGCGGCAACGAAGCCACAATTGTGTCGCTGTACAATCCGATGGCGCATTTGGGTCTGATCATCGTGCCGACCGGATATGCGGACCCGGCCGTCTTCAAGGCCGGCACGCCGTATGGCGCATCGGCCGTCTCCGGCGCCTCCCCACTGCCCACCGCGGACGAACTGGAAGTCGCCCGCTTCCAAGGCCGCCGCGTGGTAAGTATTGCCCGCGCCATCCGCCCTTAATGTAAGACGGGGGGTCCGGGGGGGCTGGGCCAGCCCCCCCCGCGCGTTAGAATGGCCGTGAGGTTTTGGGAGGGGGGTTGGGGGAAAAAAA
>CAXUNZ010000281.1:0-3655 GCA_964252525.1 uncultured Acetobacteraceae bacterium
AGATCGACCGCGTCATTATATCCGCCGAGCAATTCAGCCTGCTGCTTCGCAAGGGTGAGGAAATTCAGCGGCTGCACGACTACCTGGCGCCGCTTTTCTCTAAGATGACCGTGGTTATCTACCTGCGCCGCCAGGATAGCCACTACAGCAGCATGTATGCGCAGAATCTGCGCATGGGCAATCTCTACACGCCCGATATTGGGGGCGTGAAACTTGGCTACAATCAAGACTACGATTATCTCGATTTGGTGACACGCTGGTCGAACGTCTTTGGCGAGGCCTCCATGGTGCCGCGCCTGTTCGAGCGCACCAGCTCGGCGCAGTTCGATGTCGTGGACGACTTCATGTCCATCTGCCGCGTCAGGCTCGATCCAAGTGAGGATGACGACAAGCGCGAGCGCAATCCTTCGATGAACCTGGTGGGGCAGCAGGTGCTGCTCCGCGCCGGTGAAATTGCGGACCGCCATAGCGGCGGCAAGCGACGTGACGGATTCCTGTGGAACAGGATATCGGATGCGGTGACGCGCACATCCCGCGGCAAGGGATGGTTGCCGACGCAGGATGAGGCCGCCGCCTTCATGGCGCGCTTCGAGAAGACCAACGAGGCCTTGCGCGCGCGCTACTTTCCCGACCGTAAGACACTTTTCGCCATGGACCTGTCCAAACTTCCCGTCAGGCACGAGGAGCCCGACCCTGCAGCCGTGGCGGAGGCCGCCTGCGCCGCGCTCATCGAGGCGGTGCACATGGGCGCGGCGCGCGAGCGTGCCATGTCCCAGCAGATGGCCAAACTGGCCGAGGCGACAGGCGATCCCAAGCGCACGATTGCCGCGCTAATGCACGTTCTACGAACAGACGCGAAAAATATCGGCGTGCGGCTGGACCTGGCGGAACAACACCTCATATTAGGGGATATTAAGGCCGCTTCAGCCGCCTTCAAAGGTGCTAGGCGCATTGCGCCGGATGACCCGTCTTTGGCGCCGATGGCCGCGAAGTTGGCAGAGCACGGCGTGCATATAGCGCCGCTTGACGAGGCGCCTTCCGACGCGGCGCAAAGACAGCAGAGAAAAATGCTGGCGCAAGCCAGGCAGGCGCGGCGCGCGGCGCGCGAGGCGGGGCGTAATGCGCCCACCCCTCTTAGCGCAGAGTCCTAGCACGCCAACATGCAGCCAGAACTCTTCCTCCATATCGGCACGACCAAAACCGGCTCGACGTCGATCCAGCACACCTTTGAGGCCAATCGTAGAGCGTTACGCGACCAGGGTGCCTATTGGCCGGTGACCTCCGGCGGCACCAAGCGGCACCAGCTTCTGGCCGCGTCCCACGCCGCGCCCAAGAAACGTCCGCAACGCGGCGCCGCATCCTTTTTGCAGGGCATGGAGCCGACCGCGCGCATGGCGGCCTATCAAGAGGAGTTTGTCCGCGAAATCCAGCGTCTGCCGAAGAAGTTCGATCGGGTCATCATGTCAGCGGAACAATTTACCATCGCCCTGCGCACCCAAGCTGAAATTGAACATCTGCGCGACTATCTTGCGCCGCTATTTTCAAAAGTGACAATCATCATCTACCTGCGCCGGCAGGATAGTCACTACAGTAGCATGTTTGCCCAACACCTGCGTGTGGGCAATCTGTATGAACCGGATCTTTCCCGCGTAAAAATCAATTTTCTTTATGACTACGATTACTATGATCTGGTGATGCGCTGGGCCGGCGTGTTCGGCAAAGACAATGTCAAGCCGCGCATCTTCGAGCGCACGGCCACCAACAATTTCGACGTGGTCGAGGATTTTTGCGCCATCTGCCGTGTGAGGCTCGACCCCGATCCCGCGGAGGGAACGACCGCGCGAAATCCGTCGATGACGCTCATCGGCCAGAAAGTAATGATGAAAGCTGGCGCTTTGTTGCAGCAGACCGATGACGGCAAGCCGCACGGAGTCATGTGGAACCGGCTGGCCGAGGCGGTGACGCGCGTCATGGCCGGGGAAGGTTGGCGGCCCACGCAGGAGGAGGCGCGGACTTTCCTGGCGCGCTTCGAGGAAAGTAACGAGGCCTTGCGCGCACACTGGTTTCCCGAGCGGGAGTCGCTCTTTTCGCGAGACTACTCGAAATTGCCGATCAGCCGCCAGCCTGTCGACTCGGCGGCGGCGTTCGAAGCGGCCTGCGCAGTACTTCTGGACGTGCTCAACGCCGGGGTTGCGCGGGAGCAGACGATGTCGCTTGAAATTGCCCAGCTTGCCGATGCGCAGGGTGATGCCAAGCGGACGATCACGCCCCTGATGCGGCTATTGCGTGCGGACCCCAACAATATCGACATTCGCATGCGGATTGTCGAACAACATATCAAGCTTGCTGACCTGGCCTCCGCTGCGGCGACCTTCAAGGCGGCACGGCGCATTTCGCCCGAGGACCCGCTGCTTGCGCCGATGGCGGCGAGGCTAGCCGAGTTGGGCGTGGAAGTTGCGTCCGAAGCACAGCCAGAGGCCCTGGCGAACCGGCGGAAGAAGAAGCGACGCAGGGCGATTGCCGCTGAGGCTGCGATTTAGCAATTTCAGGACGCGGCTTCCATGCGAAGCCGATACGCCAAGCCATCGGCATGACAAAATTTGTTGCATGTTGATGAGCGTTTTGCTAAAGCGAGGTCGTTGGCGACTGAAGAAATCGGCTAGAGGAAATCAATGACTCGCAGCCGTATTTCTACCACGGTGAAGCACACTGTTACTCTCGACAGCAAACGCTACGGAAGTCAGCTGACGATCACGCCGCGCGGTGTTATCGATGAGGCACGGCATTATGGTATGCCCGGCATCATCGCCGCGCAGGTGGGCGACGACATCATCAATCACGGCTCGGTCACGGGCGGCGCGGGATCGCACTATACGCAAAACATGGCCGCCGGCAACGGGGGTGTGGGCATCGACCTGACGGCGAGCGGCACGATCCTCAGCAGCGGGATCATCACTGGCGGCATGGGAGGCTTCGCGGGCGACAGCAGCCTTGGCGGCTCGGGTGGAAACAGCATCGATCCGTGGTCACATCTTTCACCCACCCTGATAGGATGGCCCGACCATTTAGGCAGAAGCCTGTGAGGTAGAGCCTGCAAAAGCCCTGTCTATCAAGGCTCAAGAAAAAAGCGCCGGTTGCGAGAGGGCGGAACGACTTCCATTCCTCTTAAAACAAGACTGGGCATGCGGCAGTGATTCGGAGACGATACATTCCTCCCGAGCCCACCCACTGTTGGTACGATCTACAAACACCCTTCCTTGCTGCCTCGAAAGTTTACGGTTCATCAATCTAATACGGTTACCTCCGCGAGATGAACTGGCCCGACGAGGCCACAACGGGGGTTAAAACCATGACCGCGAGCCGCATCTCCAACACCTTAACAAGCACTGTGACGCTGGGCAGCAACTACTCAAGTCCGCTGACCATCACCGCAACCGGGGCCGTCAACGTCACTCAGACACCCGGCAGCGCCGGCATCATAGGGGCGCAGGCCGGCGACGAAATCATCAACCGCGGTTCGGTCAAGGCGGCGGCCGGATCGAACGCCACGAACAAAGGTATTTCCGGCGCCGGAGGCGTGGGCATCGACCTGACCGCAGGCGGCACGATCCTCAGCACCGGAGTGATCGCGGGCGGCGCGGGCGGCTACGCAGGC
>CAXUNZ010000281.1:3665-4493 GCA_964252525.1 uncultured Acetobacteraceae bacterium
CAGGCAGTAAATACTATGCCGGCGCGGGTGGAAACGGCATCGATACCGCCGGCGGAAAGATCGTCAATGCCGGCAAGATCGAGGGCGGCGCCATAGGCGGAGTGGGGCAGCGCGGCACGAACGCGCAAAGCGGCGGCATCGGCGTCTATTCCACTGGCGTAGGCCTTGTCCTGAGCAACAGTGGAACGATCGCTGGTGGCTTCAGCTTCGGCGCGGGCGGCGCGGGCGTGGAGTTCGCCGCTCCCGGAACGCTTCGCAACACGGGCAGCATCTATGGCGGCTTGACCCAGGGTGGCACCTCCGGCGGCGCCGGCGTGGGGCTTGCCGCGGGCTCCGTGATGGTAAACCGTGGCGACATTACCGCCGGCTTCGCGGCCTCGGGCGTTGTGGCGGACACCAGCACCCTGCGCAATGACGGCACGATCATCGGTGGTGACGGCTTCACCGTCTATGCTAACCATCAATACAACGACAAATCGGGTGGTGCCGGCGTCTCCTTCACCGGTGGCATCCTGACCAACACTGGCGTGATCGAAGGCGGTGACGGTACCTATGCATTCGGTAACAACACCGCCAGCGCGGGTGGCGCGGGCGTCGCGGATGTGAGCGGGATATTGTACAATTACGGATCGATCGAGGGCGGCGCCACGCAAGGCAATCTCGGCGGCAGCCAGGGTGTGGTGCTCGACACCGGTGCCTCGCTGAGCAACCATGGCACGATCACAGGTGGCGTGGGCGCCTATAACGGCGCACCGTCCGGCTTCAGCTATGGCGGAGACGGTCTCGCCGTGGGGGCGGATGCGACCGCATTCAACGCAGGCCTTATCC
>CAXUNZ010000282.1:0-534 GCA_964252525.1 uncultured Acetobacteraceae bacterium
CTTGTAGCCAAACCATTATACCGCGCGCCGCACGCCGCCCCGCTCTTCTCCGTGGCGCGCGGTATAATGGTTTGGCTACAAGCGTGCCGAAGGCCCACCGGAGTGCACACTTGACGCTTGTGCTAACCCCTGAATGGGGGCCCTACACCGACATCAACGACGCACGCGCCTTCCTCACCCGTTTCGTCGATCGCGCCTGCGGCCCTGACACCGGCATCGTCTGGGCCGCCAACGGCAATGTCTACCCTCTGCGTGCGCCCAAGCGGGACGGTGAGGGTATTGGTTGCGTCTCCATCTTCCACTGGAACAACCCGCCGCCGCCCATCAAACGGCCGGCCGGCTTCTGGGAGCGCGTGAAAGCCTTCATCAACAGCGCGCTGGAAGCCCAAGGCCGGGCCGCCATTGAGCAAAGCAAAGCAGACCTCGCCATGAGCCAGGCCGCCACTCAGGTCTTCAAGCGCATATTCACCTCGCATCAGGATGATGGCGTCGGCGTGCTTTTCGACGTTGTTTGCATCGCCTTGTCGATCGCGA
>CAXUNZ010000282.1:564-1733 GCA_964252525.1 uncultured Acetobacteraceae bacterium
CGCCGGCGGCAGCTTCCTGCTTGCTGCCGACGGAGTGGCTTACGGCATGGAACTTGCGGATGATGACGACGGCGCCGAGGCCTTCAAGAAAAAGACCGAGAAGCTGCGCCTTATCGCCACGGTCATGACGCTGCCCGACATCGCTTATGGCGGCGCCAAGATGGTCAAGGAGCTGCTGGAAATCCGTGAATTCCGTGCCATGGACCGCGTCACCGCCGAGGCCGCAACGAACATGAGCGCGCGCACGACGAACGCCGCCCGTGCCGAGCGACTGCGCCAGATTGCTGAGCGCGCCAATCTGCGCGCGCAAATCCGCAGCGAACAGATCGCCGCGACCCTGAAACTCGAATTGTCAAACAGAACGGTTGGCGCCGGCTCGGCGGGCCTGCTCGTGCGGGAGGAAATCAAGAGCGACGAATCCCTGTGGCACCAGTTTCTGCAATTCCTGCAAGTCCATTGCACAGGTTTGCACGCATGAGCGCCCCTGGCGACTTACCGCAAACAAGACCTTCCACCGGCTATCTCGCGTCCATGGCCGCGGCGCTGGTCGGCTTGCCTTGCCTCGGCACAGCTTTGGGTGGGGTGCTGATTGGCCGATCCGGTGGCGACCCCATCGACGCGCTGGACAATTACACCACCGTCACCTTTCTTTTTATGTTTGTCCTGGCCTTTGCAATGCGCCTGATCTTCTGGCCGAGCGCGCCGCCAGCACTACGCCGAGCCGTTCGGGCGTTGCTGACAGCGATTTTTGCATTGAGTATGCCGCTGGCCGTTTTCGCGCTTGTGCAATCCTTGACTCTTCCGCAATCCGCGAAGCACAGTTTCGTAGCTGTGATCTTCTCGATTTTTGCGCTGCTGTGCCAGATAGGCAGCTTGACCTGGCTGCTTCGCTACAGACGACAGGGAGTATAGCTAACGTTCGTTGTTAGAAGAAGAAACCTGGGGGGACCGCGCCGGTCCCCCCAAAACCCCCCGTCATCAGTTTAGGTTCGGCCCGCGCGCAGCAGCGTGCCATGCCCCTCAAACGAAGGCACGCACAACCCAACCAATTCCTCCGCACGCCGCGCCGCCGCGGGCAAAGTGCGCGGGTCCTCGCCGGGAAACGCGCTCGCGCGCATGCGCCTCGCGGTCGCTCCGGGGTCGAACAGAATGACCCGCAGCGCCGTGTT
>CAXUNZ010000282.1:1743-4449 GCA_964252525.1 uncultured Acetobacteraceae bacterium
ATCGGCCCAGCAGCGCACCAGCATCTCCATCGCCGCCTTGCTGGCCGCGTAAGCGCCCCAATAGGCGCGCGGCGCGCGGGCCACGCTGCTGGTGACGAACACCGCGCGCCCCGCATCGGAGGCGGCAAGCACCGGCCCGCAGCTGCGGATCAGGCGGTAGGCGGCGTTGAAATTCACGTCCAGGCACGTCGCCATGTCCTTGGGCGCAATGTGGCCCGCCGGCGTCAGGCGGCCCAGCGCGCCGGCATTGTGCACCAGGATGTCCAGCCGTCCGAATCGCGCAACCACGCTGGGGCCGAGCGCATCCAGGCTCTCGGGCTTGGCAAGATCGAGCGGCAGGAGCGTCGCCGTGCCGCCGCCGGCGCGTATGGCGTCGTCGGTTTCCTCAAGCCCGCCCTGGGTGCGCGCGGTCAGCACCACATGCGCGCCCAAACGCCCAAGTGCGATGGCGGTGGCAGCCCCAATGCCGCGGCTGGCGCCGGTCACCAGCGCCACACGGCCGGCGAGCGCGCTCACGCCAGGCTCATCTCATCGAGCAGACTAAGCTGGCGGCTGCCGCGATCGTCCATGTCGGGCAGGGCGATGGGATAGTCGCCGGTGAAGCACGCGTCACAGTAATAGGGCTTGGCCGCATCGCGCTTGTTGCGGCCGAGCGCGCGATAAAGGCCGTCCAGCGAAATGAAGGCCAAGCTGTCCGCGCCGATCAGTCGCGCCATTTCGGCCACGTCATGACGTGCCGCGAGCAACTTGCCGCGTTCGGGCGTGTCTATGCCGTAAAAGCAGGAATGCGTCGTCGGCGGGCTGGAGATGCGCATATGCACTTCGCGCGCGCCGGCGCCGCGCACCATTTCCACGATCTTGCGGCTGGTCGTGCCACGCACGATGGAATCGTCGACCAGGATAACGCGCCTGCCGTCCAGCACCGCGCGATTGGCCGAATGCTTGAGTTTGACACCAAGATTGCGGATATGGTCGGTCGGCTCGATGAAGGTGCGCCCGACATAATGGTTGCGGATGATGCCGAGCTCGAAGGGCACGCCGCTTTCGGCCGAATAACCCATCGCCGCAGGCACGCCCGAATCGGGCACGGGCACCACCACATCGGCATCGATATGGCTTTCGCGCGCCAGCTCCGCGCCGATGCCCTTGCGCGCCTCATAGACGGGCATGCCTTCCATCACCGAATCCGGCCGCGCGAAATAGATATACTCGAACACGCAGAAGCGCGCCGCATGCGCACCGAACGGCTTGATGCTGTGCACACCGCGATGATCGATCACCACGATCTCGCCAGGCTCCACGTCGCGCACGAATTCCGCGCCCACGATGTCCAGCGCGCAGGACTCGCTGACCAGCACCCAGGCGGGATCGGCGCCGGCAAGGTTGATGCGCCCCAAAATCAGCGGCCGCACGCCCAGTGGATCGCGCACGCCGATCAGGGCTTCGTTGGACAGCGCCACCAGAGAATAGGCGCCCACGACCTGCTTGAGCGCATCGATCAGGCGATCGACCACGGTTGAATAAAGGCTGATGGCGATCAGGTGGACGAACACCTCGCTGTCCATGGTCGATTGGAACAGGCAGCCGCGGCGCACCAGCGCCCGCCGCAGGGCGGCGGCATTGGTCAGGTTGCCGTTATGGGCGACCGCGAAGCCGCCGAATTCGAAATCGGCGAAAAGCGGCTGGACGTTGCGCAGGATGGTCTCGCCCGTGGTGGCGTAGCGGTTATGGCCGACCGCCGAGCTGCCAGGCAGGGCCGCGATGGTGCGCGCGTCCGAAAAGGCGTCGCCCACCAACCCCAGCGCTTTGTGGGTGTGGAAGCGATGCCCATCAAAGGTGGTGATGCCTGTCGCTTCCTGGCCGCGGTGCTGAAGCGCGTGCAGGCCCAGCGCCGTGACCGCGGAAGCATCCGGCATGTTCCAGATGCCGAAGACGCCACATTCCTCGTGCAGCTTGTCGTCATCACGCTCGGTGAACGGCACGGTCTGCGGCATGGGCGTTCACCTAGGGTGCGTGGGACCTTGGACCAAGGGCTGCGCCATCTGGAGTGACATGCAGCAATTCCGCGCTGGTCAGGGGGTGGTCCTCGGGCGGGGCGACCACCTTGGGCTGCGGAAATGGGGCAGGGATCTGCCGCGCGGCCCAGACCGCGCCGGCATAGAGCAGGGGCAGGGTGCGTGCCTGCCTGACCTGGGGCGGCCAGGCCGCGGGATTGACCTGCCCGCCCACGATGTAGGCGGCAATCAGCACAATCGCGCCGCGGGCTAGGCCGAAGACCAGGCCCAGCGTGCGGTCCAGGCCGCCAAGGGCGGAGAGGCGGACGGCGCGACCGACCAGATTGGCCACCAGGGAAAAGACGATCAGCAGACCGAGAAAGGCAACCACGTAGGCTGAGGCATCGGCAATGTCGTCATTGCCGATCGTGCGCTCGGCGAACGGGATCAGGTTTGGGGCCAGGCGCCATGCCAGCCATGCCGCGAACAGCCAGGAGCCAAGCCCAAGCATTTCGCGCACAAAGCCGCGCGACAGGCCGAGCAGCGCCGAGATGGCCAGTATGGCGATGACGAGGAGGTCGACGAAGTTCATGCGCGTGCCGCTTATCGGGCCGGCGTCGCGTCGCGCCAAGAGGGGAAAACAGGCCCGGGCGCTGCCCCTCGCCACCGGCGCTTGAACCGGTGGCGCTTGGTGGCGAGCCCGCTGGGGCCT
>CAXUNZ010000283.1:0-4434 GCA_964252525.1 uncultured Acetobacteraceae bacterium
GCGGACGCGGCCCCCGCGGCGGCCTGACGCAAGCGCCTGGCGGCCGGGGCCAACAACCTGATGGGCGTGGTGGGCAGGCCGCATTGCGTGCGTGGGCTGGTGCGCGTGCACAGCTACACGGCCGAGCCCGCCGACCTGCCGCGCTATGCGCCGCTGAGCGATGAGCGCGGCCGGATGTGGTCGCTGGCCTGGCGCGGCGAGGGGCTGGCCGAGTTGCGCGATGCGTCCGGACGTCCGGTCGCCGATCGCAACGAAGCTGAAAAGCTGGTCAATTTGCGCCTGTTCGCGCCGCGCGACCGGCTGCCGCCGGTGGACGAAGACGAGTTCTATCTGGCCGATCTGGTCGGGCTGGCCGCATTTGATGCGGCAGGTGCCGCGCTGGGGCGGGTGGTTGCCGTGCATGATTATGGCGCCGGCGCGAGCCTGGAGATCGCCGCCGAGGCCGAGAGCCTGTTCGTGCCCTTCACGCGCGATGCGGTGCCGGGTGTTGATGTAACCGCGGGCCGTATCACGGTGATCCTGCCGGACGAATTGGAAGTTGACGGCGATGTGTCGGAAAGCGCGGCATGAGCTGGCGCGCTACCGTGCTGACGTTGTTTCCGGCCATGTTTCCCGGCCCGCTCGGCCAGGCTCTGGCCGGCCGAGCGTTGGAGGCGGGACTCTGGTCGCTGGACACGCTGGACATCCGCGATTTCGCGCGGCGGCGAGACCGGCGCGTGGACGACACGCCCTTCGGCGGTGGCGCGGGCATGGTGTTGCGCGCGGACGTGCTGGACGCGGCAATTGCCGCCGCCGCCGATGACCGGCCGTTGCTCTATGTCACGCCGCGCGGGCTGCCTTTGTCGCAGCAGGATGCGCGCGTCTTGGCTGAAGGTCCGGGCGTGGTCGTGCTGTGCGGCCGTTATGAAGGCATCGACCAGCGCGTGATCGACGCGCGTGCGCTGCGCGAAGTCAGCGTCGGCGATTACGTGCTATCCGGTGGCGAACTGGCGGCCATGGTCGTGCTGGATGCCTGTGTGCGCCTGCTCCAAGGCGTCATGGGCGCGGCCGAAAGTGCGGAGGAGGAGAGTTTTTCGCACGGGTTGCTGGAGTATCCCCATTATACCCGCCCAGCCGAATGGCAGGGGCGCGCGGTGCCCGACGTGCTGCTATCGGGCGATCACGCCCGCATTAGCGCGTGGCGGCGGCATCAATCCGAAACCATTACCCGCGCGCGCCGGCCCGATCTGTGGGGCGCGCGCAAGATCGAGGAAAGGACGCCATCATGAACATCATCCAGACCTACGAGGCGGAGGAGATCGCACGCCTGAGCGCCGCGCGCGACGTGCCGGAATTCTCGCCTGGCGATACGCTGCGCGTGTCGGTCAAGGTGGTCGAGGGTGAGCGCAGCCGCGTGCAGGCTTATGAGGGCGTGTGCATCGCGCGCAGCAACCGCGGGCTGAACAGCAATTTCACCGTGCGCAAGATCAGCTATGGCGAGGGCGTGGAGCGTATCTTCCCGCTCTATTCGCCGGCGATTGCGCAGATCGAGGTGGTGCGGCGCGGTGATGTGCGACGCGCGAAATTGTATTACTTGCGTGGGCGGCGCGGCAAGTCGGCGCGGATCGCGGAAAAGGCGCGGGAGACGCCTGCGGCGTAAGGACAGGATTCTTCTTTTTCTGAAGAAAAAGAAGCAAAAAGACTTATGAATGTTGGTTGCGCGCAAGGTTGATTACCTGGCGCGGCGGCAAAAAGACAAAAGTTTTTTGCTTTTTTTCAAAAAAGAAGAATCTTCCCTTCCTTCGGGAGAGACTCACATGCCCCGTACGCTCTTCGACAAGATCTGGGACGCCCACATCGTAGAGCGCGAGCCGGACGGCACTTGCCTGCTCTATATCGACCGCCACCTCGTCCACGAAGTCACATCGCCGCAGGCCTTCGAAGGCCTGCGCACCGCGGGCCGCCGCGTGCGCCGTCCGGACGCCACCATCGCCGTCGTCGATCATAACGTGCCCACCACCGATCGCCGCGCCGGCATCGCCGAGCCCGAAAGCCGGCTGCAGATCGAAACGTTGGAACGCAACGTCGCCGAATTCGGCGTTCCCTATTTCCCGTTGCTCGATACGCGGCAAGGTATCGTGCATATCGTAGGGCCGGAGCAGGGAATTTCCCTGCCCGGCATGACGATCGTCTGTGGCGACAGCCACACCTCGACGCACGGCGCGCTCGGCGCGCTGGCTTTCGGCATCGGCACGTCCGAAGTCGAACACGTGCTCGCCACCCAGACGCTGATGCAAAAACCGGCGAAGAATATGCTGGTGCAGGTCGATGGCACGCTCGGCGCGGGCGTCACCGCCAAGGATCTGGTGCTTGCCGTCATCGGGCGCATCGGTACCGCCGGCGGAACCGGGCACGTCATCGAATTCGCGGGCGAAGCGATCCGCGCGCTCGACATGGCCGGACGCCTGACCGTGTGCAACATGTCGATCGAAGCCGGCGCGCGCGCCGGGCTGATCACGCCGGACGAAGTGACCTTCGACTACGTGCGCGGCCGCCCCTACGCCCCTCGGGGCGAGGCGTTCGACCACGCCGTGGCCTATTGGCGCACGCTCCCGTCCGATCCCGGCGCGATCTACGACAGGCGCGTGGTGCTGGATGCGGCCGGCATCGCGCCGATGGTCACCTGGGGCACCAGCCCCGAAGCGGTGGCGCCCATCACCGGCACCGTGCCCGATCCCGAGCGTGCGTCCGACGAGGCCGACCGCGCCCAGCTTCGCCGCATGCTGTCCTACATGGACCTGCAGCCCAACCAGAAGCTCGCTGGCTTGCCCGTGGATGTCGTCTTCATCGGCAGTTGCACCAACGGCCGGATCGAGGACATCCGTGCCGCCGCCGCCATCGCGCACGGCCGCCACGGGGCGGCGGGCCTGCGTGCCCTGGTGGTCCCCGGCTCCGGCGAGGTCCGCGCACAGGCCGAAGCCGAGGGGCTGGACCGCGTGCTGCTGGAGGCCGGCTTCGAGTGGCGGGAGGCCGGCTGCTCGATGTGCCTGGGCATGAACCCGGACAAATTATCGGCGGGACAGCGCTGCGCCAGCACCTCCAACCGCAATTTCGAGGGAAGGCAGGGTCCGGGGGGACGGACGCACCTGGTCTCCCCGGCCATGGCGGCGGCGGCGGCCGTCGCCGGCTGCCTGGTCGATGTGCGGGATCTGGCCTGATGCAGGCTTTTACCACGCTGACCGGGATTGCGGCACCCCTGCCGCTGGCCAATGTCGACACGGACAAGATCATTCCGGCAAGGTTCCTGAAAACCATTGCGCGAAGCGGCTTGGGCGTGCATCTGTTTGATCCATTGCGTTTTGATGACGACGGGCGGGAGCGTTCCGACTTCGTCCTGAACCAGCCGGCTTTCCGGCAAGCGGAGATATTGATTGCGCATGAAAATTTCGGCTGCGGATCGTCACGCGAGCATGCCCCCTGGGCGCTGCTGGATTTCGGCATACGCTGCGTGATCGCGCCAGATTTCGCCGACATCTTCTATAATAATTGTTTCAAGAACGGCATACTGCCCGTTCGCCTGCCTCGCGGCGTGTGCGATGCCTTGATGGAGGATGCGCGCCTCGGCGGCAATGCGCGGTTGACCGTCGATCTGCAACGCCAGGTGGTCATCCGCCCCAATGGCGAGGAGATCGGCTTTCACGTCGATGCCACCAGGCGGCATTTGCTGCTGGAGGGTCTTGATGAAATCGGCCAGACGCTCGGGCACGAAGGTGCCATAGATGCTTTCGAGGCAAGGCAGGCGGAATGGGTGCCGCGCATCGGCGCGGCGTGAAAAATTGACGGAGGGTCGGGCGGCAATGGTACGTTTGCCCCAGCCTTCCGCTTTGGAATGACGCAATGCCGACCACCCACAAGCTCCTGATCCTGCCAGGCGACGGCATCGGCCCGGAGGTCATGCGCGAAGCCAGGCGCGTCATCGACTGGCTGGAACGCCGCCGCGGCCTGCGCTTCGAAATCGAGGAGGATTTGGTCGGGGGGGCCGCCATCGATGCGCGCGGCACGCCTTTGGCCGCGAGCACGCTCGATCTCGCGCGCGCGGCCGATGCCGTGCTGTTCGGTGCCGTCGGCGGCCCGGCCTGGGACGGTTTGGGCTTCGACAAGCGGCCGGAGATCGCCATCCTGGGCCTGAGGCGCGAGCTCGGCCTGTTTGCCAATCTGCGCCCGGCCATCGTCTATGAGCCGCTTGTGGCCACCAGTTCGCTCAAGCCCGAGATCGTGCGCGGGCTCGACCTAATGATCGTGCGCGAGAGCACGGGCGGCGTCTATTTCGGCGAACCCCGCGGCATCGAACGCATGGCCGACGGCCAGCAGCGCGGCGTCAACCCCGAGATCTATACCACCTCCGAAATCCCGCGCGGTGGGCGCGTGGCCTTCGAGCTGGCGCGCGCGCGCGCC
>CAXUNZ010000284.1:0-2871 GCA_964252525.1 uncultured Acetobacteraceae bacterium
TTTTTGGCTGTCGCTTAAAGTAATGGCGGGAGGTCTGGGGGGGACGGCACATCTCCCCCAGCCTTACGAAACCTCTGCACGCCGTCTTGCCCCGCCACCCGCACCAGCTCACCCCGCGCGCGCATGTAATTCACGTGCGCCACGACTTCGTGGAACGCAAAGCGCATCTGCTGCGGATCCAGTGCGCGGTCGAACACCACGGGTAACAGATCGGCCGCGCTGCACGGCGCCGCCCCGCATGCTTGTGCGATCAGCGCGCAACGGCCGGCGTGATGCGCGAGCAATTCATCGATGCGCGCATGTAGGCCGGTGAAGGGAACATGATGCCCCGGCAGCACAAGCACGTCAGCCGGTATGCTCGTCCGAAGCCGCGCCAGCGAGCCGAGAAATTCGCCAAGCGGATTGGCTTCCGGCTCGTAGGCTTCGGTGCTAATGTTCGGACTGATCCTGGTCAGCACCTGATCCGCACTCAGGAAAAGACCATCCCGCGCGCAGTGGAGCATCGCCTGTTCAAGCGCATGGCCGCCGCCGGTCAGCACATCGAAATCGCGGCCGCCGATTCTGAGGCGCCCGCCATCGACCAGCCGGTGAAAATGGCTCGGCAAGCCGGTCGTCATGCGCAGGTAGCCTTCTCCCTTGCCGGTAACGCGCTCCACGGCGTCAGCGGATAGGCCGTTGGACTCGTAGAAGTCCGGGTTGCTGCCGAGCGCACCATGGGTGATGGCGGCACTGAACAGATACTCCGTGCGCGGCATGTGCAGGGGAATACCCAGGCGCGAGGTCAGCCAGCCGGCGAGACCCACATGGTCGGGATGAAAGTGGGTGACGACAAGCGCGCTGAGACCCTCACCCCGCAGCGGACCGGACAGCAGCATATCCCACGCCGCGCGCGTGGCGTCATCGGCAATGCCGGTATCGACCGCAACCCAGCCCGTGCTGTCGCGGATCAGGTAGACGTTGACGTGATCGAGCCGGAAAGGCAGCGCCAGGCGCGCCCAGAGCACGCCCGGCGCGAGTTCGATGACCCGTCCCGTCTCGGGCGGCGTGGGGTGAGGAAAGGCGATGGCGGGCGCGGACATGTCCATGGCCGCGCAGGCTAGGTGGGGGGGCGGCCTGGCACAAGCTGGCGGCACGGCGCGGACCTGTTAGCATGGGCCACTCATAGCGGGACCCGTTCATGCACCTTGCCCTTCGCGCCAGCTGCGCTGTTCTGCTGGGCCTTGCCGCCTCTACCGGTGCCGCCCGCGCCGTGGTGCCGCATTATGAGGACGTCGTGCGTGGCTATTTCGCCGCCGAGTTCGCCGCCCATCCGGTTGCGGCCACGGCACTCGGCCTGCACGAGGGCGATGCGCGCATGGATGGCGTCTCCGCCGCCTTCCATGCCGGCGAAGTCGCGCGCCTGCACACGACGCTCGTGCAACTGGACGCCACCGACATATCCCGGCTGAGCCAGTCCGATCGTAACGACCGCGACATCCTGGCGGCCGAAATCGGGGGCGAGCTGCTGGAGGAAGAACACGTCCAGCAATGGCGGCATAATCCCGACATTTATGTCAGCCTGGCCACGAACGGACCCTATACGCTGATTGCGCGCGATTTCGCGCCCGCGGAAGTGCGCCTGCGCGCGGCCATTTCGCGCGAGCAGGCCATTCCCGCCATCTTCGCCGCCGCCCGGCAGAACCTCGCCGACATGCCGCCCGTCTTCATCGAAATAGGGTTGGAAGACGCGCAGGGTGCGGCCGATTTCCTCGCCCACGATCTGCCCGCGGCATTTGCGCAGGTGCATGACCAGGCGTTGCAGGCGGAACTTGCACACACCGGACAGGCCGCCGTGACCGCGTGCCATGATTTCATCGCCTGGCTCAAGGCGCAGAAGAAAACCGCCCATGGCAGCTTCGTTCTCGGTGCGGCCAATTACCGCCGCCTGCTTGATTCCGATCTGATCGACCTCACGCCCGATCAGGTGCTCGCCGCCGGGCGGGCGCAGCTCAAGCGTGATCGCGAGGATTTCCTGGCCGTCTCGCGCGTGCTCGATCCGGCCCATCCGGCCGACGCGTTGAAGGTGATCGGCGCGGACCATCCCGATGCCGCCCATCTGATCGGCACGGCGGCAAGCCAGCTTGCCATGTTGCACGATTTCATCGTGGCCAGGCACATCGTCGACCTGCCCGGGCAGGATCTGCCGAAAGTGGCCGAAACCCCACCCTTCCAGCGCGCGATCGTCTTCGGTGAGATGGATCCGCCCGGTCCGTTCGAAACCCACGCCACACAGGCCTACTATTACATCACGCCGCCGGATGCGACGAAGACGCCCGCGCAGCAGGACGATTACCTGCAATATTTCAACAAAGCGTTGCTGCTGAATCTGGGCGTGCACGAAGCGCTGCCCGGTCATTTCGTGCAATACCTGTTCATGCGCGCCAACCCCGCCTGGTCGACCGTGCGCAAGACTGGCCATTCCTATACGGCCACGGAAGGTTGGGCGCATTATACCGAGCAGATGATGCAGCGGCAGGGCCTCCTGGATAACAGCCCCAAGCTGCATCTGGCGCAATTGCAGGATGCGCTGCTGCGCGATTGCCGGCTTGTCGCCTCCGTGCGGATGCATACGCAAGGGATGTCGCTGGCCGATGCCGCGAAGATGATGGGCGAGGAATGCTTCCAGCCGCCCTCGGTCGCCTACAAGGAAGCGCGGCGCGGCACCTCCGATCCGGGCTATTACAGCTATACGCTCGGCAAGCTGATGATCCTGAAGTTGCGCGCGGATGCGCAGGCTAAGGAAGGCCCAGCCTTCACGCTGGCGCATTTTCATGACCGCTTTCTCGCGGCCGGCCTGGTGCCGCTGAAAATTATTCGGCGCGAGATCATGGG
>CAXUNZ010000284.1:2881-4188 GCA_964252525.1 uncultured Acetobacteraceae bacterium
TTGCTGTAGAGGGACGGCCGATGAACATCGCCCATCTCTGTGTGTTGATAGCCGCCGCCTTGCCCTACCTCTCGGTGGGCGCGGCCAAGGCGCAGCCGGCGTACGACAACGCGGCGCCGCGCGATTTCCTGGGGCGGCTACAGGGCTGGCGCGCCCGCGCCAACTGGGCGCACCAAAACCATTTCGAGGCGTTTGCCCCCTTTGCCGCCGCGGTCGTTCTGGCGGAGTTGGCCCATGCGCCACAGCCGCGCATCGAGACACTGGCGGTGATCTTCATCTTGCTGCGCATAGCCTACACGTTTGCCTATATCGGCGGTGCCGCGACGGTGCGCAGCCTGATGTGGTTCGGCGGCGTAATCTGCGTCGGTTGGATGTTCCTGCTGGGGCTTTGATCAGGCGTGCGCTGATTGCATCTGCGCGGCCAGGCGTTCGGCCGCTATGGCAAGATAGCCCGCATCCAGTTCCACGCCGGTGGCAACCGCGCCTTCCCATGCGGCCGCCACGGCGGTCGTTCCCGTGCCGACAAAAGGGTCCAGAACACGCGCGCCGGCGCGGCCATGCAGACGGATGCACCAACGCGGCAGATCGACCGGGAACGTGCCCGGATGATTGAATTTTTCCGCCCTGGTCTGCACGGTCCGATAGGGGATGAACCACGTATTTCCCCTGCAGCGCAGGTCCGCGGCATGCCCGCGCCGCGCGATGTTGGATTTATCCTTGAACGGCACGCCGATGGCCAGGCGATCCAGCTTGACCGAGCCGTCCAGCGTCAGATGAAAGATGTGTTCGTGGTTGTGGTTGAGGAATCGCGTGCCGGCCAGCGGCTTGAAATGGCCCATGCTGTCATCAGCCGTGGCGATGGATTTGATCCAGGTGATGTGGTTCTGCAGCACGAAGTGTTCGCGCAGCCGCACGATCAGTTCGAAGGGCAGCCAGGGCCGGCTGTTCGATCCGGAAATGTTGAGAAAGAACGAGCCATTGGCCGCCAGCACGCGCCGCACCTGGGCGCAGACCTCGACCATCCAATCCAGGTAGTCGCGCTCGGCTAGGCTGTCCCGGTAGGCGTTGTAGGCCAGATCGAGATTATAGGGCGGCGAAGTGACGACGACGTCGAAATGCGCTTCCGGCAGGCACGGCAGGACAGTGCGGCAATCGCCCTGCAAAAGCGTGTGTGGTCCGATTCGCATGCGCGCGCATTGTGCTCGCCCCTGGCATGGGCGGAAACGGCGAAAGTCATTCCGACAAGTGGAAAGTTTGACTCAAACAGATTGGGGGAGCAGTGCCTGCCCCCCAAAACCCCCGTCATC
>CAXUNZ010000284.1:4198-4419 GCA_964252525.1 uncultured Acetobacteraceae bacterium
ACATCTCCCCCAGCCTTCTTTATTCGCGAAATTCGGCGTGCCTTATGGCTCCCCCGGCTGCCGCAAATACCCGGGCGGCGGCGACATCTCCACGGGTGGCGTATCGTTGCCCGGCGGCGCCTCAGGCGGCAAGGCGTTCTCTGCCGGCGGCCCCGCCGGGGGCGGTGGTGGCGGCGCCGAAACGCTGGCCGGCGGCAAAGCCGGGGGCGCCGCGCCAGGGT
>CAXUNZ010000285.1:0-755 GCA_964252525.1 uncultured Acetobacteraceae bacterium
CTCCTCAACCGCGCCACCCCCCACCTCCGCCTGCCTCTCGCACCCATCAGTGAAGCGGCGCAGACCCGCGTGCGCGCCGCCCTGGCCGGTCTCGGCCTGCTCGCCTGACCGCCATGGCGCGCGAGAAAAAGAAATCCAGCCTGATTTCTCACGGCATGGCCGCGCAGAACCGCAAGGCGCGCTTCGACTACACGATCAAGGAAACGATGGAAGCCGGCCTCGTCCTGCGCGGCCCCGCGGTCCAATCCCGCCCCCCCCGCCGCGCCCCCATCACCGAAGCCTGGGCCGGCGAGCGCGAAGGCGAAGTCTTCCTGTTCAACGCCTACATCCCCGAATACCAGGCCGGCGTCCTCTCCCGCTTCGAACCCCGCGGCGCCCGCAAACTGCTTCTGCACAAGAAGGAAGCGGCCAAACTGCTCGGCGCGGTCGCCCGCAATGGCTACACGCTCGTGCCGCTGGACATCCATTTCAACGACAAAGGCATGGCCAAGGTCACGCTCGGCCTCGGCCAGGGACGCAACAAAGCCGACAAGCGCCACGCCATCGCGGACCGGGACTGGGCGCGGGACAAGGCGCGGCTGATGCAGGAGCGGGGATAGAAGGAAGCCAGGGCGCTGCCCCTCGCCACCGGCACTTGAACCGGTGGCGCTTGGTGGCGAGCCCGCTGGGGCCTGGAGGCCCCAGACCCCCATTTGTTGGTGGCCAGCCGGCCCGCCTCTTTCGCACACGCAGGCCCGAAACAGGTTCTAAGGACT
>CAXUNZ010000285.1:765-4357 GCA_964252525.1 uncultured Acetobacteraceae bacterium
CAGACAAGCGGATGGAGCAGGCCCCAACACCAATCCTGCCCGGCATTTCCTGCCGCCCGGTCCGCGTCGTCACCCCATGCGGGCTGAGTAACACCTTGAAGTTGCTCATCGAGCCCCGCGGCACGCCCCTTGCTGATCCCCTGGTGTCAAGACACACCAGCCGAGGACCAAACCCATGCAAGGCTTCACCACCGACCTTCAGATCATCCCCGCCAGCGCCGTCATGACCCCCGGCACGATCGTCCAGCCCACCGCGGCCGACACCATCCTCTCGAGCCAGCCCGGCCGTTTTTCGATCTCCGAAGACACCGCGCGCCTGATCGCCACCATCGCCCCTCATCTCCTGCGCCTAGCCGCGTAATCGGCGCAGGGCGACCGGGCCAGAAGCATCTCGCATGCGCCGCAAAATGCGGCCAAGCCCTCACGCGCTGCGCGTCACGCATGCGTGAACGGCATGCGCCATAGCTGGTTATAGCTCGCAACGTTCTGATACTACGGTAATGACAATCGCCGTCGAACGGACCTGACCGCCAGACGCACTCGCCTCACGTGCACGACATGCAACCACCCGCATCGTCTCTCGTTCGCGCCTCCTGACGAACATTGCTCGAGGCAAACTCAACCTCGCCGGCAACTTCATCGCTCACGGAGACACACGATGCGAATGACCCTTCTGACCAGCGCCGCCGTTCTCGGCCTGGCGCTGTCGCTTCCCGCCTTCGCGCAGACCGCAACCGATCCCACGCCGGCAAATCCCTCCGCGGTCAAGGACAGTACTGTTCCCGCCGCCGGCACCGGCAGCGGCGCCGCGCCAGGTAACGATCCGGCTACGTCGGGCAAAACAGGCGCCACGCTCGGCGCCCACGCGCCGCAGCAGGATCCGGGTCCGCTCGGCGCCACCGCCAATCCCTCGCCCGCCGACAGCGGCGGCAGCACTGGCAGCACGCCGCCTGCCAGCGCCACCGGCATGGGCACCAGCGGCAACGGCTCGGACCAGAACACACCTGCTTCGACCGCGCCCAGCCATCCGCGCCACCGGCGCATGACGCGCGCCATGAACACCGACAGCGGCGGCGATGACACCGGGACGGGCGGGCACTGGTCTCACCAGCCGGGCAGCGGCATGAGCGGCCCCGCCTCTTCGCAGGCCAGCAACATCGACAGCGCCGATACCCGCAGCGCCATCGCCCCGCATCTGCCCCAACCCGCCATCGGCATGAATGCGGGCCCCGAGGGCTACCTGAAGGCCGCCGACCGCGCACTCGCCGCCCACAAAACCGGTGCCGCCCAGCAGGCGCTCGAAATGGCAGAAACGCGTCTGCTCGATCGCAGCACGGCCGTGGGCACCGCTAACCAACCGGATACCGACCCGCGCATCGCCGCCGTCTCTGCGGCCCGCAAGGCACTGGCCGAAAAGAATTGGAAGGCTGCCCGCCACTCCATTCAGGAAGCCATGAACACCGGCGGCAGCGCCAGCATGGGCAGCGGTGAGGGTAGTATCGCCAGCGATAGCGGCAGCACCATGCAAACGGGCACCAGCAGCGGCGGCATGCAAAACGGCACGTCCAGCAGCAATGGCAGCATGGGCACCGTGTCGCCCACACCCAATCCCGGCAATTCGAGCCCGCCCATCAACCCGACCGGTGCGGGTCCTGACGGCGCGCATGCCGTAGGAACGGGCAATGGCGGCGGCCCGCTCGGCACCGCCACCAATGACAGCGCCGGCGGAGCCAAGTAGTCAGCGTCTCGCCGCCGGAGGGCCAGCACATATCGGCCAATCGCCAATTTGCCTGGCCTTTCTAGCCTACCCTGCCTATCTCTCCGCCAACACTCCCGGAAAAAGGGTCTGACCTCCCCAGGTCAGGCCCTTTTTCGCATCCGAAAAGCCGTGCGCCCATGGACATCCGCAACATCGCCATCATCGCCCATGTCGATCATGGCAAGACCACGCTGGTCGACCAGCTCCTCCGCCAATCCGGCTCCTTCCGCGAACACCAGGTCGTCGCCGAACGCGCGCTCGACCGCAACGACCTCGAGCGCGAACGCGGCATCACCATCCTGGCCAAATGCACCAGCGTCGTCTGGCGTGGCACTCGCATCAACATCGTCGACACGCCGGGACACGCCGATTTCGGCGGCGAGGTCGAGCGCATCCTCAACATGGTCGACGGCGCCATCGTCCTTGTCGACGCGGCAGAAGGCGTGCTGCCGCAGACCAAATTCGTCGTCGGCAAGGCCCTCGCCCAGGGCCTCAAACCCATCGTCGTCGTCAACAAGATCGACCGCCAGGACGCCCGAGCCGACGAAGTGCACAACGAAATCTTCGACCTCTTCGCCGCCCTCGGCGCCACCGACGAGCAGCTCGATTTCCCCATGCTCTACGCCTCCGGCCGCCAGGGCTGGGCCACCGAAACGCTGGACGGCGAGCGCCGCGACCTCGCCCCGATGTTCGACCTCGTCCTGCGCCACGTCGCGGCACCCGAGCTCGATCGGGACGCCCCCTTCGGCATGGTCGCCTCCATCCTCGATTACGACAATTTCCTCGGCCGCGTGCTGACCGGCCGCATCGAGCAGGGCCGCGCGCGCCTCAACATGCCATTGCGCGTCACACGCGCAGATGGTTCCGTTGTCGAAACCGGCCGCTTGACCAAGCTCATGGGCTTCCGCGGCCTCGAACGCGTGGTGGTGGACGAGGCCGAAGCCGGCGACATCATCGCCATCGCCGGCCTGACCGACGCCACCATCCCCGACACGATTGGCGCGCCGGAGCTGGCCGGCGCCCTGCACGCCACCCCCGTCGATCCGCCCACGCTGGCCATGACCTTCCGCGTCAATGACGGCCCGCTCGGCGGCCGCGAAGGCAAGAAGGTCACCTCCCGCCAGATACGCGACCGCCTGCTGCGCGAGGCCGAAGGCAACGTCGCCATCAAGATCACCGAATCCCAGGAAAGCGAAGCCTTCGAAGTCGCCGGCCGCGGCGAACTCCAGCTCGGCGTGCTGATCGAAACCATGCGCCGCGAGGGCTTCGAGCTCACCATCGGCCGCCCCCGCGTGCTGACGCGCGAGCACCCCGACACCGGCGCCCGCGAGGAACCGTTCGAAGAAGTGCTCGTCGATGTGGACGAGCCCTACGCCGGCGTCGTCGTGGAAAAACTCTCGCGCCGCAAAGGCGTGATGCAGGACATGCGCCCATCGGGCGGCGGCAAGGTGCGGCTGACCTTCCACATCCCCTCGCGCGGCCTGATCGGCTACCACGGCGAATTTCTCACCGACACGCGCGGCACCGGCATCATGAACCGCATGTTCAGCGGCTACGAAACCTGGGCCGGCAACATCGAAGGCCGCCGCGCCGGCTCGCTCATCAGTTCGGAGGGCGGCGCCGCGGTGCAATACGCGCTGTGGTATTTGCAGGAGCGCGGCACGCTGTTCGTCAATCCGGGCGATGCCGTCTATGTCGGCATGGTGCTCGGCGAGCATTCGCGCGAGAGCGATCTGGACGTCAATCCGATCAAGGAAAAGAAGCTGACCAACATCCGTGCCGCCGGCAAGGACGAGGCGATGCTGCTGATCCCGCCGCGCCGCATGAGCCTGG
>CAXUNZ010000286.1:0-4337 GCA_964252525.1 uncultured Acetobacteraceae bacterium
GGCGCGGGTGCGGGATGGGGCGGGCCTGCGCGCGGTCGGCAGCGGGTTCTCGCGCCTGTCGATGGCAGGGGTGGCGGCCATCCTGCTCAGCGGCACGGTCATGTGCCTCTCTTATATAGGCAGCTGGCAGGCCTTCTACGGCACGGCCTATGGCGTGATGGTTGGCGCCAAGATCGCCATGTTTGCCATGCTGCTGGCTTTAGGCGCGGCCAATTTCTCGGTCACCGAGCGGCTGCGGCGGGATCCGGCCACGCCCGTGCTGCGACTACGCCGTTTCGCCGAAATCGAAATTGGCATCGGCATCACCGTCTTCTTCTGCGCCGCTTCGCTGACCTCCGTGCCGCCCGGCGTGGACCTGACCGCCGACCGCGCCACCTGGGCCGATGTGGTCGATCGCGACTTCACGCCGAAATGGCCCCGCCTGGTCTCACCCGACCATGACCGGCTGGGCATTCCCGCGCTTCAAGCTCAGCTCGACGCGCAAGCCGCCGCGCGCGCGCAGGAGCCACGGGCCGCCTTCATCGAAGGCAGCGGCGAGTTGCCGCCGCGCAACGCCGATGACATCGCCTGGTCCGAATACAACCATCACTGGTCGGGCATTTTCGTTTTGGCGATCGGGCTGCTGGCGCTGCTGAACCAGGCGGGTCTGCGCTGGGCGCGACATTGGCCGCTGGTTTTCCTGGGGTTGGCCGCTTTCCTGCTGGTGCGCTCGGACCCGGAAATCTGGCCGCTGGGCAGCATCGGCCTGCTGGAGTCGCTGCGGGACGTCGAAGTGGTGCAGCACCGGGTCTTCGCCGCCTTGCCCATCGCCTTCGGGCTGTTCGAGTGGGGCGTACGCACCGGCCGCGTCCACGCGCGTTGGGCGCCCTACGTGTTTCCGCTGATTTGCGCCGGCGGGGGGGCGCTGTTGCTGACGCATACGCATGCCATCGCCAATGTGAAGGACCAGCTGCTCATCGAATGGACGCACACGCCACTGGCGCTGGCCGCGGTGGTGGCAGGCTGGTCGCGCTGGCTGGAACTGCGCCTGCCGGGGCGGGTGGCGCGCGTCTCGGGCTGGGTGTGGCCGTCCTGCTTCGTTGCGATCGGGCTGCTGCTGTTCTTCTATCGGGAGGCATAAATGAGGGTGCACACGATTTTAGGCAGATCCGCTGCGCGGCAGAGCTGGGGGGGATGTGCCATCCCCCCCAGACCCCCCGTCGAAAATGGGCCACGCTTCAAACGAATGACGGGGGGTCTGGGGGGGCAGGCACTGCTCCCCCAGTCTTTTTATGGCTTGTTGCTACTGGCGCTGCTTCTGCTCGCAGCGCTGCCTGCCTACGCCCAGGCCGAGGACCACGACGTGGCCTACGGCACCGATCCCGCGCAATTGCTGGATATCTACCACCCCACCGCCTCGGCGCCCGCGCATCTGGTGGTGTTCCTGCACGGCGGCGGATGGGTGGGCGGGCGCAAGGCAGCCGGCAAGCGGATCGCACCGCCGCTGGTGGCGCGGGGCTACGCGGTGGCCAGCGTCGGCTACCGCCTCTTCCCGCAAACCACCGCCGCAGGCGAGGTCCAGGATGCGGCGCAGGCCATCGCCTACCTCTTGCACAATGCGCGGCGCTTTAACCTCGATCCGAGCGGCTTTGCCCTGATCGGCCATTCCTCCGGCGCCCATATGGTGGCGTTGCTGGGCACGGATGCAGGCTATCTGCGCGGGGCCGGCGTCGATCCCGCCCGCCTGCGCACGGTGATCACCTTAGATGGCGTTTTCGACGTGGCGGCGAACCTCACGCATTATCCTCAGCCGCGAAAGGATGAGGTGTTCGGCCACGATCCCGCCGCCTGGGCGCGTGTCTCGCCGGTCGCCCTGATCGGGAGCATGACTCTGCATCCCCGCTTCTGCCTGGTGCACGAGGACAAGGTGCCCCGCTTCATCGAGCAGGAAAACCTGTTCGAGGCCGCGCTGAAGAAGCACGGTGAGACGGTGCAGGCCCTGGTTGCGCCCGGCTTGAGCCATGTGCAGCTGGTCAGCGAATTTGCCGACGCGTCCCAGCCGATGGCCAATTTCGCCCTGGCGTGTCTGGCGGCCAGATAACGCGGCCGCCTTTTCCTCGACGCTGGTCTTTTGCGCCCGCGCGCGGCAACACCCATCCGTGGAACCCTCGCCCAGCCGCCGCCTGATCGCCCGCCTGCGCGTCATGATGACGAGCGGTGCCGCGCGCCTGCCCGACGTGCTTGCAACCGTCGCGGGCGAACTGGCAGCCGAGGTCTGTTCCGCCTACGGCCTGCGCAGCGGCGAAATCCTCGAACTGCGCGCCACCTTCGGGCTGAAGCCCGATGCGGTTGGCCGCACCCGCCTGCGCGTGGGGGAGGGCATCGTGGGCCTGGTCGCCGCGACCGGTGAGGCGCTCAACCTGGCCGACGCGCAGAACCACCCCGGCTTCGCCTACCGGCCGGAAACTGGCGAGGAAGGCTACGCCTCCATGCTGGCTGTGCCCGTGCGACGCGCCGGGCGGACGTTGGGCGTGCTGACCGTGCAGAACCAGGCCGTTCGCCGCTACAGCGAGGATGAGGTCGAGGTGCTCCAGGTCGTGGCCCTGCTGGTCACGGACATGCTCCACGCATCCGGGGATGGCGCGGCCGAAAAGGGTTTTTTCGGCACCGTACCGCGCCATTTCGCCGGCGTGGCGCTCTCCTCCGGCATCGTGCTAGGGCGCGTCGTGCTGCACGCCACCAACCGTGCGCCCGGCCGCCTGCTGGCCGAAGATCCCGAGGCCGAGGGAAGCCGCCTGGAGGCCGCGCTGGCCACGATGCGCCAAGGGCTCGATGCCCTGATCCGCGAGCAGCTTCCCGATGGCGAGGCGCCGCGTGAAGTGCTCGAGGCGACAGCCCGCGTTGCCGCCGATCCGGGCTGGCTGCGCCGTGTCACCGCCGCGGTGCAGGGCGGGTTGAGCGCCGAAGCGGCCGTGCATCAGGTGGCGAACGACGTGCGCGGCCGCATGCGCCGCATCACCGATCCCTATCTCCGCGAACGCCTGGCCGATCTCGAGGACCTCGCCGAACGTCTTTTGCATGCCTTGCAGGGCGATGGGAGTGATGCGCCGCCCTTCGTGCAGGGGGCAATTCTGATCGCCCGCCGGCTGGGTCCCGCGCAACTGCTCGAATGGCAGGCGCGCGGCATCGCCGGCGTATTCATCGAGGAGGGAAGCGCCGGCGGGCATGCCGCCATTCTGGCTCGTGCGCTCGGCCTGCCCGCCCTGGGCGGTGCGCGTGGCGCCGTGGAAGCAGCAACCACCGATGACGAGGTGATCCTGGACGCCGACGAGGGCGGGCTGATCCTGCGCCCCGAAGCCGCCATCTGGGAGGCCTATGAGCGCGCCGCCGCCACGCGCGCGCAACGCCGGGCCGGATGGGCCGCGTTGCGCGATCTGCCCTCGGTGACGCGGGATGGCACGTCCTTTAGCCTGATGTTGAACGCTGGCCTGCCGCAGGAACTGAGCCAGCTTGAGACCACGGGTGCGGCGGGGATCGGCCTGTTTCGCACCGAAATTGCCATGATGGCGCGCGGCTCGATTCCCGATGTGGCGGAACAGGCAGCGATCTACGGACGCGTGCTGGATGCGGCGGGCGACCTGCCGGTGCTGTTCCGCACGCTCGATCTGGGAAGCGACAAATTGCTGCCCGATCATGCCGCCCCGCGCGAGGAGAACCCCGCCATGGGCTGGCGCAGCCTGCGCGTGGGGCTGGACCGCCCCGCCGTGCTGCGCCGGCAATTGCGCGCGCTGCTGCTTGCCGCGGGCGGCCGCACGTTATCGGTGATGTTTCCGATGGTGGCCACGCTCGGCGAGTTCCGCCTGGCGCGCGGCCTGCTCTACGCCGAAGCCGCGCGTCTGCGCCCCGCGCCGGCGGAGCTGGTTGTAGGGACCATGCTGGAAGTGCCCGCGCTGCTCTGGCAATTGCCCGATCTGATGCGGGAAAGCCGGTTCGTGTCGATCGGGTCCAACGACCTGCTGCAATTCGTCTACGCGGCCGATCGCGGCACGCCCTCGCTCGCCGAACGCTACGATTTCATTTCGCCGCCCATGCTGCATTTGCTGGAGGAGGTGAGCCGCGAGGCCGCGTTGCACGACGTGCAATTGTCGTTGTGCGGCGAGGCGGCGAGCCGGCCGCTGGATGCCGCGGTGCTGCTGGCGCTGGGGATTTGCCGGCTGTCCATGTCGGGCAGCAGCGTGCTGGCGGTCAAGGAGGTGCTTTGCGCGCTGGATCTGACCGCGTTCCGGCCATTTCTGGACAATTTGCGGCGGAGTTCGGCCGGGTATTCGAGCCTGCGGGAGCCGATTGCGGCATGGGGG
>CAXUNZ010000287.1:0-4318 GCA_964252525.1 uncultured Acetobacteraceae bacterium
GCCGCCCCCCGCGCGCCGCGGGGGGGCGACCGCCGGGGGCCCGCCCCGCCGCGGGACCGGGGCGCATACGCAAGCCGGGCGCGGCCAGGTGCGCGCTGCCCGCGGGCGCCGCCGGCGTGCTCGTCAATCGCGCATCCGCATTGAGCACGCCGGCGGCTTGCACATCGGGTGCGACCGCCCGCGCGAGATCGGGTGTCACATTACGCAAGGATGCCGTCAGGTTCAGCGTCGGGCTGAGGCGGCCGGCCAATGCAATCTGCGCCTGGTTGAGGCTGGCGCGCAGATGATCGACGGTGATGTCGTGCGCGAAATCCACTCGCGCGGGTGAGCCCAGCCGAAGTTCGAGGCTTTTCCAATCGGCGCTGAGGCTTTGCACGCTGACATATTTCGCCGTGGCGTTCAGCGTTGCGGCAGTATCCAGGCGTGCCGGCGCGCCTTGCAGATTTGTCAAATCGGTATGCGCGCGCAGGCGCAATGCGGAGGCGCGGCCGGTGGCATCGACCGTGGCGGCACCCGTGATGCCGTCGGCATCGATGCCGGCCAGGGTGAGCGCCGCATTGATCGTGGGATCGCTCTCCACGCCGATGGCATTGCCGGTCAGCACCAGGCTCGCAATGCGCCGGTTGCTGGCGGCAAGGCCCGTGCCGCGCAAATCGATCTTTGCCTCCCGCGCCGTGCTGGTCAGCCGCGCGTCGAGGCTGCCGGTCGCATCCACGCCGGCGAGTGCGGCCGCATCGCCGATCTGGCGCATCGCGAGCGTGGCATTGCCGATAGGGATCTTGCTGCCACGCGCGAGCACAAGATCGGCGCGTGCGGCGAGCGACTTCCAATCCGCGCGCCGCAGCATGACGTGCAACCCGCCCGACTCGCTGGTCTGCACATCGGCGTTCAGCGCGGCCTGTGCGCCGGCGAGTTTGAACTGCGCCTGCACCGAGCCTTGCGGCGCGGCTGGCAGGTGCATGGCGGCAAGATGTGCCGAAACCGGCGCGGGCGCGAATTTGGCCGATCCCGCCTCCCCGGCAATATCGGCGCTTGCGGTCAGATCGCCCGTGGGCCCGCGCACATGGCCGGATGCGGTCAGAGCGCCCAATACCTGGGGCGCGAGCGCCGACAAATCGCGCAGCGCCACGTGCCAGCCCAGATCCAGCCCATCGGCGCGATCAGTGCCCGTCACATCCGCGTGCAGCGCGCGGCCATCCACGCGCGCGTCATGGATCGTAATGTCCTGACCGGCGAGCGTGGCGCGCGCGGAATAGCGCGCCGCACCAAGCAGCGCCGGCACGGGCGCCTGGCCGGCAATCAAATCCGCTGTGCCGTCCACGCCGACATCGCTGTCGCCGTGGTGCATGGCCCAGGTGGCCACAGCCTCCGTGTGCCCTTGCAAATCGATCTTGCCGATGGCGGCGAGCGGCGCGATGTCGGGCACCACCGCGTGAAGGCGCGCGGACATGTCGCCGCCCGTTTGCGCGCTGCCATCGGCGGTGAGCAGCGTGTGGTGCAAACTGAAACGCACTGGCCGCGTGGGCGTGTCGAGGCGGATGTCGCCACGCAAATCGAGCGGTGCGGCGGCGAAAAGGTCGGGCTTTGGGCCGGGCAGATGCGTGCCCGCCAGCACCGCATGCAGATCGACCGCGCCTTGATTGCCAGCAACATCGGCAGTCAGCGCGTCCAGCGCGGCGCCACCGGCGTGCAACGCATTCACCGCCAGATGAGCGCTGACGTCCGGCTTGGTGAAGCTGCCGGTGACGCGGGCGCGCAGATTGATCCCCTGCCACGAAACATCGGCGCGCGGCTGCATGGCGGGCGCGGATGCGGTCAGCGTAACTTTCTCGGTCTGGCCGGCAATGTTGACCAATCCGGTGCCGTTCAGCCGCAGCCCGCCTGCCGTTGCGGCAAGCTGCGCCTGTTCGGCGGTCTTGGGTCCGTCCAGCGACAGCTCGATTGCCAATGCACCGAGCGCAGGCAGATTGGCCAAGCCGGCGACAAGGCCGCCTGGCGGCTCGTGCACGTGCAGATGCGCGGTGATCGCGGCATCGGACAGCACGCCATCGGCCTGGTAGCTTCCCGCGCCATCCAGCCGCGCAATGTCCAGCGTGGCCGACCCGGCCTGCAGGGACGCCACGTCCGCATGGCCGGATGCGTGCAGTGCCGCGGCATGTCCCGCCACTGCTGCCGCGATATCGACGTGCTTGAGGTCGAGAGCGCGCAAATCGATCGACACCGGCAGCGAAAATCCACCCGGGCTTTGCGGCGCCGGCTTGGCGGCGGGGGCGGATACGGGCAGCCGCGCCACGGACAGGTGTCCGATCACCGCGGTATCGATGCGCGCGCGCCGCGCTATCAGCGCGGTGGGCGACCAATCGAGCGCGATATCTTGTGCGCTCAGCCAGACACCGCGCGTGTCGGTGATTTCCAGCCGGTCCAGCCGCAACGCGTCCGGAAAACGCCCGCCGAGGCCGGCGATCTTGACCATTCCGCCGCTCAGGCTCGCGGTCTGGCTTTCGATCAGGCGCCGGCCTGGGCCGGTGTTGGCCACAGCCAAAATCCCCAGCACCAGCACGACCGGCAACAGAAGCAAAACGCCAAGAACCCAAAGCGCGATCCTGCCGCCTTTGCGCATCAGAAAGCCTGCCCCAATCCAAGATAGAGTTCGAAACTGTCTCCGCCCGGCGGTTTGTTCAGCGGCACGGCGATATCGACACGAATCGGTCCGATCGGCGTATAGTAGCGCGCGCCCACGCCTATGCCCTCGCGCAACGTGCCTTCGAAAGGCGCACTCGACGCATTGACCTGCGCGGCATCGACGAACACGGCCGCCCCGATGCTGCCCCAGACGCGCTGGCGGAATTCCAAGCTCGCCGCATCGATCGCCGCCCCGCCTTCGGGGTTGTTGTCGGCAAACAGCGGCCCCACCGATTGATATTTGAACCCGCGCACGGTGGCCGATCCACCGCCATAGAAACGCTGATCCGGCGGCAGGTCGAATTGCCCGGCCCCCTGCGCGCTGCCCACCAGCCCGCGCACCGCCAGCACCGAGGCGCCGGGCCGGCTGATGCCCACGCGCGCCAGATCGAAATAGGTGCTGGCCGAGCCTTGCAGGACAACAAACGTCGCGTTGTTGGTGATCGATTCCGTCGGCGAGGCGCCGATTGTCGCACGTATGCCGTGCGTAGCATCATCCAACGGATTGGACAGGCCCGTGCTGTCGAACTTGCCGGTGACGGGCAGCGCCACCAGCGTGTAATCGCGCGTCACGCCCTCCTGAATGATTTGCTCCTGTTCGGCGGTCAGGCCCAAGCTGACGCTCCATTGGCGCGAGAGCTTGCGCGTCAGCGTGGTGCCGGCGGTAAAGGCGGTCTGCTGATAGGCCTGCAAATCCTGCTTGATGGCGCCGAGATCGAATTCGATCTGCTGGTCCCGCCGCAGGAAATCGGGTTTGATCAATTGCGCGGTGACGTCATAGCCGAGGCCGGTCACGGCGCTGCCGCCTAGTCCTGTCATCGTGGCGGCCAGATTGAGCTGCTCGGCATTGCCGAAAAGGTTGCGGTGCGACCAGGTGGCGCCGACGCTGCCGCCGAGATCGGTCGAATAGGCGACGGTAAAGCCGACCGCATGGCGCGGCCGTTCGGCGAAGTCGAATGTCACGGGCAATTTGTCCTGGCTATCCAGCGCGGGGGCGGCGCGCACGGTGACGCCGGAGAACACGCCGACGCTGGCCAGATCCTGCCGTGCCGCCTCGATCTTGCTCGGCTGGTAGAGCTGGCCGGGATGGACCAGCAGGCGGCGGCGGACATAGGCCGGATTGACGCGCTGCAAACCGTGCAGGGCGATGGGGCCGAGATCGACGCGCGGGCCGGCGGTGACGTGGAAGTTGACATCGAGCGCGTGTTCGGCCGGCACCAGCACGGCCACGGGCGGATCGACCACGGCGAGGGCGTAGCCGTCCTCCCGCAAGGCGGCCAGCACCGCGCCGCCGGCGCCGAGCACGGGCGCGGCTTGGGCCGGTTGGCCCGGATGGAGGGTGAAGGCGCGGCGTCCGGCGGGTGGCACCGCGCCGTCCAGGTTGACGTGGCGCAGTGTGAAGAGCGGGCCGCGGTCTATGCGGATGGCGATTTGGGTAGGCGGCTTGGCCGGCGCGGCGGCGAGCACGTCCGGCAGGGTGGGATCGTCCAGGGCGTGGCCGGCGATGGTCACGTTTATTGTGCTTGCGTAGTAGCCGAAGCTTTCCAGTGCGGTACGCAGGCGGGGGATGTCCTGGCGGGCGCGGTTGACGACGGCGAAGGGCCCGGCGGGTGCGCGGGTGCGCAGGGCGACAAGC
>CAXUNZ010000288.1:0-551 GCA_964252525.1 uncultured Acetobacteraceae bacterium
GGTTCAGGAAAAACCGCGCGAAGAGCAGAAGATGGTGACGCATGTGCCCAAATCGCCACCCAAAATGCCGAGCCCGCCCGCGCCGCTGACCGCAACCGCGGGCGTGGGCAATGATGCCTACGGGCTCAAGGCCGGAGATGGCAGCGGCGGCGATTTCGTGGGTGATGGCGGCAATGGCGATGGCGAGGCCGGACCGTATTACGAGGCCGTGGTGACGAGCATGGTGCATGATGCGGTGGGCCGCGATGACCGTCTGCGCACGGCGCATTATCGCGCCACGGTGTCCTTCGTCTTCGATGCGGCGGGGCGCGTGCAGAACGTGTCCTTTCAGAATTTCGACGGGGATAGCGAGGTGCGCGAGGAGGTTGTGCGCGCGCTGAGTCGGATGGCGGCGAGCGAGACCATTCCGGCGAATATGGCCAATGGGAAGCCATGGGTTGTCAGGCTTTCGGCGCATGCGCCGGGTTGAGGGGGAAGTGCGATGAAGACTAAAAAGGCCAGGGCTCTGCCCTGGACCCGCTGGGGACAAGTCCCCAGACCCCATTTATTGT
>CAXUNZ010000288.1:561-4280 GCA_964252525.1 uncultured Acetobacteraceae bacterium
CGGGGGGGCCACCAGCCCCAACCCACCTTTTTTTTCCCCCCCCAAGTTGGGGGGGGGGGGGCCCGCCGGCCCCAGCGGGGGTCGACATCGGCGCGCCACCGGTTCAAGCGCCGTTGGCGACGGGCAGAGCCCCTTGCCTTTTTCTTTTGACTTGCCTCCTTGCCTCGCCGGCGCACGCCGATGAGCAAACCGTCAAGCTCATCCAGTTGTTGATCCAGAAAGGCATCCTCTCGCCCAATCAGGCCCATGACCTGCTGCGGGAAACCAGCCCGAGATCTCGCCACACCGCCGCCGCACCCGGCCCGATCGAAGAAGCACCCGCGCCGGTCCCGGGCTCGCAAATCCGCGTCACCTACGTGCCGCAATTCATCCGCAGGCAAATCGCCGATGAGGTGCGCGCCCAGGTCATGGACCAGGCGCAGACCGAAGGCTGGGCCGCGCCGGACGCGCTGCCCGAATGGACCAAGCGTTTCAAGCTGTTCGGCGACATTCGCGTGCGCGAGCAAAGCGACATGTTCGACCGCAACAATTATAATCAATTCGTCAACTTCAACAGCATCAACAACGGCTCGCCCTTCGATGCCAACAGCTATGTCAACACCGCGGGACAGGCAAACCCGCCCTTCCTGAACACGACCGAGGACCGCAACCGCTTCCGCCTGCGCGCGCGTATCGGCGTCGAAGCCTACATCGACGATTGGGTGCGCGCGGTCATTCGCATCGGCACCGGGCAGGATGATGGGCCGGTTTCGCCAAATCAGACGCTTGGCACCGGCAGTTCCGCGCTTGGCGCCTCCGGCGATTTCGCCAAGCCGGCGCTGTGGCTGGACCGCGGCTATTTCGAATTGCGTCCGCTGCCGCAGGTCACGCTCTATGCCGGGCGCGAGCCGAACCCCTATCTACCGTCAGACCTGATGTTCTACCCCGAACTCGGCTTCGACGGTTTTGCCGCTACCGGCCGCCAAGCATTCGGGCCGGTTACCGTCTTCGGCACGGCCGGCGCCTTTCCGCTGTTCAACACCGCGTTCGACTTTTCGACCAATTCGCCGGTCAAATATGGCTCGAACAATTCTTATCTCGCCGCGCTGCAGGCGGGCGCCACCTGGCAGGCGCGGCCGACTCTGTTGGGTATCCTGGGCATCGGCATTTTCGACTACCTCAATGTGCAAGGCGCGGTCTCCCAGCCATGCGGCATCCAGGCGGCCGGACAATTCTACTGCAACACCGATGACACGCGCACGCCGTTCGAGCAGTTCGGCAACACGCTCTACGCTATCCGCAATATCGTCCCCGCCCCGGGCTTTACTCTCCCGCCCGATCCGCAGTACTATGGTCTGGCTTCGCGCTTCGACGTGCTGGATATCCACCCACGCGTGGACGTCACCACCTACCATCCCATCGACCTGTCGATCGAAGGGGAATTCATCAAGAACCTGGCCTACGATCAGGCCGAAATCCTCACCCACGGCCCCGCCGCTGGCCCGATCGGTCCGCAGAACAATATCGGCAGCAACGGCCACTATCAGGGAGGCGACACCGGCTACATGGTCAAGGCCACACTCGGTCAGCTCGAAATGCACAAATTGTGGGATTGGAACGTCTCGCTGTCCTACCGCTATCTGGAATCCGATGCCACGCTGGATGCCATCGCCGATTCCGAATTCCACGAAGGCGGCACCAACGCGCAGGGCTACATCCTGGGCGCTAACCTCGACATCGCGCGCAACACCTGGCTGAACTTCCGCTACATGAGTGCGCAAGCCATCTCCGGCCCGCATTACGGCACCGACCAGATCTACTTCGACCTGAATTCGAGCTTCTGATGATGCGCGCCCCCCTGCTCGCCCTCGCCCTCATCGCCGTCCCATGCGCTGCGTTGCACGCCGATGACACGCCCGAGGATCGCCTGCGCGCCGCCCTGCGCCAGTCGGTGACCGAAATGCGCGCCGCCCAGGACCAGGCGGCGCAAGCGCAGGCGCAACTGGCCCAGGCGCAATCCGATCTCGCCGCCACGAAGACGCAACTGGATGCGGCCAACGCCAAGCTTGCCGGCAAGAGCGACGTCAAGCCCGAACAGCTGCAGGCGCTGCAAGCCTCTCTGCAATCGGCGCAGGCGCAGAACACCGCGCTGCAACAGGGGCTCTCGCGTTATCAAGGTGCGGTCCAGCAGGCGCAAAGCCTCGCCCGCGAAAAGGATGCGCAAAGCCGCCAGGCGGAGGCAGGACTCGCGGCCAACACCCGCGCGCTGGAAACCTGCAAGGCAACGAACGCCAAGCTGATCGATGTCAGCGAAAAGGTGCTGCACCTGTATCAGGACCGCGGCTTCCTGTGGGTGCTGCGCAAGAGCTACGAGCCGATCATCGGCGCGTCCAAAGTCGATCTTGAAAACATTGTGCAGGATTATGATGACAAGATCAGGGACCAGGAATACATCCCGCCCGCCGCGCGCAGATGAAGGATTCTTCTTTTTTGAAAAAAAGAAGCAAAAAACTTTTGCGAGTTGAGCCGGTCCTCGCCCCCACGCGTACACCAACCAACAAAAGTTTTTTGGTTCTTTTTTTCAAAAAAGAACTCCTTCTTGTCTTCCTCGCCGCCACCTCTCCGGACCCCATCGTCGCCGTCCGCGGCACGGACCAGATCACCGCCAGCCAGGTCCGCACCCTGATCGCCGCCACAGACGGCCAAACCCGCGCCAAGCTTGCCGCAGACCCCAAGGCGTTGCAGGACGTTGTACGCAACGCCCTGATCCAGCGCGGCGTGCTTGCGGCCGCGCGTGCCGCCAACTGGGAACGCCGGCCGGAGGTGACCGCCATGCTCGCCCGCACGCGTGATGCCGCCCTGGCGCAAAGTTTCCTGGCCAGCCATGCCGCTCCACCGCCAGGCTATCCGTCCGAGGCGGAAATCCAGGCCGCCTACGAACAGGCCAAGTCCCAGCTCATGCAGCCGCGCGTCTACCATGTCAGCCAGGCCGCCATCCCGCTGCCGCCCACCGCCACCACCCAGCAGATAGAGGCCGCTCGCCGCACGCTGGCGGGCGCGCGGGATGGCTTTGCCGCCGGCCACCCGCCCACGGGCGTGGAGATGCTCGATCTTGGCTGGGTGCCTGAAAATCGCCTGCAGCCCATGGCACGGGACGCCGTTTCCGGCCTGCTGGAAGGTCAGGTCTCCGCGCCCGTCTGCACCAGGTCGGGCTGCGCGTTGCTCAAGCTGGTGGCCACGCGCCAGGCGGGTCCCGCGCCGCTGGCCGATGTGCGGGACGGGTTGATCCGCCTGCTGCGCCAGCAGAAGGAACGCCAGGGCGAGCAGGACTACGAAAACGCGCTGCTGGCCCGCGCGCCTGTGCGCATCGATGAAATCGCGCTCGCCCAACTCGCCGGAGCATCCGCCACGCGATGAAATACGCCGCCATCTTGGCCGCCCTGTTCGCCTTCACGCCGGCCCGCGCGCAAACGTCAGCTAACGCCCCGGGCAACTGCACGGACGTGCAGGTGGGATCGGCCCAGAGCTACGCCTGCATCAATGCCCAGCTTGGCGCGACCGCGCAGGCCACCAAGCGCGCCTCCTCGGACGCGGACGCACCGGTCAATTCCGCCTCGCCCAGCAACGTGGTGGGCACGTTCAATGAGGGCGCCACGCGCAACCGCCTGGGCGCCAATTTCGGCAAATCCGCCGTGCCCTACCGCCCGCCGCCGGCCAACCCGCCCGCCCTGCCGCCGCGC
>CAXUNZ010000289.1:0-4275 GCA_964252525.1 uncultured Acetobacteraceae bacterium
GACCGTTCTTTTTCCGGTTTGGGGACTGATTTGGGTGTCGGGGCGGCGGCGGGGTTTGCGGCGATGGTCGTGGGATTGGTGGCGTTCGCAATCCGCACGGGGCAAGAGCGGAAGGCCCATTCAGGGGAGAAGCGTCACTTACCCGAGCCTGCGTAAGTCTTCAAAACAAGGCCGCTGCCGAGTCTATTTCACCGGGACTTGGAAGATTGAGAAGTCCATTCATTGCGTGGCGGAGCGTTCGTCAACAGGCTCACCTCCGTGTCTTGCTGACCAAATCGGCAGTGCTCGCCCGCCTCGCATTCTGCATCGTTTCGCTTTTCACCGGATAGGCGGCTGCGCAAGAACGATCCTGGCCTGTTGAGCTGAGGCTCAAGGTTGGTGGTGGTGTGACTTGGAACGGATTGGCTATGACCGACACATGGTTTGAACAAGATGGGACCTTGATTCATTCACCGACATCAACGAAAAATCGGCACAAAACTCTCTTTACGCGCAGTATGCGAAACCAGAAAAAGTTTTTGCTTCTTTTTCAAAAAAAGAAGCCCTTCTTTTCCTGCCAGCCGCCCTCAACTCGCCCGCTGATCGATCAGCGCCCGCCGCTTCAAATCCTGCTCCAACTGCCGCGAAGCCAGTTCCACCCGCTGCTGGATCAGCTGGTCCGCGATATCCTCGCGCGTCATGGCCGCCAGGTTTTTCTGCTGTTTGCCGCACACCATCACCACCATGACACCATCGGGTGTGACCAGAGCCTTGCTGGGCACGCCGGGCTGCATCGGCCCGAGCAGCGCCTGCATGGGCGGGGTCATGTGATCCAGCCGCAGCGCGCCGGGATTGCTGGGCCGCTTGCCGCCTTGGGCGGCATTTGCCGCCTCCATCGCGGGGCAGCTGGTGGCGGTCTTGCTGAGCGCCTGGCCGGATAGCAGCGCCTGCTTCTGCTGCTCGGTCGGCGCCTGAGGATTGAGCGCGGAGGTGAACGGAAAGAAGGCCTGCCGCACATCGAGGACGGTGGCCATGTCGTTGCCCACCAGGCGCTTGTCCTGCAGGGTCACGACATCGAAGCCGCCGGCCACGCGCACGGGATTGCTGACTGCGCCCGAGGGCATTTGCGGAATCATGGAGGCGATCTGCGGATCGAGCTGATCGGGCCGCACCCAGCCGAGGTCGCCGCCTTTCAGCGCCGTCTCGCTCTGGCTGAATTCGGCCGCGACGATGCCGAAGGGCGCGCCGGCGCGAATTTGCTGGATCACCACGTCGGCGAATTTGCGCGCGTCATTCACGCGCGAAGGATCTTCGGCGGGGACGAAGATTTCCGCCACGTGGTATTGCGGCTGGCCGGTCTGGCGCTTGAACAACGCTTCCTGCTCGGCGATTTCGGCCGGCGTCACATAGCCGCGAAGGGAAAGCTCCTGGCGCAGCACGCGCGTCCAGCCGAGCGAGATGCGCGTCTGATTGATCAGTGTTGCGAAGCTGACGCCCTGGCCTTCCAATTTGGCGCGCAAGCCGCCGGGTTTGAGGCCGTTGCGCTGCTCGACGCTGGTAATGGCCTGCGCCACTTCGGCATCGGTCACCACGATCTTGCGGCGCTGGATTTCCTGCTGCTGCAGGCGCTCATTGATCAGCTCGCGCGTGAATTGCGGACGCAGGCGGCCGAGCAGATCGGGCGTGAAGTTCAGGCCCGTCGAAAGCGCGAAAAGACGGGCGCGGCTGGAGACGTCGCCACGGGTGATGACGTCACCGTTGACCACGGCGGCAATCGCGTCCGCATCGGCGGGGGCGACAGCGATGACCGGCGGCGGCAGAGGCTTGTCCGGCTCCTCGCCCTTCGGGACGACGCTGTTATCTTTCTTGGGTTCGGGAATCGGCTGGGTGCCGTGGCCGAATCCGGGCGCGGAAAAGCCGCCATAGCCGCCGGCGCCGTTGTCCCCGCCCACGCCATTGAGGCCTTGGCCGGGATATTGCGCCCAAGCGGCATGGCCCGGCATCAGCGCCGCGCTGCCGGCCAAGGCGAGGGCAAACAAGCCGGCGCGGGGGAAGGGGGTATGTGTGTTCAAGCGCGGGTCATCCCTTGATCGGTATCTGGCCGACGGTCTTCAGCGTGATGGTGAACAAGGCCGTGGTGTTGCCGTGATCGCCGTTGATCGACGTATACCGCCTGTAGAGGAAAAAGTCGAAGATTGTGCATTCGTCTTCGTATTTGGCATGGCCGCCGATGCTGTCGATCTGGCCGTTGCTGAGGTTGCGGCGGCCGTCGCCGCTCAATGTGAAATGGCCGTAATGCAACGTGGCGCCGGCGCTGACTTCCTGCCGTGGCGTGTAGTACCCGGTATAGGTGTTGTTGGCCAGTGACAGGTAGCCCGGCACGTAGGGGTCGCTGGCAAACAGCAGATAAGGGTCGGTCGAGGCGTAGAGGTAACCCACGTTGAAGCGCGCCGGACCGTAGCCGAAATCGGTGATGGCGTCGGCGAATCGCAGATCGGCGGTTTGGTGGTCGAAGCGCTCGCGCGCGGTGAAGCTGACCCATTTGCTGGGCACGAACTGCTCGCGGGCGACGACGTCGGAGAGATGGCTGCCGCGGTCGAAGCCGTTGAGCGGCTGGAAGACCGGATCGAGGCTGCGCTCGATGTGCTGGATGGCGGAGGCGCCGAGCAGACCGTCCAGCGTCTGGCCGCCCAGGAAATTCCAACTGCCGTGCAGGGCGAAATTGGCCCGCTCGCCGCCTTCGAAGCGGTCATAGCCGCCGAAGCGGTTGAGGCTGAAGAGCGTGGCGTCCGAGAATTCGTAGGCCTGGCTGTCCTCGTTTGGCAGATGGTCGTGCTGGGCAGCCCCGACCTGGGGTGCGGCGATCAGTTGCAGGATAGGCTCGACGATCTGCGTGCCGAGACTGCCGGCGTCACGCACGAAGGGCCAGCTGATGCGCACGGCAACCTGCGGCTGGGCGTGGGCGGTCGTGGAGTGCGAAACGGTGCCGTAATCGGGCTGGCCGTCCAGCACGTTGGCATTGTAGGCGGCGGCGCGCACCTCCCCGCTCAGCAGGTATTGCTCGCCGAGCAGGCCGGAGAAAGGACGGTCCCAGCCGACCCTGGCGGCGACCCGTTGCACGTCCGCGCCCTGCTGGCGCAGCACGTTGAAATCCTCGGTGTCGAAGGACAGGCGGCCGCCGAGCCAGTCCGGCTCGCCCAGGTAGCTGTAGACGTAGCGTGGCAGCGCGTAGGGCACCGAGGTCTGGGCGATGGAGGCGTTCAGGCCCTGGTAGCCCGACACGTCCAGGCGCGCGTAGCTGCCGACGCCAAAGCCTTCGACGAAGACGTTCGATCCCAGATAATTTGCGCCATAGCCTGGGATTTCGTAATCGCGCAGGTAGTTGACCGAGGTGCCGAGATTGATGTTGGCGCCGTAGCGCCAGGTGTCATTCCAGTTGAACAGCGCGCTGCCGTAGAAGAAGCCTTGTATCTTGTTCTCGTCATTGGCGACCGCGCCCTGGGCGTGGATGACGCCGGCGTTGAAATCGCGCCGGTAATTGGCTTCGAGCTGCCCGCCCTGCTGGGTGTTGACCTCGGGCGTAATGGTGACATCGGACTGATCGTCCAGCACCCAGTAATAGGGGATGGAGGCAAAGCCGCCGAGATGGGCGCTGCCCTCGCCGACACTTGGCGCCAGAAAGCCGCTCTGGCGTTTCACCGAGGGATCGCTGTTGGACATGTAGGGCAGGTAGAAAACGGGCACACCGAAGAGGTCGATCCAGGCGTCGCTGTATTCGATGCGCTTGCGTTCGAGGTCCTGGGTGATGTGATCGGCGCGAATCTGCCAGGTCAGCGGGGCGGTTGGATCGAGCGCGCACACATCGCAGCTGGTATAGACGCCACGGGCCAGTTCGTTGAGCTTGCCATCGGTGCGGCGGGCGCCGTTGGCGGCCATCTTGCCGCCATTGGCCAGCAGCGCGCGCATGCCGCGGATGACGCCCTGCTTCATGCCCTGGCTGAGCTCGGCGTAGTCGCCGAAAACGATCTCCCCGTCCGGCTCGACGATCGTGACATGGCCGGTGGCGGCGGCGACGTTGGTGTTGCGGTCGAAGCTGACGCGGTCGGCCGAGAGGTAGTGGCCGTTCTGCCAGGCCTGGACGTGGCCCGTGGCGGAGACGATCGAGTTGGTTTTGTCGTAGGTGACCGCGTCGGCGAGGAAGCTGACGGGCAGGTTGCCGGAGAGGGGCGTAGGCGCGGAGGGCGCCGCGTGGGCCGCGAAGGCCACGGCATCGTGGTCGGGGTGGCCGCCCTCGTA
>CAXUNZ010000290.1:0-4043 GCA_964252525.1 uncultured Acetobacteraceae bacterium
CGGTGATGGGCCGCGCCTCCAGCTCGAACGCGATCCCTTCCCGGGCGAGGTCGTAGGCGCGCTGCCCATCCACCTTGATGGCGGAGAAGATGGGCGGGATTTGCATGATGTCGCCGCGGAAGGCGGGCAGGGCGGCGCGCAGCTGGTCGTCCGTGGGGCGGGCCTGCGTGGTTTCGGTGGTTTGGCCATCCGCGTCATCCGTGTCGCGCGCTTCGCCCAGGGCCAGCGTGAAGCGGTAGAGTTTGGTGCCGTCCATGACGTAGGGGACGGTTTTGGTGGCGTGGCCGAAGGCGATGGGGAGGACGCCGGTGGCGAGCGGGTCCAGTGTGCCGCCATGGCCGGCTTTTTGTGCGTCGAAGCCGCGGCGGACGCGGTTGACCACGTCCGTGCTGGTCATGGCTTGCGGCTTGTCGATGATGAGCCAGCCGTTGAGCGGGCGGCCTCGTTTGCGGCGCATGTGCGGTGAGGGTCCAGGAAAGGGGGCGGACCTATCCGGCAGCGGCGGCGAAATGTCAAAAGTCTTTTGGTTCTTTTCTTCAGAAAAGAACTTCTTCTTTTTTGAAAAAAAGAAGCAAAAAACTTTTGCCCTTTTGCGTGTCGCGGCGGCACATGGGTGTTTCGGCGATCGTATATGGGAGGCGGTCATGAAGCTGTTGTTTGGTGCGGCGCTGTTGGCGGCTTTTTCGATACCTTTGTGCGGCTTCGGCAAGAGCGCCAAGCGCGGAATTGCCTATGATTTGGCCGCGGCCGCCGATCTGAAGGCGCTCTCGCCCGGTGTGAGCTGGTGGTATAATTGGGCATCCACGCCGAACCCGGGCGTGCCGCCGGATTACCGGACGAAGTACAAGTTAGATTATTACCCGATGCTGTGGAACGGCAATCGATGCGTCGGTCATTGTCGCGTTCCTGAAGGCCAACCCTAAAGTCCATTATCTGCTGGTGTTGAACGAGCCCAATGTTGGTGGCCAGGCTTGGCTGACGCCGCAGCAGGCGGCGGCCCTTTGGCCGCAATATGAAGCGGTGGCCAGCCAGGCCCATGTCAAAATCGTCGGACCGCAGATGACGTGGGGGACGATGGAGAATTACCAGGACCCGCTGGCGTGGATGGACGCGTTCTACGCGGCCTACGAGGCGGGCAATGGCGGGCGGAAACCGCGGATCGATTATCTGGGGTTTCATTGGTACGATTACGGGCTGGATAGCCAGCTCTCGCGCATGGACAAATATGGCAAGGCGATGTGGGTGACGGAGTTTGCCAACTGGGATAGCCAGATCACGACGCTGGCTGAGCAGGAAGACCAGATGACGTCCATGGTGGCGATTTGCGAGCAGCGGAGCGATGTGTTCCGGTATGCGTGGTTCACGGGCGGATCAGTCCCGACCCGCATTATACGAGCTTACTTGGTGGACCGTGGCAGTTGACGGGGTTGGGGCAGTTGTATTTGTCTTTGCCATATTGAGAGGACCTTTGCGCCAAAACGGCGAGGGAGAATTGCATGGCTTTGGCGCTCCGTCTGATCATCGCTGCGCTCGGCGTCAGCGGGGTGGGTATCCCGGTGACGATTCTGATACCAGGCCCGGCGCAAACCGCCCGTATCTGCGAGACGGCATTCGACGCTTTGACGAACGGCAAACACGTAATAACCGGGCCGTGGCCGGCGGTCATGGACAGCGAGCTGCGCTTCTACGCGCCATTCTGGGGTGCCTACGGGATTACGCTTCTTGCCATCGCTCGATATCCGGCGCGCTACCGCCGCCTGGTAATACCCGCGACGGCAACCTTTTTCATCGGCGGCATTGGGCGAGCGATCTCCTGGGCGGAGATCGGACCACCTCATCCGTTTTTTCTGTCGCTGATGGCCATCGAGTTGGTCCTGCCAACGGTCATCATTGGACTTTGGATGGCAGTGCGCCGGGAATATGGCAGGTCTGCACTATAGCAGATGTGTTTAGCCATCCGCCTCAGATCATCGGGGCGCGGTGGGTGCATTCGATAGGGCGCGCTGCACTGCTTCCGCATCGCCGGCGATCGCCTTGAGGTAGGCGCGGGCAGGCTGATCCGGTTCCGCCCTGCCTTGTTCCCAGTCGCGCAATGTGCCGATGGGAATTTGGAATCGTGTTGCAAACTCCTCCTGCGTCAATCCAAGCGCCCGGCGCAGCGTCTTAGCGCGCGGTGCCGGGCGCATCTGGGCGAGCCGTTCTTCTGTCAGCGGCTGTGCATCTGCGTCCGCAAGGGCTGCCGTGTGGATTTCCTCGTCAGTCATGGCGCGCATGGGCGGAGACGGCGGCATTGGTTGCTCCGTGCCTTCCGGCAAGACGCGGTGCAGGCTACCGTCTCTGTGCATTCTAGCGGTGATAATCATTCTAGGCTCTTTTGTTTGCCTTGAAGTCTCACAGAATCTAGCTTTGCCGCTACGTTCGGTAAAGACGACGTGGTCTAATCGTGCTTGCGGGCCACGTCTCAAGAACAAATTTTAAATGACTGATAGTCATTCCAGGGGTTAGGGCGTCAGCCAGCACGCTAGCGTGTATTGCACGTGCCTGTCCCGCGCTCGGTCGTCAAGGTGCTTTGCCATTGCGACGGTAGCCATCGTGCTAAGGCTTCCGCCTGCCCGGCGAGATACAGAGCTAAGACCTTACAATCGCACGCTGACGTTGCAGTCCCATTTGTCTTGCATAGCGAACAGTTGCAGAAACCAGGCGTTACTAGTAAGCCAAGAATTACTCCTGCAAAGGCGAGAGCACAGGTACGAAGCCGACTTCTCGGCACTAGGGCGGATTTCCATTGCTGCTGCAGTTGCTGCACCGCCAAACCACTATTTCGACTTTCCCAGCTTGTGAGAATGGCGCTTCGGGGAGCGCGTAATCCAGACAAGAGGGACAAGCACCGCCGTTAGAAGCACGACTGCGGCTATCAGCCCAGCCGGCGTGGCGCGCGCCGACCCTTTTATCGCTACAGAGTCGCCAATCGCAATGTCGATCGTCAGCTTCATTCCTCAGGATGCGGCGCGGCCGTGCCCGCCTCCACATTCCGGTTCATTTCCTCATCCGGCAAGGCATAGCTCCGCGAAAGCGAGACCTTCACGCGCCGCGCAGCGCGTTTAGGCCGAGGCGGCGCCGCCCTCTTCACGACACCCCGAGACACCGGCTTCATCGCGCCAGCACCCCCGCCGCCTCCACCGCGAAATACGTCAGCACTCCATTCGCCCCCGCCCGCTTGAACCCAAGCAAAGCCTCCATCATCCCGCGTTCCCGGTCCAGCCAGCCGCGCTCCATCGCCGCCACCAGCATCGCGTATTCCCCCGAAACCTGGTACACGAAGGTCGGCACCGCAAACCGCTCCCGCACCCGCCGCACGATATCCAGATACGGCATGCCCGGCTTGACCATCACCATGTCCGCGCCCTCATCCAGATCCATCGCCACCTCGCGCAGCGCCTCATCCGAATTGGCAGGGTCCATCTGGTACGTCTTCTTATCCCCTTGCAGCGCCTTTGCCGATCCCAGCGCATCCCGGAACGGTCCATAAAACGCCGAGGCATATTTCGCTGCGTAGCTCATGATGCGCGTATGCACGAAACCCTCGGCATCCAGCGCCGTGCGGATCGCGCCCACCCGCCCATCCATCATGTCCGACGGCGCAATCACATCGATCCCCGCCCGCGCCTGGTTCACCGCCTGGCGCGTCAGCACCGCCAAAGTCTCGTCATTGGCAACGTAGCCGTCCCGAATAACCCCGTCATGGCCATGATCGGTATAAGGGTCCAGCGCCACATCCCCGATCAGCCCCATGTCCGGATACGCACGCTTCAGCAGCCGCGCCGCCCCGCATAGTAGATTGTCCGGATTGCAGCTCTCGCTCCCCTCGGCATCTTTCTTTTCCGCGGGCGTCGCGGGAAACAGCGCCACCGCCGGGATGCCCAGACGCGCCGCCTCGGCCACATACCCCTCGACCCGATCCAGCGACACGCGCACCACGCCAGGCATGGAGGCGACGGGTACGGTCAGGCCAGTCCCCTCAATGACAAAAATCGGCCAGATCA
>CAXUNZ010000290.1:4053-4273 GCA_964252525.1 uncultured Acetobacteraceae bacterium
CCGACAGCGTAGTCTCAGCCACGAGCCGGCGCGTCCAAGCGTCGTGGCGCAGGCGGCGCAGGCGCGTGGCGGGGAAAGTCATTTAAGAAAGCAGTTCTTTTTTGAAAAAAAGAACCACAAAACTTTTGAAAGTTGAAACCCGAGTTGTCCCAGCCTCGCGGCCAATGAGCAAAAGTTCTTTGCTTCTTTCTTTCAAGAAAGAAGAACCCTTCATGCGACC
>CAXUNZ010000291.1:0-3023 GCA_964252525.1 uncultured Acetobacteraceae bacterium
GCGCTGGTAAGTCAACGGGCCGACGCCCGGGGTGCGGATGATTCGCAGGCGTGTCAGGGTATCAGCAGATCGTTGCGGCATGGCAGCTTTCTGCCGTGGGCACATCTTCCGGGCAAGTCGAAACGAGTTATTTACGTTTCCGCCATGATCATGGCTAAGCAACTTAACGCCGTGTCGCCTTCTGTCGTCATCCATGCCCTGGCGCAACCACAATTCATAGGGACCACACGATGAGAGTGATTTCCGTCATATTCGGTTTGGCCGCCCTTGCCTCGACGTCGGCAGAAGCGCGGGCGCAGATCACCACCGGCGCGTTGCTGGAGCAGCACGCCGCCGAAGCACGCGCCTACTGGGCGGCGCATGCGCGGCCGGACGGAAGCACGGAGCCAGCGCTGACCGGCGGCAGCATTCTTACGCCAAACATCAACGTCGCCGTGGCACCCGGCGCACCGCGGATCAAGCTGGACATCGCGCCTGGCAGCATCGGCCTCAGCGGATTCGACATCCAGCTGATTTCGCCGAACAATCAGCAAGGTGTTTCGGTCAGCGGCGGACCGCCATCCTATCTGCCGATGAAGACGCGCGAGGTATTGATGGTTCAAGTCTCCTCCGCCTTCGCCAACCAAGGCTTTGGGTTCTACACTCTGCCCGGCGACTGGACACTGAACGAAATCACACTTTTTTCGATGGACGGAAGCATCATCAGCTATTCCGCGCAGCAGCTCAGCGGTTTGTTTTCTAACCTCATTGTGCATATCACCAATCCAGGAACGCCGGATGTCACCGCACCCACGCTCGGCAAGGGCAGTGTTTTAACCCCGACCATCGATTTGTCTGACGCAATGCCTTATTTCGAGGCCAAGATGCACGTGGCTGACGACGTTTCCGGCGTCGCAACCGTGGGCATGGGTTTTGCCGCACCGGATGGTTCTTTCGGCTATGGCGCCTACAGCACGATCTTTTCGCCGGTGAAGACGGGAGAGGTCATTGCATCGTCCGCTTTCCAGCAGACGGCGCCGGTCGGAACCTACACGATCAATTATTTGTCGGTGTGCGATGTCGCGGGCAATTGCACCACAAAAACCAGCGCCTCGGATATTCAGGCAACCCTGGGCACGACGACGTTTGTGGTGAAGAAATAAACAACCGGGCGGCCGGCTATCAATCCTCCGGCGCTTGTCTCGTGCCTTGCGACAGATATTACGCGCCGGTGACGGGAGAAGCCACCTGCGGCGCCGAATTCACTTCCACCGGCGCAAAGGTGGCGAACATTTCCGCCGTTTCGGGCAAGTCCCGCAACTTGACGTAGTCGCACGCCTCGCCGAATCGCTCCCATATTCCGGTCACGCGTGCATCCTTGTGCGCGGCGGCCACGGCGCCGGGCCGCCATTCAAAAATCTCGAGCAGCGTTCCGTCGGCCGCGCGCATCACCAGATGTGGGCGATCCGTCGCCAGGCCCCAGCTGCGGAGCAGCGGCACATGCTCGGCCACCAGCCGCACCAGCGCCGCTTCCTGGCCTGGCTTGGGGCGATAGGCCACGATCACCATGTCGCCGTCCGCCTGCATGCGCGCCGCCTTGCTTGCCGTGCCCCGCCGCACGCGGTAGGAACGCAGCGGCGCGGGCGTAGCATAGTGGTAATGCTCCAGCCTTCCAAGCTGGCTAGGAGGGTTCGATTCCCTTCGCCCGCTCCACTCGGATAAGACGGCAAGGTTCTTCTTTTTTGAAAAAAGAAGCGAAAAACTTTTGTCCTTTTGGCATCGCGTTGTCCTGAGTTCCGTAACCGGATCAATGATGGTCCGTCCGCCTTGTCGGACGCGCGGTTCGACTAGACTGAACGCTGTTAAGAAAGCGGCGTGACGATCCAATCCCGAGCGTGCCGCGCGACGCGCAGCCGAACTGTGGCGCCCAGGTTACGCCACCGTGGCACAACGCACGCGTACAACCCCCTGATCGCTTGACCTGTTTAGTGTGCCCACCCTAACGTCCGGCGGCGCGCGACGCCCCGCCGCGATGGCGGCAGGGGGGATTCGGCAACACAGAATCCTGGCCATAGACGCCGGACTTGGGAAGGAAACGGGGACCGTGGACACATCGATGAGGGGGGTGCGCGTGCGGTGTCGTGGGAGGCTTCTGGCCGGGGCTGCGCTGGCAACGATCCTGGCGGCCTCAGGCACCGCCCGCGCGGTGGACTACACGATCGGCAACTATCAGATCAGCCTCGATACCACGCTGTCCTCCAGCGTCGGCATCGACACCTCCAACCCCGATTACGCCTTTGTCGGCTACCAGAACGGCGGCCATTTCCCAACCGCCAACTCCGATAACGGCACCTTGAACTTCAAGGCCGGTGATCTGGTCGAGGCAACCCAGCGCATCACGACAGAATTGCAGGTCAAAAACGGCGATACGGGCATCTTCGTGCGCGCCACGGGATTCTACGATCCTGTTTATGACAATAACGTCGACGATTTCCGCTTCCCGCTCAATCGTGCCGCGGTTCGGGACATCGGAACGGATTTCCGCCTGCTGGATGCCTATTTCTTCTCCTCGCCCGAGCTCTTCGGCCATCCCATCGACGTGCGCATCGGCAACCAGGCGCTGAATTGGGGCGAGAGCACGTTTATCCAGTTCGGCATCAACTCGATCACGCCGCTTGACGTCACCGCGCTTCGCACGCCAGGCGCCGAATTGCGCACCGCCTTTTTGCCCATTCCTGTCGTGGACCTGAAGACCTCGATTGCACCCGACACGACGATCGAAGCTTTTTGGCAGCCTTACTGGACACGCACGCGCATCGAACCTGCCGGCAGCTTCTTCGGCACCAATGACGGCGTGGCCGATGGCGGCACGTTCCTCAACTATTTCTCGCTCTACCCGGACAAGGCGAGCACCGAACATCTCGTCAACCTGATCCCCGACGCCAACCCTTTCGGCGGCGCCGTCGGCCGCAGCACGGACCGCCATCCCACCGGAATAGGCGAGGGCGGCGTTGCTCTGCGCAAGACCTTCCCCGCGTTGGATG
>CAXUNZ010000291.1:3033-4220 GCA_964252525.1 uncultured Acetobacteraceae bacterium
CCCTTCGTGTCGTTCGAAACCGGCAGTTCGCATATCGGTGCGCTACCGGGAGCGTTGAGCGTGCTCTCGGCCAATAGTCTCAGCCAGTTGTTCGGTCTGCTGCATCATCCCGTCGAATATGGTGCGCGCACCTATTCCACCACCGACTCCTATTTCGCCGACTACCCCAAGAACATCAAACTCGTCGGCTTCAGCTGGAACTTCACTGGTCCGGACGGCATAGCCATTCAGGGCGAGGTATCGCACCGCTTCGACCAGCCCGTGCAACTCTCCGGCGCCGATCTGTCGCTCGGCGTCAATTCGCCCGCGGTCTGTTATCTCGCCGGCAGCGCGCTCTTCACCGCCGCCCTGGCGCCATCCTGCGCCGCGGCCAAGGGCGACCCGGTCATCCAGGCGGCCGGCGGCGTGCCGGGCTTCAATTCGGAGCTGCAAGGCTGGGTGCGCCGTGACGTTACGCAGTGGCAGACCACCGCAACCAAGCTGCTCGATCCGATCCCGTCGCTCAGCATCAACAACATCGCGCTGGTTGGCGAAATCGGCTTCGACTACGTGCACAATTTCGGCCACCTCGCCGGGCTGTATAACGCGGCCTACACCACCGACACCAACTCGGCCTTCACCCAGGCCGCCACCGTGGATACCAAACCGGTTCCAGGCCAGTTCGGCACCGGCGTGCTTTCCACCAAGGGCCTGGCCACCCAGTTTTCCGGCGCCTACACGCTGGTGGCCATCGTCGATATGCCGAACGTCCTGCCCTACGGCATTGGCATGAAGCCCACGATCTCGCTGCAGCACGATTTTGTCGGCACCAGTCCTGTTGGCGTCAACGTGTTTCAAGCCAATACGGCCGCCGCGAGCGTGGGCGTCGCGTTCTCATATCTGCAGGCCTGGAGCCTGGGCGTACAGTACACCAATCACTTTCCCATTTTCGACGGTGGGAAGTTTTATGGGCTGATTGACCGGGACTTCGTCTCCGCTACGTTGAGCTACGAGTTCTAAAGCAAGGCCAGGGGCTCCGCCCCCGGACCCCCGCTGGGGCCTGAGGCCCCAGACACCCAATTTTGGCGGATACACAAGTGGGGGTCTGGGGCCTCAGGCCCCAGCGGTGGTCCGGGGGGCAGCGCCCCCTGGCGTTATCGAAGCCAAAACAAGGGAGACCAACGTCCGAATGCCCCCCCAGCGCGTCC
>CAXUNZ010000292.1:0-4194 GCA_964252525.1 uncultured Acetobacteraceae bacterium
GGCTCGCCCTAAAATAATGACGGGGGGTCTGGGGGGGCAGGCACTGCTCCCCCAGCCTTCAATGCTCTTCTTATGACAAGGACCCACCTCGTGACATTGCGCGTCTTGGCAGTATCTTCCGTCGCGGCGAGCCTGTGCGGCCTGTCGTCCTGCGGCATCTACCACACGCGCGCCTACGTGCCGAATTCCTACACCTCGCTGCGCACCGAGGACGCGGCGACCGCCAGCACGAATTGTTTTGAAAGTTCCACGCAAGTGGAAAAGGCCGCCTGTTCGGTTCCCGCGCTGGCGCAAGCCAATCGCAGGCTGATCGAAACTCTGCAAAGCGATTTGCGCCGCGCCGATCCTTTTTCGCGCGATGCGCTGATGGCATTTCAGCGCGCCTGGGTTCTCGGCCTGCCCGCACGCTGCCACGTGCCGGAAGAGGCGCCGCCCGATGCGGCGTCCGTGCAATGTCTGGCGCAAGGTTTCGCCGCGCAGACCGCGTCGCTTGCGGCATGGTCAGCGCCCTCACACGCCGACATCGGACGTGATGCCATCTCGCAATATGTCCGCTTCATCCCCTCGCACGCCTTTGCGAACGGCGCGTTCTGCGCGGCACTGGCACGCCAGGCCGACGAATCGCTGAGCGGACGCGGCACGGTCGATCCCGCAATGTTTTCGGGTGTGCGTGAAATTGCCGGCAGCCATGGTCCGGCCACGGGCGAGGCCAACGGCCACCGCTACGCCGTTGCGCTGCAATTTGCCAATGCCTATGGCGGCTTCGACCAGCGCGCGCGCGAAATCTCCATCGACGGCGCAACGCCGGTGCTCGATGCCGTCGCGCTGGGACAATTGCTGCAGAGCACGGCCGAAAACAACGGCGCGCGTTTTTCGGCCTATGCGTCGCAGACAGGCGATTACGGCGCCATCGACGTCTTTGCGCAGGGCGGCCGTATCATCGCCTTGCTGGAGGATGCCTGGGGCTTCGATACGCCCGCAGCGCCTGGCGAATTTGCCCATGCCGGCGCGTGGGACATTTCCACCGGCACCGCGACACCGCTCTGCCTGTTCGACACGTTCAAAATGCCGGCCGAGAACGGCGCCTTCGATCATCTGCCATCCTTCACACCCTGGCGTGCGCTGCTCGGCCAGATACGTGCCGGCGCCGAGCCCCCGCTCGGCACGGCCACCCTTCGCGACCAGGCGCAATTGCGTGCCCGCACCGAATGGATGTTGCTGAACATGCCGCTCGTCCTCAGCCAGCAGGCGCGCGCGGGCGGCTGGACACCCTGGTTGCGCACACGCCATGACGACGTGCTGGACGCGCTGTTTGCCTGGAGCACGAAAAACCCCGCCAATAGGGCCATGTTCGACCAGGCCTTCGCTTTGTTGCGCCCGGCGGCACAGGATTTGGCAAACGCCTATCAGCAGACGCAGGCGCTCAGCGGCCAGGAAGCGCAGGAAGCAACGGGCATTGCGATGATGGAATTCCTCTATGGCGCCACGACTTCGATTGCGCCTGCGCTGGGCGGCGATCTGGGCGCGCCCGGCAGTGCCGCGGGGCGCAAGGCGCGTTATCCGATTTTGGCGTCACCGAGTTGAAGGCAAGGAAAGAACTGGGGGGAATGTGCCATTCCCCCCAGACCCCCCGTCATCAATTAGGCGAATTCAAACAATCGACGGGGGGTTTGGGGGGGGATGGCACATCTCCCCCAATCTTCCCTCGCGTTAACGGCCCTTCGACTGACGTAAAATCCGCCGCCTGCGCGTGCGCGCCGCTCGCAATCGTCCTGTCCTCGGCGCGAACGAGCTGGCACGTCCGCAGCCCAACCGCCGCAGCCGCATCCAGCTCCTCCGCCACATCCGACAAGAACAGGATCTGCCCCGCCGCCGCCTCGACAGCCCGTGCAATCGCCGCATAACTCGCGCTCTCGCGCTTGGCGCCAACCCCCGTGTCAAAAAACCCGCTGAACAGCCCTTCCAGATTACCCGCCACGGAACACCGAAAGAGCATCTTCTGCGCCGCCACCGATCCCGACGAATACACGTATAGCCGCACACCCGCCGCGTGCCAGTGGCGCAGTGCCGGCGCGACATCCGGATACAATTCGCCTTTCAGCGTGCCATCCGCATAACCCTGCGCCCAAATCAAACCCTGCAATACCTTCAACGGCCCGACCTTGGCGTCCGCATCCATCCACCCCAGCAGCGTGCCCAGCGGATCGGCGCCGGGCGCCAGGCGCCTCGCCTCATTCAGCGCAGACACCACATCCGCGCGCGCCGCGTGCGTCGACAGAAACTCCGCCAGACGCGCCCGCGCATAGGGAAACAGCACATCGTGGACAAAGGCCACGCGCGTCACCGTGCCCTCGATATCGGTGACGATGCAGGCGGGCAGGCTCACGCGGCGGGAAACAGCGCGCTGATTTTCTCGCCCGTATAATGCGGCGTCCAGCCCGCGGTGTCGGTGAAGATGCGCAGCACGGTAAAGAACGGTTGCTCACCCGCATCGAACCAGTGTGCCACGCCCATCGGCACGCTGATCAGATCGCCCTGCGTGCAATGCGCGTCGTACACGCGCCCATCGACATGAAGAACGAAATGGCCTGAACCATGTACGAAGAACCGCACCTCGTCTTCGGTATGCGTGTGCTCATCGATAAATTTCTGCCGGATCGCCGGATAGGCCGGCCCCGCGCCGTTCATTTTCATCACGTCCGCCGAACCCGCTCCGCCAGGTCCCATCAGCCGGTCCAGATGCGGGCGATAGGCCGCCAGAATATCCTCGGCACTGTCCTCAGGGCTCAGCGCGGTCGGCAAATCCCAGCGCTCGAACCGCACGCCGATCTCGCGCAAGGCCGCCGCGATTTCGCCCGCCTCTTGCGTGCGCAACACCGGCGCGCCCGGCGCCTGATCTTCATAAACGGTCAGACGGCTCATCTGCGTCTCCTCTCCAGCGCGCAGGCGAGCAGGAACTCCAGCCCCTCCAGCCGTGCCAGCGCCATGTCCATGTCTTCGGCCCACACATAGGCGCCATGGCCGCGGATCAGATAGCCCATCGGCGCCTCACCCAGCCTGGGTCCCACCATACCTGCCAGACGCGCCATGTCCTGATCGTTGGCAATCAGCGGCAAGGCAAGGCCGATTTCGTGCGTGGTCTGGCCGGCGAATATCTTCTGCACCTCGTAGCCCTGGAAAACGAGCTGCGGCGCCCGCTCCTCCATCGACAGCACGGTGCCCGCCACGGAATGGCCATGCAGCACCGCGCGCGCCTCGGCGAAGCGGCGATAAATCTGGCAGTGCAGCAGCGTCTCCGCGCTCGGTCTGGCGCCCGGCGTCAGTGCCAGCCCGTTCAGATCGACGGCAATGGCACTTTCCTCGGTCAGAAACCCCTTGTGTCCGCCGCTACGCGTGATGGCGATCGTGTCCGCATCCAGCCGCACGCTGATATTGCCCGCGGTCGCCGGCACCCACCCTTTCGCGTCCATGCGCCGGCCGGCGCGGACAATGTCATCACAGGCCCAGCGAGGAACCTCCACCGCTCACAAGCGCCCGCTTCAGACCTGGTTGGCTCGCGTGGTCTCGGGGGAGGGCGTGCGCACGGTCGTTGTGCCGGTGGGCGCGGAGATCGTCGGCGCCGGCCGATCGGCCGAGGCCTCCATAGATGCATCGTCATCCTCGGCCATGTTCTTCTTGAACGATTTCAGCCCCTTGGCGAAATCGCCCATGACCCCGCTGATGCGTCCGGTGCCGAACAGCAGCAGCACCACCAGCAGAACAAGCATCCAATGCAGGGGCGAAAGACTACCCATGGCCAAACTCCTCCAGACGCGCGCAATCCCGGCGCGTCGACACCCCTGCCGACATGGCGCAGCACCCGCCGGCTTGCAACACCCGCCACCGCGGCCGGGCAGGAGCACGCCGGTCAATATTTCAGCGAAGACACGCCGCGCTTAACTCCACGGCAATCTGCCTGGCGCACATTGGTGGGCGAGGTTTGCAGGTGCGAGCCTCGCGTTCCCTCCCCGAACACTGCGCCTTTCAGGCGCGGCACTCAAAGGGCGGCGCCTCAGGTGCCGCCCTTCTTTTTGCGTTAAAGCGCCGCGCGGTAGCGCAGGATCAGCGCCTCCGCCTCCTCCGCGCTCAACCGCAGCGCGGCCGCTGCCACCTGGTGCGCAAATCCGGCGCGCGCCAGGGAAGCCAGTTCCCGCC
>CAXUNZ010000293.1:0-4132 GCA_964252525.1 uncultured Acetobacteraceae bacterium
GCGTTGTTCACGGCGTAAGGCCGGCAGACGAAGTTGTGCTGCGCGCAGAGCGCCAGCGCCCGTTGCAGCGGGTCGTAGCCTCCCTGCGCGGTGGCGCTCTGGCCTGTTGCCGCCACGGCAAAGGCGCGAGGCAAGGGCAAAGACAAGAAGCGGGCGTAAGCGGCCCGGCTGGAGGCATTGACCCAAGGCACTGCGTTCACGTCGGTCAAGGCGGCGAAATGGCTGTCGGCCAATGAAGGCGGCGGGGGCGGCGGCACCCAAACCACCTCGTCATCGATGGCGTAAGGCCGGCAGACCAGGTGGGCGCGCGCGCAATCGGCCATGGCGCGCCCGAGCGGATCGAAACCCGTAACCGCCGCGGCAAAACCACCCGAACTCGCGACCAGAAAGGCGCGCGGCATCGGACGCGTGAGATAGGTGCGATAGGCCACACGCCCGGCGTCGCTGACCCACGGAATCGCATTAACATCATTGATGGCGGCAAAATGGGTTGGTGGCGGCAAGGGGAGCGGCATATAGGCCGGCTGCACCTCCGTGGACGGCAAGCCAATGCGGGCGAGGAAAGCGTCCAGCCGGGGTACCCAGATCGGAAATGACTCCGGATGACTGAGCAGTTGGTGGCTGTCGTTCATGAACGGGCCGGTATCGATAAGGGTCGCGTGGCCACCCTGATCCTTGTAGGCGCGATACATCGCGCGCCAGGTGCCTGTTGCAAACAGGCTGTCATTTTCGCCATAGAACCATAGGGAAGGCAGCGTAGAGGCCGCGCCCAACCGCGCCGCGCCGCGTACCAGCGCATCCTCGCCATTGCCGCCCAGGCAGCCTGAGGAATTTACTCCGCCTGAAAAGTTCACCAGCCCACGCACATTGACCGATGGCGCGTAGGTCGCTCCCAATCCGAGCGTGTTCCAGCCGCCGAAGCTCTGCCCGGCGACGACAACGCGCGTGCCGTCGATGCGCGGGTCCGAGCCCAGGGAGGCGATGGCACCGGCGATGTCCCGCCCATTCGCCAGGGCAATTTCATCGAGGTCACAATGATGAACACTCTGGCTGCCGCCCGAACCGGCGTAGCCGCGCATCATCGGCAGCGCCACGGCATAGCCACGGGAGAGAAAGTAGTAGGCGAGATAGGTAAACCGGTGCCGCTTCATCTCGGCAGGCTTTTCGTGCGCGCCGTTGGCGCCGTGATTGATGACGGCGAGCGGAAAAGGACCGCTGCCTTCCGGCAGGTAGAGTGTGGCTACCAGATCGACAGGCCGGTCCGCGTCTCCGGAGAGGTGCACGACCTGCTCATGGATGGGAACAGGCGGAAGCAGAAGCGGATTTGGCGGCGGCTCTTCCTGCGCGCGCGTGTGTGTGGCGGTGACGAGGAGGAGGGCGAGGATGAGGCGCAGCATGGGCTTACATACCGCATAATACATTCAAGCGGAACGATCGCGTTATATAAAAGTCTGGAGGAGCAGTGCCTCCTCCCCAGACCCACCGTCATTATTTTCTAGGCGCAGGTTAACTAATGCCGCCACCCTAATGCGCCGCGGGCCCTTTCTGCCCGGGACGTGGCCGGTAATTGCTGAACAGGAGCGTCAGCGGCACGATGCAGAATGCACCTATCGCGCAATAGCGAAACACATCCGAGTACGCGAGCACGGACGCCTGCGTGCGAAACGTCTGATAAATCAGTCCTGTGGCCGTAGACTGCGTGGTGGCGGCGGCGTGACCGCTCGCCAGCAGCGCGGCGCGCGTTTGCTGCACCAGCTCGTTATACGGCTGGTTCAGCGGCGTCATCCATTGCGAAAGGTAGGATTGGCGCGTCTGCGTCTGCGTCGTGATCAGCGCAGTTGCGGTCGATATGCCCACCGAACCGAAGACGTTGCGGAACATCGTGTAAAGCGCCGCGGCATCGCCGTTCATCTCGCGCGGCAGGCTGGAATAGGCAATCGTGGAAATCGGCACGAACATGAAAGCCAATCCGGTCGTCTGCGCGCCGCGCATCAGGGCCAGGTGCTCGAAGGAGACGTTGGGCACCAGGCGGCTGGAATAGATCAGCGAAAAGCCCATCAGCGTGAAGCCGAGCGTGATCAAATATTTCGTCGGCAACAATGGCAGCACGCGCGTGACGACCGGTATCAGCAGAATGATGACCACGCCACCCGGCGAGAGGATCAGGCCGGCCAGCGTTGCCGTGTAGCCAAGGACCTGCTGCGCGAATTGCGGGATCAGCACGGCCGAGGAATACAGGATGAAGGCCATCGAGCCGATCATGATCACGCCGAGCGCGAAATTACGGTCGCCCAGGACATGCAGATTGACGACAGGCTTTTTGGCCGTCAGCAGCCAGCCGATCGCGCCCAGAACGCCCAGAACGCCAAACAGGGCCATGACGCGGATGAATGGCGAGCCGAACCAATCGTCATCCTCGCCGCGATCCATCATGACCTGCAGGCAGCCGAGCCCGATGGTGATCAGGCTGATGCCGATATAGTCGATGCCGCGGCTGCGCCGGCGTTTGACCCAGGGCGGATCTTCGACCAGGGCCAGCACACCGAAAACGCCCAGGATGCCGACGGGTATGTTGATAAAGAAAATCCAGCGCCAGCTGATATTGTCGGTGATGTAGCCGCCCAAGGTCGGGCCGATGATGGGCGCGACGATCGTGGCGATCGCCACCACGCCCATCGCCTTGCCGCGCTGCGATGGCTCGAACGTATCGAGGATGATGCTCTGCTGATTGGGCTGCAATCCACCGCCGAAGAAGCCTTGCATGAGACGGAAGATGATGAGTTCGGGCAGGCTGGTCGATGTGCCGCAGAGCAGGCTGCACACGGTGAACATGCCGATGCAGATCAAAAAATAGCGCTTGCGGCCGAGCACGTCCGACAGCCAGCCGGAGATGGTCAGCACGATGCCGTTGGCGACAAGATAGCTCGTCAGCGCCCAGGTCGCGTCATCGTAGCTCGATGACAGGCTGCCGGCGATATGCGGCAGGGAGACGTTGACAATCGTGGTGTCCAGCACCTCCATGAAGGCCGCGACAGTGACGACGACCGCGATCAGCCACGGATTGGATTTGGGGCGCCAGGCGGCGTCGGACTCGGCCTCGCTCATTGAACGGTGACGGAGGGTTCGACCGAGATGCCCAGCGGCAGCGGCAAATTGGGGTCAAGGCCGCCATCAATGATGATTTTCACCGGCACGCGCTGCACGATCTTGACGAAATTGCCTGTCGCGTTTTCCGGCGGAAAGGCGGTGAATTTGCTGCCCGACCCCAACTGGACGCTATCGACGTGGCCGGTCAGCTTCATGTCGGGATAGCTGTCGATATCGATGGTCACGTATTGGCCGGGGCGCATGTGCGCGAGCTGGGTTTCCTTGAAATTGGCGGTGATCCAGACGTCGGGCGAGACGATGGAAAAGATCTGCGCGCCTGGCTGGACGTAATTGCCGACCTCGACATTGCGCTTGGTGATCCAGCCGTCCTGCGGCGCGCGCAGCACGCACCATTCGAGGTTGAGCTGCGCCTGTGTGATCCCCGCCTGGGCCTGGCTGATCGAGCCGCCGAGCTGTTTTATCTGCGCGCCGACCTGGCTGATGTTGGGCTGCACGGGCGTTGCCTGCTGGACGGCGGCCTCGGCCGAGGTGACCTGGGCCTCGGCCGAGCGCACGGCGGCGTTGGCGTAGTCGATCTGCTGGCCGGTGGTGGCGGCGCGCGGCAGGCTGAGCTGGCGCTTCTGGTCGGTCTGGGCCTTGAAGAGATTGGCCTGCGCATTCAGCAATTGCGCGCGGGCTTGGGCGAGGCGCGCGGGGAAATTGATACGGGCCACGGCGTAGCCCTGCTGGGCCGCGGCGAGCTGTCCGAGCGCGGTGCCCAACTGGCCTTGGGCCTGTTGCAGGCTGGCCTGGTAGTCACGCGGGTCGATGTGGATCAGCGGATCGCCCTTGTGGACAAACTGGTTGTCGTTCACGTCCAGGCTGGTGACGTAGCCGGTGACGTGGGAGGCGATCGTCATGACGCGGCCGTCCGTATAGGCATCGTCGGTCGAGACGACGCCCTTCGTGGACAGGTAATAGTAGATGCCGCCGCCGATCAGCAGCAAGGCGACGAGCACCATGCCGGCGCGCACCGGGCGATGCG
>CAXUNZ010000294.1:0-4122 GCA_964252525.1 uncultured Acetobacteraceae bacterium
GTATTACGACCGCACGCTGGCCGGATTGCCTGGCGTGCGGGCGGTGGGGCTGGGGTTTTCGGCGCTGGCGGTGGACAGGCTGCCCGTGGGGCCGCATGACCGGCGGCTCGATGCGGTCGTGACCGAGCTTGGGGTGACCGTGCCTGTGCTGCCTGGGGCCTGATGCGTATTCTGTTTCTTGGCGATGTGGTCGGGCGGACGGGGCGGGAGGCCGTGGTGGCGGCGCTGCCCGGGTTGCGGATGTCCTTGAAGCTGGATTGCGTGGTGGTGAATGGAGAGAATGCCAGCCACGGTTTCGGGCTGGCGCCGGCGATGGCGGACGCATTCTTCGCCGCGGGTGCCGATGTCATTACGCTGGGCAATCACGCCTGGGATCGCAAGGAGCTGCTGGGATATATCGAGACGCAGCCGCGGCTGATCCGGCCGGCGAATTACCCGCCGGGAACGCCAGGCCATGGCTCGGTGGTGGCCGAACTGGCCGATGGGCGGCGGGTACTGGTGCTGCAGGTGCTGGGGCGGCTGTTCATGGAACCCAATGACGATCCGTTCCGGGTGACCGCGGAGTTGCTGGGGCGGCACCGGCTGGGCGGAACGGTGGATGCGATCGTCGCCGATTTTCATGGCGAGGCCACGTCCGAGAAGATGGCGTATGGTCATTCCTTCGATGGGCGGGTTTCGCTGGTGGTGGGGACGCACACGCATGTGCCGACGGGCGATACGCAGATCCTGCCGCAAGGAACGGCCTACCAGAGCGATGCCGGGATGTGCGGCGATTATGACAGCGTTATCGGCATGGAGAAGGGCGCGGCGGCGGCCAAGTTCTGGCGCCGCGTGCCGGGCGAGCGGCTGGCGCCGTCCGAGGGGGTTGCCAGCTTGTGCGGGGTATTCGTGGAGACCGATGCGCGCACGGGGCTGGCGGTGCGGGCAGAGGCGTTCCGCATGGGCGGGCGGCTGAGCCCGGTGATACCGGCGGCGCTGCCGGCGTGATGGCGTTGTCGGGCGGCCGGCCCGTCATGCTATGGCGCGTCGGCAGCACGGGGTGATCGGCGGTGAGCAAGTTCGGATGGCCGTCCCGTGGCGGCTGAAGCGAAAGCGTTAGAGGCGTTGTTCGGTGCAAGCCCGGCCTCGCCCGCGCCTGTCGCCCCCGACCCCTTGGCCGATGAGCCGGCCGTGGCCGAGACGGGCGCACGGAAGGAGGTGCTTTTCGACGCGCATAACGGCGCGTCGTACCTGGCCCCTGGCGACCTTTGTGTCACCCCGATGGCACCCTATCGTGCGCTTGCGATCGGGACATGCTTTCTTGAAGGGCTGCTGAGCGCGGAGCGGGGCGCGGCAGGGCACGGCAAATTCGATTTCGTGCTCGTCAATAATCAGGCGCGCGGCGCGTTCTCGGCGCCCGCCGATATTGCCGCCTATGACTTCCAGATCGTGCAATTGCCGGTGCGCCAGGCGCTCGGCGAGGTTGCGGCGGCGCAACTGCCTTACACGGACCTGGCCGCGCACGAAAAGCTGTTCGCCGACGGGTGCGCGCGGCTGCGCGCTGCCCTCGATGTGCGGATGAAGTATTGCCGCGAGGCGGGGCTGCCGAGCTTCGTGCTGAATTTCCTGGTGCCGCAATTCAATCCGATGGGGCGGCTGCTGCCGCGTTATGATTTGCGCAACATCGAATACTATGTCGCACGGCTCAATGAAGAGCTGGAGCGGCTGGTGCGCGGCTACCCGAATGCGCATGTGCTGGATGTGGACCGTATCGCGGCCTCGCTGGGGCGGCGGCACATGCAGGATGACAGCGTTTTGTTCTCCGGACATGGCGCCTTGCTGGTGACGGCGATGGCCGAGCGCAACCGGATGGAGCAGACCGGCAGCATCGCGCAGCATTACGATGTGGCGGCCGGCGAGGCTTTCGCGGCGGCGGTGATTGCCGAAGCGGAGGCCATGTGGCGCACGGTGGCCCCGGAGGATGCGGTCAAGCTGGTGGTGATCGATCTGGACGACACGCTCTGGCGTGGCGTGTCAGGCGACGCGGAGGCCGTGGATCACCACATGTTCGCGGGCTGGCCGTACGGGTTTGCCGAAGCGCTGCTGTATTTGAAGAAGCGGGGCGTGCTGCTGGCCATCGTCAGCAAGAATGACGAGGCGCGTGTGCGCGAGGTCTGGCGCAAGATCGTGGGACGGGCGCTGCGGCTGGAGGATTTCGCGGCCTTGCGCATCAATTGGCGGCCGAAAGTCGAGAACATGGCGGAGATTTTGACCTCAATGCGTTTGCTGCCGCGCAGCGTGCTGTTCATCGATGACAATCCGGCGGAGCGCGCGGCAATGCAGGCGGCGTTTCGCGATATTCGTGTGCTGGGCCGCAACCCCTATTATTTGCGCCGGATTCTGCTTCTGGCACCTGAACTTCAGGGGACAGGGGTTTCGGAGGAATCGGCGCGGCGTACCGAGATGATCCACGCGCAGGGTATTCGGGAAGGGCAGCGCGCGGGGAGTCCGCGCGAGGATTTTCTGGCGCAGCAGGAGATCGTTGTCAGCCTGGGCGAGATTGGCACCGCCGAGGCGCCGCGTTTTGCGCGGGCGTTCGAGCTGATCAACAAGACCAACCAGTTCAACACCACGGGCCAGCGCTGGACGAGACGGGAGTGCGCGGCGCATTTCGCGGCGGGCGGGGTGTTTGTCGTGTACGACGTGGCGGACCGGTTCGCGGAGTATGGACTGGTTGGCGTGGTGATCCTGCGCGCGGGACGTGTTTTGCAATGGGTGATGTCGTGCCGGGTAATTGGCATGGGCGTGGAGCAGGCGGTGATGGCCGAGCTTGTGCGCACCGGGCGGGTGCGCAGTGGTGCGTTGGTAGAGACGGACGCCAATTTACCGTGCCGGCGCTTGTTTGCCGAGTGTGGCTTCGTTGTGTCGGAGGGTGTTTGGACGCTGATTGCCGGCGGGGCTGTGCCGTTTCCAGATCATGTGACGCTGGAGTCGAAAAAGGCTGGGTGGGGCGTGCCATCCCCCCCAGCCTTTTCCCTGACCTTCTCCGCATGCTACAGACAACTCCATGGCCGGCCACAGTCAGTTCAAAAACATCATGCACCGCAAGGGCGCGCAGGACGCAAGGCGGGCGCGCGCTTTTGCCAAGCTGATCCGTGAAATCACCGTTTCGGCCAAGGCCGGATTGCCCGATCCGGCCGCCAATCCACGCCTGCGCGCGGCCGTGGTTGCGGCGAACAAGGCCAACATGACGCGCGATACGGTGGAGCGCGCGATCAAGAAGGCGACAGGCGCGGGTGCCGGCGAGGATTACGCCGAGGTGCGTTACGAAGGGTACGGCCCGTACGGCGTGGCGGTCATCGTTGAGGCCCTGACCGATAATCGCAACCGCACGGCAGGCGAAGTGCGCAGCGCCTTTGCCAAGCATGGCGGCGCGCTGGGGGAGACCAATTCAGTCAATTTCCTGTTCAACCGTGTGGGCGTGATCCGGTTTGCGGCGGGTGTTGCCTCGGCGGATGCGGTGCTGGAGGCGGCGATCGAGGCGGGCGCCGAAAATGCGGAGAGCGACGCGGCCGGCCACGAGATCACCACGGGTGTCGATGATTTTTTTGCCGTGCGCGATGCGATGGAAGCGCGTTTCGGCGCGCCGGAGGAGGCGCGGCTGGATTGGCGCGCAGGCACGGTGGTGACGCTGGATGAGGCGCGCGCGGCCGGCGTGCTGAAATTGATCGAGGCGCTGGAAGACAGCGACGACGTGCAGAACGTCTTCGCCAATTTCGATATACCCGAACAGGTGATGCAGGCGCTGTCGGCCGCATGACGCCGCCCGCGCCGGTTGGGCTGCGGCTGCTGGGGATCGATCCCGGCTTGCGTTTCACTGGATGGGGTTTGATCGAGGTGACGGGCAACCAGCTGCGGCATTTGGCCGATGGCGTGCTGGCGACCGATTCGGGCGATGCGGTGCCGGCGCGGTTGCGGCTGCTGCATGACGGCCTGGCCGCGTTGATTGCGCGGCATTGTCCCGATGAGGCGGCCATCGAGCAGACCTACGTCAATCGCAATGGCGAGGCGACGCTGAAGCTGGGCTATGCCCGCGGTGTGGCTTTGCTCGCGCCGGCGCTGGCGGGTATTCCGGTGGCGGAG